>NZ_JBITLX010000023.1:0-70006 GCF_044465625.1 Actinoplanes sp. NPDC049599
CGGGCGACTCCGAAGGGCCAAACCTTCATCTCTCGCACAGCATCAACTCCAGAGCCTGCCTACAAACACAACTCCTTCGCTGTTCAGGGCACAAATGCTGATACAAGATCGGTGCGTGAGCCTTGACCGGAGGTTCGTTATCGGTGAAGTGTGGTGTTTTGTCGTCGCGGCGAGGCCGGATGGTGGAACGCCCGCCCAGGTGTTGAGACAACGAACCGGGAGGTGGGACGGCCGTCCACGATACGAGCGCGGCGTCCGCAATCCGGGAACACCCATCGGCAGCGCTCACCTTCGCCGGGACGGTCACCTTCGCCGGCGCGGCGGGCGCTGCGGGTGTCAGCCGAGGGGGAGGTCACCTGTCGTGCGAAACCCGACCGGGACGCCACCGGACAACCCACCCGGACCGAGGCACGACCAGTCAATCCCCCGGGACTCGGTGAGGGCAGTACACGACCGACGCGCGGGCTTGTCGTTCCGCCAGAGCGCGGCGGTCGGGCGAGAACGGCGCTAGAAGTCGAACGTCGGCTCGGCGACCACCGCGCGCTCGACGTCGACGCCCAGGTTGGCCAGGTCCTCCACGAAGTCCGGGTAGCCCCGGTCGATGTGGTGCACCTCGCCGACCTCGGTCACGCCGTCCGCGCACAGCCCGGCGATGACCAGCCCGGCGCCCGCGCGGATGTCGGTGGCCCGCACCGGCGCCCCGGACAGCCGCTCGCGGCCGTTCACCACGGCGTGGTGTCCGTCGGTGCGGATGTCGGCGCCCAGGCGCACCATCTCGTTCACGAACATGAACCGGCCGTCGAAGATGTTCTCCGTGATCAGCGACGAGCCCGCGCTGACCGCGGCCAGCCCGATCGCCATCGGCAGCAGGTCGGTGGCGAAGCCCGGGTACGGCAGCGTCACGATGTCGATGGCCTTGGGGCGCTCGTCCATCCGCACCCGGAACTGGTTGTCACCCGGCTCGACCACCGCGCCGGCCGAGACCAGCTTGTCCAGCGCGATCTCCAGATAGGCCGGCTGCACCCCGTGCACGGTGACGTCGCCACGGGTCATCGCGGCGCCGAACGCCCAGGTGCCGCCGACGATCCGGTCGCCGACCGTGGTGTGCCGCACCGGCTTGAGCGCCTCCACGCCCTCGACCGTCAGGGTCGAGGTGCCGGCGCCGGTGATCTGCGCGCCCATCGCGGTGAGCATGTCGCAGATGTCGACGATCTCCGGTTCCCGGGCCGCGTTGTCGATCTCGGTGACGCCCTTGGCCAGCACCGCCGCCATCAGCAGGTTCTCGGTGGCGCCGACGCTCGGGAAGTCCAGCCAGATCTTGCCGCCGCGCAGGCCGCCCGGCGCCGAGGCGATGACAAAGCCGTGCTCGCCGGAGATCTCGGCACCCATCCGGGCCAGGCCGGCGACGTGCATGTCCAGCCCGCGCGAGCCGATCGCGTCGCCGCCCGGGTGGGCCACCCGCACGTAACCGCGGCGGGCCAGCAGCGGGCCCAGCACGCAGATGGACGCGCGCAGCCGGCGCACCAGGTCGTAGTCGGTCTCGCTGCCCGGCTCGGCGGGCACGTCGATGGTGGCCTCGCCGCCGGCCAGCGACACCTCGCAGCCCAGCCGGCGCAGCACCTCGGCCATGATGGCCACGTCGGTGATGCGGGGGACGTTGGCGACCACGCTGCGGCCCTCGGCGAGCAGCGCGACGGCCATGAGCTTGAGCGCGGAGTTCTTCGCACCGCCGACCGAGACGTCGCCGGACAGGCGGGCGCCACCCTTGACTCTGATCACATCCACGCGAGCCATCGTATGGGTCGCGCTCACCGGGCTCCGTAGGGTGGGGGGCATGGCCGTGCATCTCACCCGCATCTACACCCGTACCGGCGACGCCGGTTCGACCCGACTGGGCAACAACGAGGTGGCCGCGAAGACCGATCCCCGGGTGGTCGCGTACGCGGACGCCGACGAGTGCAACGCGGCGATCGGCGTCGCGCTCGCGCTGGGGTCGCTGGCCCCGGACGTGAAGAGCGTGCTGACCGCGGTGCAGAACGATCTGTTCGATGTGGGCGCCGACCTGTGCAACCCGCTGGCCGAGGACCCGCCCTACCCGCCGCTGCGCATCACCGAGGCATACGTGACCCGGCTAGAGGGCTGGTGCGACGAGTACAACGACCAGCTGCCCGCGCTCGACTCCTTCGTGCTGCCGGGCGGAACACCGGGGGCGGC
Organism: Actinoplanes sp. NPDC049599; assembly: GCF_044465625.1. Taxonomy (NCBI): domain Bacteria; kingdom Bacillati; phylum Actinomycetota; class Actinomycetes; order Micromonosporales; family Micromonosporaceae; genus Actinoplanes; species Actinoplanes sp. NPDC049599. Next base: position 2,215 of record NZ_JBITLX010000023.1, read on the forward strand.
GCTGCTGCACGTGGCACGCACGGTCGCGCGGCGCGCGGAACGGTCGGCGTGGGCGCTGTACGAGCTGGAGCAGGAGCGGACGTCGCTGCTGCCGGCGAAGTACCTGAACCGGCTCTCCGACCTGCTGTTCATCCTGGGCCGCACGGCCAACCCGGGCGGCGACGTGAAGTGGGTGCCGGGCGGGGTTTCTTGAGCCTGCACCACGTGGAGCTGTGGGTGCCCGACCTGGCGTCGGCCCGCGGCCCGTGGGGCTGGCTGCTCGGCGAGCTGGGCTGGCAGCCGTACCAGGACTGGCCGTTGGGCCGCTCCTGGCGGCACGGGGCTACGTACCTGGTGCTGGAGCAATCCCCGGCGCTGTCCGGCACGGCGCACGACCGGCTGGCGCCCGGCCTGAACCATCTGGCATTCACGGTGGCCGGTGAGGCGGAGGTGGATCGGCTCGCCGCCGCGGCGCCCGGCCACGGCTGGGCGCTGATGTTCACGGATCGGCATCCGCACGCCGGCGGGCCGCAGAGCTACGCGGCCTACCTGGAGGACGCCGGGGGCTACGAGGTAGAACTCTGCGCCGGCCCGCCCTGATCGGCGCGGAAGGTGGACCGCAGCTCGGTCAGCCCGGCCTCGGTGCCGATGCCACCGCGCTGCCCGGGGTGCTCGGTGTAGTGCCGCAGCGTGTGGGCGACGAACGCCGGGGCCACCTGCAACCGTCCCGCCGGCAGCCGTACGGGTGTGGCCACGCCGTGGAGCATCCGGTAGATCGTGATGGTGTCCGGATTGCGCTTGGCCGGCGGTGGCGGCCCGCCGGGGATCAGCTCGCCCCAGGTGAGGCGCAGCCGGCCCAGGTGGTGCCACAAGGTCACCGCGTCCCGGTCCATCGTGAGCCGGGGCCGGTCGCTGATCGTCAATGCCACGGTCACTGCCACTGTCATCCCCACCAGCAGGATGCTGACCGGGAACACGTATCCGAAGGTGGCCATCCGCATCCGGTCACCGCCGGGCACCCGCTCGGTGATCAGCCCGGAGCCGGCCAGCCAGCCCAGCAGGATCGCGTAGGGGCCGGTCCAGCGCGGCGCCGCCGACGCCAGGAAGCGCGCCGGGGCCGGCCCGCCGGTCTCGATCCGCCAGGTCTCCGCGCGTCGCCGCGCGCGCCGGGTCAGCAGGAGATAGCCGGCCAGCGGCAGCCCCACTGAAGCGATCAGGGTGGCCACCCAGGCCGCGAGGGCCGGCTGCCAGGCGTCGATGCGCCAGGTCAGCGGCGTGATCCAGAAGGTGTCCAGCACCCGCAGCCCCAGAGCCAGCAGTGCGAACGGCAGCGCGGCGAGCCGGGCGGTGGTGGTGGACACCGCCGGAGCATAGATCAGCGTTCGGCGGGGCGCGGGGTGATCTTCGGGCGGGGGGCCACGGAGCCCGGTTGGCCCGGGGGGCCCGCCTCCAGCCAGGAGAGGAAGCCGGTCACCGTGGACTCGGCCATGGCGATCTCGAGCTGGGCACTGCCCGTCGTGCAGAGCAGGATGACCCAGTGGCCGGGCATGGTCAGGCGTTCCGGTCCGGCCGGCAGGCGGCGGTGGCCGACCAGCAGGGTGCGGCGGTTCAGCACCCGTTTCGGGCGGATCCCGAAGCTGAACATGCGGTGGAAGCGGAGCTCGTCACCGACGAACTGGCCGATCCCCGAGGACCAGCCGCGGCCGGGCACCATGGTGCTGACCCGGACCTGGAGCTTGATGGTGCCGCCGCCGGCCATCAGCAGCCGGCGGCGGATGAAAACCGCGCCCAGCACGGCGAGCAGCGCGACGACGCAGATTCCGATGATCTCCAGAACCCGCATCGTCGGCGTCAGTGCGCGTCGGGGGTGGCGGGGGTGGCACTCTCCGCGAGGACGGTCACGCCGTTGGCATCGACGGAGAGGAAGCCGCCCGCTACGTCGTAGGTGAGCTGCTCACCGCCGGCCAGCTTGACCCGGACCTGGGAGGGCTCCTTGAGCAGGCCGAGCAGCGGGGAGTGGCCGGGCAGAACGCCGAGCTCGCCCTCGGTGGTGCGGGCGACGACCATCTCGGCCTCGCCGGACCAGACCTTCTCCTCGACGGCGACGACCTGGACTTGCAGCTGCTTGGCCACGCTGTCTCCTAAAGCCTGCGGAACCGATTCCGCTGAAGTCTAAACGGCTGGGTGACCCGTCGGTGCCGGGGGTGGCGACCACCACTGGGACACCTCAGAGTTTCTGCAGGAAGTCCGGGTGATTGATCAGGAACGACGGGATCGTGTCGTTCTGCACGGACTTGAAGAAGTCGTCGGCGCTCGGCTCGAGGCCCTCACCGAGATACTTGCCGTTCGTGATGATGCTCTGGCCGGGCAGCTTCACCAGGGTCATGTCGTCGGCGCGCAGGCTCTTGAGGGCCAGGCCCCAGTCGACCACCGAGTGGCCGTTGCCGTCGAAGATCAGCGCGTCGCCGGCGGCCTTGAGGACCTTGTCGAGCTTGACCGGGTTGGTCACCACGTTCTTGCTCAGCGCCTGCGAGGTCATCGCCTTGATGAACTGCTGCTGGTGCCGCTGGCGGTCGTAGTCGCTGCGCGGCAGGCCGTACCGCTGCCGGACGTAGTCCAGCGCCTCCCAGCCCTCCAGGTGGTAGGTGCCCTTCTTGTACGTCTTCTGCGGCCCGACGTACGGGTGCTCGCAGTTGTTGCTCGCGCACTCCGGCCGGCGGGGCCGCGGCTTGCCGTTCGGCTGCAGGTGCTCCGACTTCACGTTCTGGTCGACGGTCATGGTGACGCCGTCCATGGCGTCGACGATGTCCTTGAACCCGTTGAAGTTGATGATCGCGCCGGCGTCGAACTTCTTGATGCCGGTCAGCTGGCCGACCGTCTTGGCGAGCAGGTCGAAGCCCTGCGCCACGTCGTGCTTGCCGCCGCCGACCGAGCTGCCGTACGACATCGCGGCGTTGATCTTCGACGTGCCGCCGCGGAAGTTGGTCTTCGGGAACGGCGGGATCTGCACCCGCAGGTCCCGCGGGATCGAGTAGAGGTATGCCCGCTTCATGTCCTTGGGGATGTGCACCACGATGATCGAGTCGGACAGCGGCGCCGTGGTGTCGTTCCGCGGGTCGATGCCGACCAGCAGGATGTTCAGCGGGCCCTTGATGTCGCTCACGGCCTGTTTGGTCGCGCCGCTGGCGGCGTTGCCGAAGAGGTCCTTGGTCTCCACCGCGTTCGCGTAGCGCGACACCAACACCTGGCTGGTGACCAGCGCGCCGCCGCTGAGGACCATCAGGACACATCCGAAGATCGCGCAGAGCCGCGCCCACAGAGGCGTGCGCGGGCCGCTCTTCGGTCTCTTGCTCTTCGCCACTCGATCCCCAACCATGCCGGTCGTCACCTTCGCGATCAACGGGCATGATCGCAGGGCCGCGCCACAAGCAGTGCCAAGAGTATCCGAACAACAAAAGAAACATTCGCGTCCGAATACCCTCGCCGTCCGTGGTCAAACGGACATAACGGGCATTGGGAAACGGATGAGCCGCGCCGGCGATGCCGGCGCGGCTCACGGGAGATCCCGCAGGATCAGCCCTTCATCAGCTCGTGTGCGTTCTTCTCGAGGTCCTCGAGGCCACCGCACATGAAGAAGGCCTGCTCGGGGTAGTTGTCGTACTCACCCTCGCTGATCTTCTTGAACGCCTCGATGGTCTCCTTCAGCGGGACCGTCGAGCCGGGAACGCCGGTGAACTGCTCGGCGGCGTACGTGTTCTGGGACAGGAAGCGCTCGATGCGGCGGGCCCGCTGCACCGTGACCTTGTCCTCCTCGGAGAGCTCGTCCATGCCGAGGATGGCGATGATGTCCTGCAGGTCCTTGTACTTCTGCAGGATCCGCTGCACCTCGCGGGCGACCGCGTAGTGCTCGGCACCGACGAACTCGGGCGCCAGGATCCGCGAGCTGGAGGCCAGCGGGTCCACGGCGGGGTAGATGCCCTTGTCGGAGATCGACCGCTCGAGGTTGGTGGTCGCGTCCAGGTGGGCGAAGGTGGTCGCCGGCGCCGGGTCGGTGTAGTCGTCGGCGGGCACGTAGATCGCCTGCAGCGAGGTGATCGCCTTGCCCCGGACCGAGGTGATCCGCTCCTGCAGCTCGCCCATCTCGTCGGCCAGCGTGGGCTGGTAACCCACGGCCGACGGCATGCGGCCGAGCAGCGTCGAGACCTCGGAACCGGCCTGGGTGAACCGGAAGATGTTGTCGATGAAGAGCAGCACCTCCTGGTTCTGGACGTCCCGGAAGTACTCCGCCATGGTCAGCGCGGACAGGGCGACCCGCAGGCGGGTGCCCGGCGGCTCGTCCATCTGGCCGAAGACGAGGGCGGTCTTGTCGAGCACGCCACCCTCTTCCATCTCCAGGATGAGGTCGTTGCCCTCGCGGGTGCGCTCACCCACGCCGGCGAACACCGAGGTGCCACCGAAGTTCCGGGCCACCCGGATGATCATCTCCTGGATGAGCACCGTCTTGCCCACGCCCGCGCCGCCGAACAGGCCGATCTTGCCACCGCGCACGTACGGCGCCAGCAGGTCGAGCACCTTGATGCCGGTCTCCAGCATCTCGGTCTTCGGCTCGAGGTCGGCGAAGGCCGGGGGCTTGCGGTGGATGCCCCAGCGCTCGGTGATGTTCAGCGTCGACGGGTCGACGTTGAGCACCTCGCCGAGGGCGTTGAAGACGTGGCCCTTGGTCACGTCGCCGACCGGCACCGTGATCGACTCACCGGTGTCGGTGACCTCGGCCCCGCGGACCAGGCCATCGGTCGGCTGCATCGAGATGGCGCGGACGATGTTGTCGCCCAGGTGCTGCGCGACCTCGAGGGTCAGCGTCTTGGTGCCCCCGGAGAGGGTCACGTCGACGTGCAGCGCGTTGTAGATGTTCGGCATCGCGTCGCGGGGGAACTCGGCGTCGACGACCGGGCCGATGACCCGGACTACGCGGCCGACACCGGCCTGCGTCTTGGTGGGCTCAGCAGTAACAGTCATCATCCATCACTTCCCGCCGCGGCCAGCGCGTTGGCGCCGCCGACGATCTCACTGATTTCCTGGGTGATCGCAGCCTGCCGCGCGGAGTTCATCTCGCGCGTGTACCGCTTGAGCAGGTCGTCCGCGTTGTCCGACGCGCTCTTCATCGCCCGCCGCCGGGACGCCGACTCGCTGGCCGCCGAGCTCAGCAACGCCGCGTAGATCCGCGTGTTGAGATACTTCGGCAGCAGCGCGTTCAGCAACTCCTCGGCCTCGGGCTCGAACTCGTAGGCCGGCCGCAGCCCGGGCTCCCGTTCGCGCTCCTCGACCTGCATCGGCGCCAGGAAGCGCGCCTCCGCGGTCTGGGTCATGAGCGACTTGAACTGCGTGCTCACGATGTGCAGCTCGTCGACGCCCTGGATGCCGTCCGGACCGTAGTGGCCGTCCGCGTCGTCCGTGCCCGCGACGAACGCCTCGAGCAGCGCGTCGCCGATGGTGCGGGCGTCGGCGAACGACGGCCGCTCGGAGAAGCCGGTCCAGCTCGTCTCGATCGGACGGTTCCGGAAGCGGTAGTACCCGACGCCCTTGCGGCCGACGATGTACAGCGCCACTTCCTTGCCGTCCGCCCGGAGGCGGGCCATCAGCTGCTCCGCGGTGCGGATCGCGTTGGCGTTGTAGGCGCCGGCCAGGCCCCGGTCGCTGGTGACCAGCAGGACGCCCGCGCGCCGCACCCGCTCACGCGACTGCAGCAGCGGGTTGTCGACCGACGCGTTGGACGCCAGCGCCGTGAGCACCTGGGTGATCGCCTCCGCGTACGGCTTGGAGGCGTTCACCCTCTCCTGCGCCTTGGCGATCCGGCTGGTCGCGACCAGTTCCTGCGCCTTGGCGATCTTCTTGGTGGACTTGACGGTGCGGATGCGCCGCCGAAGTGCCTGTACCTGACCGGCCATAGCTCAGCTCAGCTCTCGTCCGTGGAGGACGAACGGACCTCGCGGGTCACCGTCTCCCGGCTTTCGCTGCCGTCCGCCAGGGGCTCGGCCTGCGCCTCGTTGCCAACCGGGCTGCCGGTCTCGCCCTGCTTGAACAGCGGCTTGAACTCGTTGACGCCGCTCTGCAGGGTCTCGACCTGCTCGTCGGACAGCTGCCCCGTCGACTCGATCGCCGTGAAGACGTCGCCGCGGTTGCGCTTGACCCAGTCGAGCAGCTCGCCCTCGAAGCGGCGGACGTCGCCGACCGGGATGTCGTCGAGCTGGCCGGTGGTGCCGGCCCAGATGATGATGGTCTGCTCGGCCACCGAGTAAGGCGAGTACTGCGGCTGCTTGAGCAGCTCGACCAGGCGGACGCCCTTCTCCAGCTGGGCCCGCGACGCCTTGTCCAGGTCGGAGGCGAAGGCCGAGAAGGCCTCCAGCTCGCGGAACTGGGCCAGGTCGAGCCGGAGCCGGCCGGAGACCCGCCGCATGGCCTTGACCTGCGCCGAGCCGCCGACCCGCGACACCGAGGTGCCGACGTTGATGGCCGGGCGCACACCCGAGGCGAACAGGTCGGCCTCGAGGAAGATCTGGCCGTCGGTGATCGAGATGACGTTCGTCGGGATGTAGGCCGAGATGTCGTTGGCCTTCGTCTCGATGATCGGCAGCCCGGTCATCGAGCCCGCGCCCAGGTCGTCGGAGAGCTTCGCGCAGCGCTCCAGCAGGCGGGAGTGCAGGTAGAAGACGTCACCCGGGTACGCCTCGCGGCCCGGCGGGCGGCGCAGCAGCAGCGACACGGCCCGGTACGCCTCGGCCTGCTTGGTCAGGTCATCGAAGACGATCAGGACGTGCTTGCCGTTGTACATCCAGTGCTGCCCGATGGACGAGCCGGTGTACGGGGCGATGTACTTGAAGCCGGCCGGGTCGGACGCCGGCGACGCGACGATCGTCGTGTACTGCAGTGCGCCCTGGGCCTCGAGCGTGCCCCGGATGCTGGCGATCGTGGTGGCCTTCTGGCCGATGGCGACGTAGATGCAGCGAACCTGCTTCTCCGGGTCGCCGGACTCCCAGTTGGCGCGCTGGTTGATGATCGTGTCGAGCGCGACCGTGGTCTTGCCGGTCTTGCGGTCGCCGATGATCAGCTGGCGCTGGCCCCGGCCGATCGGCGTCATGGCGTCGATCGCCTTGATGCCGGTCTGCAGCGGCTGCTTCACCGGCTGCCGGGACATGACGTTCGGGGCCTGGAGCTCGAGCTCGCGGAAGCCCTCGCTCTCGATCGGGCCCCGGTCGTCGATGGGCTCGCCCAGCGCGTTCACGACGCGGCCCAGGTAGGCGTCGCCCACCGGGACCGAGAGGACGCGGCCGGTCCGCTTGACCTGCTGCCCCTCCTCGATGTGGGTGTAGTCACCCAGCACCACGGCGCCGATCTCGCGGACGTCGAGGTTCAGGGCGACACCCAGCGTGCCGTCGGCGAATTCCAGCAGTTCGTTCGCCATCGTCGAGGGCAGGCCCTCGACGTGCGCGATACCGTCGCCCGCATCGGAGACGATGCCGACCTCCTCGCGGGAGACCTCGGGCGAATAGGACGAGACGTAGCGCTCTAGCGCCCCCCGGATCTCGTCCGAGGAGATGGTCAGCTCGGCCATCCTCTGCCTTCTCTAGTCGGCTCGGGGCGTCGCCGCCGCCGAGGGCGTGCTCGGGACGTCGCCGCCACCGAGGGGAAAAACTATTTAGCGAACGCCTGCCGGGCTTCGTTGAGTCGCCGCAGGGTCGTGCCGTCGTAGAGATCGGAGCCGACCCGGACGCTGACGCCGCCGATGATGGCAGGATCCACATCGACCTTCAGCGAGACCTGCCGACCGTAGATGTCGGACAACTTCGCGGCGAGCCGCTGCTCCTCGTCGTCGCCGAGCAGCTTGGCGACCGTCACGTAGGCGACCTCACGGTCGCGCTTCGCGGCGGTCAGCTCGACCAGCCGGCTCAGCGAGGCCTCGAAGCTGCGCCCCCCGAAACCCTCGAGCGCGACCTCGATGAGCCGCCCCGTGCCCGCCCGGACCTTGCCTTTCAGCAGGTCTCGGACGAGTTTAACCCGACGGTCGATCGATGCACCGGGGTCACTGAGCGTGACCGCCAGCTCGGCGTCGCCCGCCACGACCTGCCCGAAGCGGAACAGCTCGTCCTCGACCTCGGCCAGCTCGCCCGCCTTGTCGGTGGCCGCCAGCACGGTGTCGACGCCGAGGCGCTCCGCCGCGTCGAGCAGCTCGGCGGGCCGGCTGAACCGGCCGCTCACCAGGGTCGCCACCGCTTCCACGGCGGCCGTGCCGAGCTTGCCGGCGACCAGCGAGCGGAGCAGCTCCGCCCGGTCGTCGCCGCTGCGCGACGGATCGGTCAGCGCGCGGCGCAGCCGCGGCTGGCCGCGCAGCAGCCGCGCCACCGACAGGATCTCGTCGGCGGTCGTGGCGAGCTGCGCGGCGGTCGCCGTCTGCGTGGCCGCGGTCAGCTTCTCCGCGGCGGCGGCGTACGACTCCCGGTTGACGGTCGCCATCAGCGCCGCCCGGTGCCGGTGCCGGCGCCCAGGTCGGAGATGAACCGGTCCACCGTGCCCCGGCTGCGCGCCTCGTCCGCGAGGGACTCGCCGACGATCTTGCTGGCCAGGTCCACCGCGAGCGTGCCCACCTCGGCGCGCAGCTCACGCACGATGCTCTCGCGCTGCGCGGCGAGCTGGTCGCGCCCGGCCGCGATGATGCGGTCGGACTCCTCCCGGGCCTTGGCGAGAACGTCCTGACGGATGCCCTCGGCGTCGGCACGGGCCTCGTCGCGGATGCGGGCGGCCTCGGTGCGGGCCTCCGACAGCTGCGCGCGGTACTGCTCGAGCAGCTCGTTCGCCTCGGCCTGGGCGGCCTCGGCGCGCTTGATGCCGCCCTCGATCGCGTCGACCCGCGCCGCGAACGTCTTCTCCATCACGGGGAAGACGAACTTCATCAGCACGAAGCAGAGCACCGCGAAGGCCACGGTGCCGACCACGATCTCTTCCCAGATCGGGATGATCGGGTTGTGCACGGACTCTTCACCGGCCTCGGCGGCCAGATAGGTAAGAGAAAGCATGACGACCTCCTAGCGAGGGGAAGGCTTAGAGCTGTCCCTGCCAGATGAAGCCGAAGGCGATGCCCAGCAGCGCGAGCGCCTCGATGACGGCGAAGCCGATCCAGACGTACGGCAGGGTCAGGCGCGACGACTCCGGCTGACGGGCCGTCGACTGGATGTAAGCCGAGAACACGAGGCCTACACCGATGCCGGGGCCGATTGCCGCGAGGCCGTACCCGATGGCGGCGGTGCTACCAACAACTTCGGCGAGAATCATTGCTCAGTTCCTCCTGGTATCTCGCGTGGCTGTCACGCGGGACGACAACGGGGTCTTGCTTGGAACAGCTGACTAAATGCTCTTCAGGTGTTGCCGTTGTTACGAGGTAGCTCAGTGCTCGTCGGCGAGCGCGCCCTGGACGTAGCTCGCGGTCAGCACCGTGAAGACGTAGGCCTGGAGGCAGATGACCAGGAACTCCAGGAACGTCAGCGCCATCGTCATGATCCACGAAACGACGGCGACCGGAGCCAGCCAGGCGTTCGCGCTGATCATTGCGAAGCCGCCGAGCGTGAACACCAGCAGCAGCATGTGGCCGGCGAACATGTTGGCGAAGAGCCGGACCGCCAGCGAGAACGGGCGGACCATGAAGTTCGAGAAGAACTCGATCGGGATCAGCAGCGGCAGGATGAACCACGGCGCCGGCGGAATCAGCGCCGCCTTCATGTACTTGAAGAAGCCGCCGTGGTGCCGGATGCCGACGTAGATGAACATCACGTAGCTGATCACCGCGAGCAGCGCCGGGAACGCGATGTGCGAGTTCGGCGAGATCTGGACCAGCGGCACGATGCCGAAGAGGTTGTTCAAGAGAATGAAGCAGAACAGCGTCGTGAGGTACGGCGCGAACGCGACGCCGCGCGGCCCGATCATCTCGACGGCGATGTTGTTGCGCACGAATCCGTAGAGGCTCTCGGCCATCCACTGCTTCTTCGTGGGCACCAGCTGCGGCTTCCGGTTGGACACCAGGAAGAAGACGATGATGACCGCGACGGCCACCCAGACCAGCAGAGTGATCTTGGTGAACCAGTACGTGTCGTGAGCGCCCCACGGCAGGATGCTGGGCAGGTAGAAGTCCTCGACGCTGGGCGGGAACTCCGCTGCGAGGACCGTCGACTGACCGATCACCGTAGCCCTTTCCTGTCAGGCGCCGAGACGGCGCACGATGAGGTAGACACCGCCGGCGATACCAACGACCGCGCCGATCCCGGCGAAGATGCCCTTGGTGCCGACGTAGTGGTCGACCAACCAGCCGATTCCGCCCCAGACCAACATGCCCCCGAGGAGATAGCTGACCGCCGTCATCCCCATGCCCGTATCGGGCGGGTTTTGACCGTCGTCGTCCTGGGGTCTGCGGGGAGGTTCTTGACCGGTCATGACGGCCCGAACGATATCAGCAGGTAACACGAAGCTAAGCGGGACCCCCCGCACAACCGCAGTTGTCCAGGCGTCAGGGGTCTCGTTGCTCGGCAACACGGTACTCCCCCTCCGCCAGAACCGGACACCTTTGTCGACCAGCCGTCACCGGATCGTGGACAGAGCCCCCCGAAACCGGCATTGACCAGTCGAAACGTCCGTGCCGAAGATCACTTCGACAGGCTGGTCCGGGCCACCCACCAGATCTGCACGGCGGTCCAGCCCAGCACCCCGGCGACGATCCCCCAGCCCAGCGCGGTCCGTCCCGGCCAGTCCGAGGAGACCACGAACGCGAGGATCACGCCGAGCAGCGTGTACTTCACGACGTAGGTCAGCATCCCCAGCGGCATCAGCAGCGCCGGGCGCACGGTGTCGGCCCAGGCGAACACGAGGGTCGACATGGTGAAGCTGACCGTCACGATCCCCACTCCGGCCGCCGCACCCACCGCGGCCGGGCCGCCGCCGGCGAAGAAGCCCACCGAGGCGGCGCAGATCAGCAACCCCATCGAGAACGCGGTCAGGAACGGCAGGTGCTCGACCCGCCAGCGCGGATCGGCCGGCAGCGGCGGCAGATCGGGCAGCGGGCGGTTGTCGTCATCGTCGAGGTCCGCGGGCCCGGGCTGGTACGGCACCACCCAGTCGGCAGCATCCTTCACGCCGGCACCCCGGTCTGCGCGTACGCGGGGAAATGCCGGACCAGCTCGGCCACCTCGTCGGCGGTCGCGCGCAACTCGGCGGCGCCGGCGACCGAGTTCGGGTCCGCGCGGACGGCCGCGGCGATCAGGCCGGCGATCTGCCGCATCTCGCCCTCGCGCATCCCCTGGGTGGTCACGCTCGGGGTGCCGACCCGGATGCCCGACGCGGTCATCGGCTTCTCCGGGTCGTACGGGATGGCGTTCTTGTTCAGGGTGATCCGGGCCCGGTCACAGCGCGCCTCGGCGTCCCGGCCGCTGACCCCGGCGTCGCGCAGGTCGACCAGGGCCAGGTGGGTGTCGGTGCCGCCGGAGACCGGGCGCATCCCCTCGGCGGCCAGCCCGGCGGCCAGCGCCTGGCTGTTGCGGACCACCTGGCTCGCGTACGACTGGAAGCCGGCCAGTGACGCCTCCCGCAGGGCGACGGCCTTCGCGGCGATGACGTGCATCAGCGGGCCGCCCTGGGTGAACGGGAAGACGGCCTTGTCGATGCGCGCGGCGAGTTCCTCACGGCACAGGATCATGCCCCCTCGCGGCCCGCGCAGCACCTTGTGGGTGGTGCAGGTGACCACATCGGCATACGGTACGGGCGACGGCACCGCCCGCCCGGCCACCAGCCCGATGAAGTGCGCGGCGTCGACCATCAGATAGGCGCCGACCTCGTCCGCGATGTCGCGGAACGCCTTGAAGTCGATCAGCCGCGGGTACGCGGTCGCGCCGCACACGATCAGCTTGGGCCGGTGCGCCTGGGCCAGGTCACGGACCTCGTCGTAGTCGATCAGCTCGGTGTCCCGGCGCACGGTGTAGCCGATCGGGTGGAACCACTTGCCGGAGAAGTTGACCTTGCTGCCGTGGGTCAGGTGGCCGCCGTGCGGCAGGCCCATCGCCAGCACGGTGTCGCCCGGCTGGATCAGCGCCGCGTACGCCGCCATGTTCGCCGACGAGCCGGAATGCGGCTGGACGTTGGCGTGCTCGGCGCCGAACAGCTCCTTCGCCCGGTCGATCGCCAGTTCCTCGGCGCGGTCCACCTCGGCGCAGCCGCCGTAGTAGCGCCGCCCCGGATAGCCCTCGGCGTACTTGTTGGTCAGCGTCGAGCCGCTCGCCGCCAGCACGGCCGGCGAGGTGAAGTTCTCGCTCGCGATGAGCTGGAGCCCGCCGCGCTGACGGGCCAGCTCGCCGACGATCACCTCGGCGATCTCCGGGTCCTCGAGTTCGAGCGCGGCGAAGTCGGGACCCCAGAAAGTGTCCATGGCGCTCTCCCTCACCTCGGCGACGCTGCCGGAATCGAGCATATGGCTTATCGGGCTCTGCCTGCGGGCACAGTGGTGGTATGCGTTGTCTAGTCACGGGCGCCACCGGGTACATCGGCGGCCGCCTGGCACCCCGTCTGCTCGAAGCCGGCCACTCCGTGCGCTGCCTGTCGCGCAGTGCCGCCCGGCTCCGGGACGTGCCCTGGGCCGGCCGGGTAGAGGTGGTGGAGGGCGACCTGTCCGACCCGGCGACGCTGCCGGCCGCGTTCGAGGACGTGGACGTCGCCTACTTCCTGGTGCACTCGCTCGGGCAACGCGACTTCGAACGGATCGACCGCGAGGCGGCGCACAACTTCGCCACCGCGGCCAAGGCCGCCGGGGTCAGCCGGATCGTCTACCTCGGCGGCCCCGAGCCGCCCGCCGACGAGCACCCCTCGGCCCACCTGCGCTCCCGGGCGGAGGTGGCGCGGATCCTGCTGGACAGCGAGGTGCCCACGGTGGTGCTGCGGGCCCCGGTGATCATCGGATCCGGCTCGGCGTCGTTCGAGATGCTGCGGTACCTCACCGAGCGGCTGCCGATCATGATCACCCCGCGCTGGGTGCGGAACCGGATCCAGCCGATCGCGGTCCGCGACGTGCTGCGCTACCTGATCGGCGTCGCGACGCTGCCGGCCGAGGTCAACCGCGGTTTTGACATCGGCGGCCCGGACGTCCTGACGTATCTGGAGATGATGCGCCGGTACGCCCGGGTCGCCGGCCTGCGCCGGCGGATCATCATGCCGCTGCGCCCGCTGAGCCCCTGGCTGTCGGCGCACTGGGTCGGCGCGGTCACGCCCGTACCGAATGCGATCGCCCGGCCCCTGGTCGGCAGCCTGATCCACGAGGCCTTCGCGCACGAGCACGACATCGCGCGATACGTCCCCGACGACGGCCTGCTGGGCTTCGACGAGGCGGTCGGGCTGGCGCTCGGCAAGGTCCGCGACGCGAACGTGGAGACCCGCTGGTCCAACGCGGTGGGCCGGGACGCGGCCGCCGAGCCGCTGCCCAGCGACCCGGACTGGTCCGGCGGCAACATCTACATCGACGAGCGGACCCGCGCGGTGGCCGCGCCGCCCCGGGCGCTGTGGCGGGTGATCGAGGGCGTCGGCGGCGACCACGGCTGGTACTCGTTCCCGCTCGCCTGGTCGGTGCGCGGCTGGCTGGACCGGCTGGTCGGCGGGGTCGGGCTGCGCCGCGGCCGGCGCGACCGCGACCACCTGCTGGTCGGCGAGGCGCTGGACTGGTGGCGGGTGGAGGAGATCAAGCCGGGCGAGCTGCTGCGGCTGCGCGCCGAGATGCGGGTGCCGGGGCGGGCGTGGCTGGAGATGTCGGCCGAGCCGGGGCCGGACGGGACCAGCATCTACCGGCAGCGGGCCATCTTCGTGCCGCGCGGGCTGGCCGGGCACGCGTACTGGGCGAGCGTGCTGCCGTTCCACGGGGTGATCTTCAGCGGCATGGCCCGCAACATCGCCAACCAGGCCACCCGTTAGCGGGCGGCGCGGGCCAGCCGGTCCCGGACGGCCAGCCAGTCCTCGGTGTCCGGGGGCGCCTGGACGATGATCGTGCCGACCCCGGCGTCGTCCAGGCGGTGCAGGGCGGCGTACAGGTCGGCCGCGTACTCGCGCGGGTCGGCGCTGAGCACCTCGGCGGCGTCGTAGTCGCCGGCCGTCTCGTAGCTCAGCACCGCGACCGGCGCGGCCAGGCCGGACCGGTCCACGGATGTCACGTCGTCGACGAGCAGAACCGTCGCCTTGGGCGCGTAGTGGCGCCGGCCCATGCCCGGTGAGGACCGGGCCGTGCCGTCGGCGACCGCGCCGGGCAGCGCGATCGCGCCGGTCACCTCACGCAACGGGCGTAACGCCAGCGCACCCGGGCGCAGCAGCGTAGGGGTCGGCGTGGTCAGGTCCAGCACCGTCGACTCGATGCCCCAGGAGGCCGGTCCGCCGTCCAGCACCAGCGGCACGTCCGGCAGGCTGCGCAGCACGTGCTCGGCGGTGGTCGGCGAGATGCCCTCCGAGCGGTTCGCGCTCGGCGCGGCCAGCGGCAGCCCGGCGGCCGCCAGCAGGCGCAGCGCGACCTCGTGGGCGGGCACCCGGATGGCGATCGTGGGGGTCGGCGCGCCGATCTGCGGCAGGTGCCGGGCCCGCTCGACCACCAGGGTCAGCGGGCCGGGCCAGAACTGCGCGGCCAGCTCGTTCGCGGCGTCCGGCCACTCGTGCGCCAGCGCCCGGGCCGCCGCCACGTCCGCCACGTGCACGATCAGCGGGTTCCAGGACGGGCGGTTCTTCAGCCGGTAGACCTCCGCGATCGCCCGCGCCGAGAAGGCGTGCGCGCCGAGGCCGTACACGGTCTCGGTGGGGAACGCGACCACGGATTCGGCGCGCAGCAGCCGTACCGCCCGGCGCAGCCCGTCGGCGTCCGGTTCGACGATCGTCACGCGGGCCTCGGCGCTCCCGGCAGCAGGGCCTCGACCAGCATGAACAGCGTCTCGTCGATGTCGTCGGCGATGCGCTGGAAGGTCTGGTCGCCGCGGCCCCACGGGTCGTCGAGGTCGTCGCCGGGCAGCGGCTCGGTCTCGCCGCGCAGCCGGTCGGCCGCCGCCACGAGCGCGACGGCCCGGGTGCGGAACGTCTCCTCCTCGGTGCCGGCCGGCGGCAGCGACTTGACCTCCACCTCGCGCAGCAGCCGGCCCAGGTGGCCGAGGACAAACGTGCGGGACGCCGCGCCGGGCACCAGGGCGTGCACGTAGTCGCTCTGGTCGGCGGTCGCGGTCAGGATCAGGTCGGCCCCGTCGAGCTGGGCGCTGGTCAGCTTGCGGGCGGCGAAACCGTCGGCGCTGCCGCCGCGCAGGGTGATCTGCCGGGCCGCGGGCGGGTTCATCTCCTCGCCCTCGTGCCAGCCGCCGGTGCCCGCGCTGACACTGCGCAGCAGGCCGGCGAGCTCCACGTCGGGATCGAGCTTGCCGAGCCGCTGCGCCGCGGCCAGCACGAGCAGCCGCTCGGCCATCGGCGACCGGCAGATGTTGCCCATGCACACGTGCAGCACAGTGAACGGCATCAGGCCTCCACGGCCAGGATGTCCGGCACGACGTCGCGGAGTTTCTCGTACGGCACCGCGCCGTTGCGCAGCACCCGCGGCACGTCACCGGTCACGTCGACGATCGTGCTGGGCGCCGGATCCAGGGCCGCGCCCGCCTCGAGGTAGATCCGGACCGCGTACTCCAGCTGGTCGCGGGCCTCCTCCGCGGTGGCCGGCGCGGGCTGACCGATCTTGTTGGCCGTGGTGACCGCCATCGGGCCCATCTCGCGCAGCACCTCCAGCGCCACCGGGTGCAGCGGCATCCGGACCGCCACCACCCCGCCGGTCTCGCCCAGGTCCCACTGCAGGCTGGGCGAGTGCTCGACCATGATGGTCAGCGCGCCCGGCCAGAAAGCGTCGGCCAGCTCGCGGGCCGCCTTGGGCAGCGAGTAGACCAGGCCGTCCAGGGTGTGCCGGGAGCCGACCAGCACCGGCGGCGGCACCCGGCGGTCCGCGCCGCGCGCGTTCTGCAGGGCGTTGACGGCGTGCGCGGTGAAAGCGTCCGCGCCCACGCCGTAGACGGTGTCGGTGGGCAGCACGACGAGTTCACCGCTCTTGACCGCCTCGACGGCCGCGGCGATGCCGCGATCGCGCTCGGCCACGGCCCGGCAGTCGTAGAGCATCACAAGATGCAGTGTGCCATGGTGCGCGCGAACTGGCTCACACGCGGCGGGCCGTCGCGAATCGTGGGCGCCCGGTGAGGTCGTCGTGCGCGACGACCGCGGTGAAGCGCCCGTCGGCCCGCAGCAGCTCCGGCACGGCCGCGGCGTGCACGTCGTCGTGCTCGATGCCGACCACGCCGCCGGGCCGCAGCAGCGCGGCGGCCAGCCCGATCACCGGCCGGATCACGACCAGGCCGTCCGCGCCGCCGAAGACCGCCTCCGCCGGGTCGTGGTCGGCGACCTCCGGCGGTACGGCGGTGCCGTCCGGCACGTACGGCGGGTTGCACAGCAGCACGTCGACCATGCCCCGGCACTCCGCCAGCAGCCGCGGATCGGTGACGTCCCCCTCGACCACGCGCACCACCGGGAACGGCTCCGCGTTGCGCCGCAGGTAGGCCAGCGCCGCCGGTGACCGCTCCACCGCGAGCACCCGGCCCGGTGCCGCCTCGTCGGCCACGGAGAGGGCGATCGCACCCGTACCGCTGCACAGGTCGACCACCGTGGCACCCGGCGCCGTGTGCTCGATGCCCCAGCCGGCCAGCAGCTCGGTCTCTGGCCGCGGCACGAAGACCCCGGCACCGACGGCCAGCTCCAGGTGCCGGAAGGCGGCGGTGCCGAGCAGGTGCTGCAGCGGGATCCGCCGGGCCCGCTGCTCGACCAGCGCGGTGAACCGGCCCAGCTCGGCGCCGCGCACCGTGTCGATCAGCAGCAGCCGGCCGCGGCCCACCCCGAGGGCGTGCGCGGCGAGCAATTCCGCATCGACCCGGGGCGATGCGACCCCCGCCGCGGCCAGTCGCGCGGTGGCTGTCGCCAGCGCGGGTGCCAAGCGCGTCCGGTCCGTCCCCTCCGAGGGGTGTTCGTGCGTCGGCGTCACGGCATAATCATGGAACGTCGTCTCTCGACGGTGACCGGCCGGGTCACTCGTCGATGAACGGCGTCGGCAGGAGGGGCCTGGATGGCCGTGGCGGCACCATGACGTGGTTGGACCAGCTACCGGAATCCGTCGACGACCTGCGCAGCGCCGGCAGGCTCCAGCAGGTGGGCAAGTCCGCGGAGGCGCTCGCGATCCTCGACAAGGTGCTGGCCTCCTCGGCCGACCCGCTGACCCGGGCGTACGCGCTCGTCCAGCGGTTCGGCGCGCTGATCAACCTGGGCCGGGCGGCCGAGTTCGCCACCGCGATGACGCTGGCCGCCAACGCCGTCCGGGAGACCTCCGACCCCTATCTGCGCGGCCAGATGCACGCGTTCGCGGCCCTCGGCGCCCATCTGCAGAGCGCCCTGGACCGCGGCGTGACCCACCTCGTGCAGGCGTCCCGGGCGCTGGCAGCGGTGCCGGTCGGCGACAGCGAGACCGCGTGGGGCTGGCACGACCTGGCCATGGCGTACAGCTATCTCGGTTTCCACGGCCAGGCGCTGACCGCCATCGAGCAGGCCCGGCAGGTCGGCGCCGCGGCCGGCATGGCCAGCGAGGTCTTCGCCGCCCCGGGCATCCGGCTGCGCAACGCGGTCTCGCTGGACCACCAGGGCGACACCGACGGCTGCCTGCGGGTGCTGCGCGACATCGACGCGGAGCTGACCCGGTACGTGGCCACCGGCGCCGACGTGCGGCTGCGGCCCAGCAGCCGGCCGGTCTACGGCTACGCGCTGGCCCGGCGGGCGGCGCTGGGCGAGTCCACCGAGACCGACGTGGCCGCCCTGCTGACCGGCGGCGGTGACAGCGTGCGCTCCCGCGACCTGCGCCACCTGGGCACGGTGTGCCTGGACATCGCGGCCGACAAGGCGGGCGAGGCGCTGCGCAAGCTCGACGCCGTGCCGGTCTCGCAGGAGATCCTCGGCCCGGCCGAGCCGGCCCGGTTGCGCAGCATCTGCCACAGCTCGGCCGGCGACCACGAGGCCGCGCACGCCGCCGACCGGTACGCATTCCGCCTCGCCGCCCAGCGCATCGACCGGCTCCGCGACGGCTACCTGGACGGGGTCGCCGCCCGCCTGGACGCCCAGGAGACCCACCGCGACGTCGGCCGGTACGGCGACGAGACGCTCACCGACCCGCTCACCGGCCTGCCCAACCGCCGCCAGCTGGAACGCTACGTGGGGGCGATGCTGGCCCGCGGCGAGCGCGCGGCGATCGGGGTCTGCGACCTGATCGGCTTCACCGCGGTGAACGCCCGGCACGGCCGGCACTGCGGCGACCTGGTCCTGCAGCGCATCGCCGGGGTGCTCAACCGGGTCATGCGGCGCGGCGACTTCGTGGCCCGGTTCGCCGGCGACGAGTTCGTCGTGGTGCTGCCCGGCGCCGGGCCGACCCAGGCGGCGGAGGTGTCCCGGCGGATCAGCGCGGCGGCGGCCGCGGAGAACTGGCAGGTGCTGGTCCCGGGCACCCCGATCGGGCTGGCGGCGGGCTGGTCCGAGGTGGGCACGAACGGCCGTACGCTCAGCGCCGCGCTGGCCGCGGCGGCATCGCACCGCACCCCCGCATAACGCGCCCGGGTCCTACGCTCAGCCGCATGGCCGTCATCGAGCTCGGGCTCGTCAACCCCGACGCCGACGCGCCACAGCGTCTACGTGCTGAGCCACGGCGGCGGGCTGCGGCTCACCGCGCACGACGCCCGGACCGGCACCTTGCGCTGGTCGTCCACCGCCGTGCGGGAGACGACCTGGCTGAGCGTCGTCGAGGCCGGCGTGCTGCTCATGCCGACCGGCGCCGTCACGGTCGCCCGGCAGGAGCCGGACGGCACCGAGTCGACCCGGGAGTTCAACCGGGACACGCTGGCGGTCGACACGGCCACCGGCCGGCAGCTCTGGCGCCGGACCGGCGAGGTCACGGCCGCCCGCGGCGACCGGGTGCTGCTGGCGGAGTGGAACGCGACCGGCGACCGGGCCCGGCGCCTGCGGATGGTCCGGCTGAGCGACGGGGGTACGGACTGGTCCCGCGCGCGTGGTGAGCTGGACCTGTGGACCAGCCTGGTCGACGGGACGACCGGGCGGCTGCTCGCCGACCTGGGCACCGCCACGCCGGTGTGGGACGCGCAGGGGCGCGGAACGCCGTACCTGGTCGCCCGCACGGTCGAGCCGCCCGGCCGGACCTCGGTCAGCAGTTTTGATCCGGCGGCCGGCGAGGTGCTGCTGCGCGGCACGATCGTGCCGGTCCTCGACTACGGCTGCCAGCAGCAGGACCGCCTGCTGGCGTGCGTGACCCCGGACGACCGGCTGGTCGTCACGGACGTCGGCTGATCTCCGTCCCGCCGGCCAGCCGGGCGGCCCGGTCGGCCTCCGCCAGCGCGTCGAGCACCGCGTCCAGCTCGCCGCCCATCACCAGATCCAGGTTGTACGCGGTGTAGCCGATCCGGTGGTCGCTGATCCGGTTCTGCGGGTAGTTGTACGTGCGGATCCGCTCCGAGCGGTCCACCGTGCGCACCTGGAGCTTGCGGGCGTCCGAGGCGGCCGCGTCGGCCTGCTCCTGGGCCATGGCGAGCAGCCGGGACCGCAGGATGCGCATCGCCGACTCCCGGTTCTGCAGCTGGCTCTTCTCGTTCTGGCAGCTCACCACGGTGCCGGTGGGCAGGTGGGTGATCCGCACGGCCGAGTCGGTGGTGTTGACCGACTGCCCGCCCGGACCGGAGGACCGGAACACGTCGACCCGGATGTCACCGGGCTCGATGTGCACGTCGACGTCCTCGGCCTCGGGCAGCACGAGCACACCGGCGGCGCTGGTGTGGATGCGGCCCTGCGACTCGGTGACCGGCACCCGCTGCACCCGGTGCACGCCACCCTCCCACTTGAGCCGGGACCAGACGCCGTGGCCGCCCTCGGGCACACCCTTGGTCTTGACCGCGACCGACACGTCCTTGACCCCGCCCAGGTCCGAGTCCTGCGCGTCGATGACCTCGACGACCCAGCCGTGCTTCTCCGCGTACCGGGTGTACATCCGCAGCAGATCGCCGGCGAACAGCGCCGACTCCTGGCCGCCCTCACCGGCCTTGATCTCGACGATCACGTCCTTGGCGTCGTGCGGATCACGCGGGATGAGCATCTCGCCGAGCTTCTCCTCCAGCGGCGCGACCACGGCGGCGACCGCCTCGACCTCGCTGGCGAACGAGGAGTCCTCGGCGGCCAGCTCCCGGGCGGCGGCCAGGTCGGCGCGGGCCGCCTCCAGCTCGACGTGGGCGGTGTGCAGCGGCGCGAGTTCGGCGAACCGGCGCCCGACCCGGCGCACCAGGGCCTGGTCGGAGTGGATGGCGGGATCCTCCATCTGCCGCTCCAGGTCCGCATACTCCGCGAGCAACGTGGTCAGCCGGTCGGTGCTCATAGGTGCCGCCTTCAGGGTCGATTTTCGCCGAGACACACGAACGGCGCCCGCCCCCGGACTCCGGGGTGGGCGCCGTCGAGGTAGCTACTTCTTCTTGGCGGCGTTGACCTTCGCGTACTTCGCCTGGAACTTGGCGACCCGGCCCGCGGTGTCCAGCACGCGCTGCTTGCCCGTGTAGAACGGGTGGCAGGCGCTGCAGGTCTCGACGCGGATCTCGCTGCCCTTGGCAGTGCTGCGGGTCGTGAAGGTGCTGCCGCAGGAGCAGATGACCTCGGTCGAGGTGTACTCCGGGTGGATGCCGCTCTTCATGATTGCTCGGTCCCTCTCGATGATGTGGTCGCCGGGTCGCCGTCAGCACCGAACCGCCCCGCCAGGGCGGAAGACTCGAGCGTGAACCGGAACCTTTACTGGCCGATGGACCAGTCTGCCATGTCACGTGCCCTGATCAGAAATCAGGAGGCATTCCTGGGTCCGTGGTCGATAACGTGATCGACCTTCGCCGCATTCCCGCAGCGGCCCCCGTACGGAAGGACCTTGTCATGACGCTGCTCGCGGACGTCCTCGACCCGGCCGCACTGGCTTCGGCGGTCGAGAACGGGCACGTCCGGATCCAGCGTCACCCGCACCGGCCGTACGAGATCTACAACTACACCGAGGCCTGCCAGTACGCCGGCGCCTGGACCCCGGTCACCCTGGCCTGCCGCGGCCTGATTGTTTCCGGAGATACCGTCCTGGCCCGGCCCTACGGAAAATTCTTCAACCACACCGAGATCCACGCGCCGCGGTTGTACCCCGACGCCCCCGTGGCCGTAACGGACAAAGCTGACGGAAGCCTCGGAATCATCTTCTGGGACGGGAACGAGCTCGCCGTGGCCACCCGGGGGTCGTTCGCGTCCGAGCAGGCGCAGCACGCCACCGAGGTGCTGCGGACCCGCTACCCGGATTTCGTCCCGCCCGCCGGGCTCACCGTGCTGGTCGAGATCGTCTACCCGGGTAACCGGATCGTGCTCGACTACGGCGGCCTGGACGACCTGATCCTGCTCGGCGCCGTCGACATCGCCACCGGGCGCACGTTCGGGCCGGCCGCGGTGCCGCAGTGGCCGGGGCCGGTGGTGGACTCGTTCGCGTACGCGACGCTGGCCGAGGCGCTGGCCGCGCCGCCGCGGGACGGGCGGGAAGGGCTGGTCGTGCACCTGGTCGACTCGGACGAGCGGGTGAAGATCAAGTACGCCGAGTACGTGCGGCTGCACCGGCTGGTCACGGGGCTCTCCGCCCGTACCGTCTGGGAGGTGCTGGTCTCCGGCGGTGACCTGGACGCGCTGACCGAGCCCCTGCCCGACGAGTTCCACGCGTGGGTCACGGCCGTCGCCGCCGAGCTGACCGGGTCGGTTGCGGCCCTGGCCGAGGCCGTCGAGGCCGAGTTCGCGGCGATCGTCGCGGAGCTGCCGGCCGGCTGGGGCCGGCGCGAGTTCGCGGCGCGGGCCGTGCGCAGCGCACATCGCGGCGCGTTGTTCCTGCGTCTCGACGACAAGGACTACCGTCCCGGGCTGTGGCAGCTCGTCCGGCCGGCCGGCGACGTCACCCCGAGCGGTAACCAGGTGAGTGAGGAATGACCAGACTGCTGATCACCCGTGGGCTGCCCGGGTCGGGCAAGACCACCTTCGCGCGCAAGCTCCAGCCGCGGGTCGTCCGGGTCAACCGGGACGACCTGCGGCGGATGCTGCACGGGGAGCGGCTCTACACGCAGTGGGCCGAGGCCCAGGTGACGCACGCCCAGCGGGCGGCCGTGGAGGCCCTGCTGCGCGCGCACAGCGACGTGATCGTCGACGACACCAACCTGCGGGCCCGGACCGTACGGGAGTGGGCCGAGCTCGCCGCCCGGTTCCACGCGACCTTCGAGGTGCACGACTTCACCGACGTACCGCTGGAGGAGTGCCTGCGCCGGGACGTCACGCGGCCGGAGGGCGACCGGGTCGGCGAGGCCGGCATCCGCCGGATGCACCAGCGTTACCTGGCCGGCAAGAACCTGCCGCTGCCGGTCCCGTTCGTCGAGCCGGGCGGGCCGGGACTGGTCTACGACCCCGATCCGGAGCTGCCGCCGGTGGTGCTGGTGGACATCGACGGCACGGTCGCGCTGATGAACGGCCGCAGCCCGTTCGACTGGGGCCGGGTCGGCGAGGACGCCCCGAACCCGGCGGTCATCGCGGCGGTCCGGGCAATGCACGCGGCCGGGCACGCCATCGTGTTCTGCTCCGGGCGCGACGCGGTCTGCCGGGCGGAGACCGAGGCATGGCTGGACCTGTACGTCGACGTGCCGTACGAGGGGCTGTTCATGCGGCCGGAGGGCGACTCGCGCAAGGATGCGATCGTCAAGCGGGAGATCTTCGATCTTCAGATCCTCCACCGGTGGCGGGTCATCGGGGTGTTCGACGACCGCCAGCAGGTGGTACGCATGTGGCGCGCCCTGGGACTGACGGTGTTCCAGGTGGCGGAGGGGGACTTCTGATGGGCGGGCGGGACGGGAAGTATCCGCGGACTTTCCACCTGCCCGACTCCCCCGGCGCCGCGGCGGACGACAAGATCCAGCACGATCTGTCCTGGCTGGACGGTGAGCTGGTGGTGACGGAGAAGCTCGACGGCGGCAACCTCACCTTCACCCGGGACGCCATGTACGCCCGCTCGGTCGACTCCGGCACCCAGCCCTGGGACCGGCCGGCCAAGGCGCTGTGGGCGATGACGGCGTACCGGATCCCGGACGACTGGCGGGTCTGCGGCGAGTCCATGTGGGCCCGCCGCAGCATCGCCTACACGGACCTGCCCGGGGTCTTCATCGTCTTCGGCATCTGGGACGAGACCGACACGCTGCTCGGCTGGGACGACACGGTCGACTGGGCGCAGCGCCTGGAGCTGCCGGTGGTCCCGGTGCTGTACCGCGGCGGCAGCCTCACCGAGGCCCGGGACGCCTGGGCGAAGTCCCGCGACCCGGAGTGCTCGGAGGGCTTCGTGGTGCGCGCCGCGGGCCGCATCCGCGCCGCGGACTTCTCCCACCTGCTGCTGAAATGGGTCCGCGCGGACCACGTCCGCACCGACGCGACCTGGCGGCACCGCGACGACTTCCCGCTCAACGAGTTCGCCTGAGGCTCACCCCGTGACGGGGCACCGGGATCCGTGCTGGGACAGGGCCTGCGCCTCGGGGTCCAGGTAGAAGTTCGGCCGCAGGTCCAGCTCCTCGTAGTAGCGGTGGAAGACCGGCGTGATGCCGCCGGACATCGGCGGCACGATCCAGGACCAGTCGGCCGGCACCCGGCGCCCGGCCTTCTCCTCGTTGCGCAGGTGGGTGATGAAGCGTGCCGACTCGGTGTGATGGTCGGTGATCTTCATCCCGGCCTTCTCGAACGAGTGCAGGACCGCCCGGTTCAGCTCCACCAGCACCCGGTCGCGCCACAGCGTCGACTCGCGGCTGGTGTCCAGCCCCATCCGGGCCGCGACGATCGGCAGCATGTTGTAGCGGTCCTCGTCGGCCAGGTTGCGGGCGCCGATCTCGGTGCCCATGTACCAGCCGTTGAACGGCGCCAGCGGGTACTGCACGCCGCCGATGGTCAGCCGCATGTTCGCGATCGCGGGTACGGCGTGCCAGCGCATGCCCAGCTCCGCGAACCAGCCGAACTCCGGATGGGTCAACGGCACCTCGTGGATGGCCCGCTCGGGCAGCTCGTAGAGGCGTACGCCCTCGCCCGGCGTCTCGATCGCCACCGGCAGCACGTCGAAGGCCTCACCCTTGCCGCGCCAGCCGAAGCCCTGCATCGCGGCGGTGAACTGCTCGTTGCGCGGGTCGCCGACCGAGCTGCCGTCCTCGGTGCGGTAGCCGGCGTAGCGGACCAACTGCTCGTTCCACACCCGCGCGTACGGCTGCCCGGGCAGCGCCGGCGGGAAGATGCTGATCACCGGCCGGATCGCGCCGGGCTTGTCGGCGCCGCCGCCGGCGACCTGGAGGTGGTGCACGAGCAGCGAGAAGATGTCGTCGGCGGTACGGGCCCGGCGCCGGTCCAGCACCACCAGGCTGCGCCAGTAGAGCCGGCCGATGCAGCGGCTCGCGTTGCGCCAGGCCATCTTGGCGCCGTACGCCAGCTCCTCGGTGGTGTGCACATAGCCGCCGGTCGCCGCGATCTGCGCCCGCACGATGGCCAGGCGCGGCTCGACCGGCCCGAGCCGGGCGTTCTCGAGGTAGCACTGCCGCAGGAAGTCCTCGGCCTCACCCGGATCGACCGGCGCGATCGGGTCCCATCGCTCGGTCGGATGGTCCCGGTAGCCAGGCACGATCATCGGGTGTCCTCCCCACATTGAGCTGAGTGGCTACGGGAGGTTCGCATGACCCTGACCGGGGGCAAACACACCCAGTGTGCGACAAAGGGGCAGTCACCTCGCGGTGACTGCCCCTTTATGCCGTTTTCGGGCGTTTATTCGCCAGGAGTGGACTTGGCGATCTGCATCAGGAACTCGATGTTCGTCCGGGACTGCTTGAGCCGGTCGAGCAACAGGTCCAGCGCCGCCGAGGACTCCAGCGAGCTCAGCACCTTGCGCAACTTGTGGACGATCGCCAGCTCTTCCTTGCCGAGCAGGATCTCTTCCTTACGCGTGCCGGACGGGTGGATGTCGATGGCCGGGAACGTGCGCCGGTCAGCGATCTTCCGGTCGAGCTTGAGCTCGGCGTTGCCCGTGCCCTTGAACTCCTCGAAGATGACGGTGTCCATCATCGAGCCCGTCTCCACCAGCGCCGTCGCGAGGATGGTGAGCGAGCCACCGTTCTCGATGTTGCGCGCCGCGCCGAGGAACCGCTTCGGCGGGTAGAGCGCGGTCGAGTCGATACCACCGGACATGATCCGGCCGGAGGCCGGCGCCGCCAGGTTGTACGACCGGCCGAGCCGGGTCACCGAGTCGAGCAGCACGACCACGTCGTGCCCCAGCTCGACCAGGCGCTTGGCCCGCTCGATCGCCAGCTCGGCGACCGTGGTGTGGTCCTGCGGCGGCCGGTCGAACGTGGCCGCGATGACCTCGCCCTTGACCGAGCGCTGCATGTCGGTGACCTCTTCGGGCCGCTCGTCGACCAGCACGACCATCAGGTGGCACTCGGGGTTGTTGTGGGTGATCGCGTTGGCGATCGCCTGCAGCACCATCGTCTTGCCGGCCTTCGGCGGCGAGACGATCAGGGCACGCTGGCCCTTGCCGAGCGGCATGACCAGGTCGATGACCCGCGTGGTGAGGATGTGCGCCTCGGTCTCGAGACGCAGCCGCTCCTGCGGGTACAGCGGGGTCAGCTTGTAGAACTCGGGACGCCGGCGGGCTTCCTCGGGCTCCATGCCGTTGATGGTGTCCAGCCGCACCAGCGGGTTGTACTTGTCCCGCCGCTGGTCGCCGCCGCCGCTGTCGCGGGCCGCGGCCCGCACGGCGCCGGTGACCGCGTCGCCGCGGCGCAGCCCGTGCTTCTTGACCTGCGACATGGAGACGTAGACGTCGTTGGGGCCGGACAGGTAACCCGTGGTGCGGACGAACGCGTAGTTGTCCAGCACGTCGAGGATGCCCGCCACCGGCACGAGCACGTCGTCCTCGGTCACGTGCGGCTCGCGGCCACCCTCACGACCGCTGTCCCGGCCGCCCTCGCGGCCACCGTCACGACCGCCGTCGCGGCCACCACCGCCACCGCCTTCGCCGTCCCGGTCCCGGCCACGCCGGCGGTCCCGGAACCGGCTGCGCCGGCTGCGACGACCACCCTCGCCGTTCTCGCCGTCCTCGTCCTCCGGGGCGTCGGTGCGCGGACCGCGGTCGTTGTTACCCCGGTCGTTGCCCTCGACCCGCTGCGGGTTGCGCTGGCGGTCCCGGTTGCGCTCGCCACGCTCCGGCCGGTCCCCCCGGTCGGTGCGCTCGCCGTCGCCCTGGCTCTCGCCCTGGTTCTGGTCGCGCTGGTGCTGCTCGCGCGGGGCCTGGTCGCGGCCGCCCTGGTCGCGGCTGCCTTGATCGCGGCCGCCCTGGTCGCGGCTGCCCTGGTCACGGCCGCCCTGCTCGCGGCCACCCTGGTCGCCACGGCCGGACTGGTCGCGGCTGCCCTGGTCACGGCCGCCCTGGTCACGGCGGCTGCGTCGGACCGGCTCGGCCTCGGTCGCGGGCTGCTCGGTCGCCGGGGCCGCCGACTGCACGGCCGCCTCCGCCGCCGGGGCCTGCGCCGCGGGAGCCTGCGCAACCGGCGCCTGGGCAGCTGGAGCCTGGGCCTGAGCTGCCGGGGCCTGAGCCGCCACCGGGGCCTGGGCCGCCGCCGTCTTGGCTACCGGGGCCGTCGCCTTGGCGGCCGGCACGGTCGCGGTGGACTCCGTCGCCGCGGCGTCGGAGCCGTTCGTGGTGCGCGGGCGCGGGGTGCTGGTCGCCTTGGCCGACGCAGCCGGCGCCGCGCCGTTCTGGCGCTCCGAGATGGCCGTGATGAGCTCGCCCTTGCGCATCCGGGCGGTGCCGGAGATGCCGAGGGAAGCGGCGAGACTCTGCAGCTCGGGCAGCAGCATCGCCGACAGCCCCGTGCCGCCACGGCGACGCTTGGTGACAGCAGCGGTGGTGGCGCCGTCGTCAGCGACGTCAGAAACACCCGACGTCACGTCGGTGGTGTCGCTCAATGGATTCCTTCCGTCGAAAAAACCAAGTCCACCCGGGTCTGCAGCCTGGTGGCCGGGTGCCCTCGGAACCCGCTTCGCAACTGCGGCGCGGGAGTTTGCAGCACGGCAGCTCGACGGTTTCCCGACCCGTCAGACGTTGACGGATAGGTCTCGGCGAGTGCAGCGATCTGAGGATCCGCTGCTCGGCGACGTGCCTGATGAGAATTGAGACCGGCAGAATGCCATGAATCTCGGGTGCGCGCCGAACCGCAGAGATCGCTTGCTTCGCGGCTGTGCTAGGTCTTGAGCGTAGTCAACTCTTACGACCTGCGGCAACAGGGCCCCGCTCGGCGTGTTCCACCATACCCCCTTTGACAAGGGCGCCGCCGCTGTCCACGCCCAATGACTCGGCGCGCCACGCCGTACCGGGCCGGAAATCCGCTGGTACCGGGCTCAGCGCCAGCACCGTCGGGCCGGCCCCGCTGACAACTGCCGCAACCCCGACAGAACGCAGCGACGCGACCAGGGAGGCCGTGCCGGGCATCGCCTCGGCCCGGTAGCCCTGGTGCAGCCGGTCCTCGGTGGCGGTGAAGAGCAGCTCGGGCTCGCGGGTGAGCGCGTGCACCAGCAGCGCGGCCCGGCCGGTGTTGAACGCGGCGTCCGCGTGCGGCACGCCGGACGGCAGCGCGGCCCGCGCCGTCGCGGTCAGGCCCCGTTCCTGCGGAACGAAGAGCGTCGGCCGTACGCCGTCCGCAACGTCGAGCCGAACAGCCCGGGAACCGGCGGCCTCGGTCCACGCGATGGTGAAGCCGCCGAGCAGACAGGGCGCCACGTTGTCCGGGTGCCCCTCGAGCCGGGCGGCGATCCGCAGCGCGTCCGCGTCGCTGATCTGCTCGCGCACCAGCGCCCGGGCCAGCTGCACCCCGCCGACGATGGCCGCCGACGACGACCCGAGCCCGCGCGCCTGCGGGATCCGGTTGACACACTCCACGGCCACACCCCGCGGCCGGCCGCCCATCTCGTCGAAGGTGGCGAGCATCGCCCGGACGACCAGATGACTCTCGTCGGAGGGCAGCTCGCCGGCGCCCTCCCCGGTCACGGAGACGGTCCAGGAGTCACCGGCGACCCGGGCGCTCAGGTCGTCGTAGCGGGTGAGCGCCAGGCCCAGCGTGTCGAAGCCCGGGCCGAGATTGGCGCTGGTGGCCGGCGTACGCACCCGTACCGGCTCGGAGACGAAGGTCAGGCCCATCGCCTCATGCTAGGCGTCGATCATTGTCGCCGGGATGTCGCACCCGGGCGCTAGGGTCGCGGCCATGAGCGTGGGGATGCTGTTCGTGGGCCAGGTGGGTCAGCTGCCACTGCTGGCGGTGCTGGTCGTGGGCTTCGTCGTGCTGGGGTCGCGGGGCAAGCGGCTCGGCGCACGCAGCGTGCTGCTGGCCCGGCTGGGGCTGGGGACGCTGACGCTCGGCATGATCCTCGGGATCGCGTGGACCATGCTGATCCCGACGCTGTATTCGCGTCTGGACTACTCGGTGGCCCGCTACAGCCTGCTGTTCTCGGGGCTCGGGCTGATCACGTCGCTGCTGTCGGCGGCCGGGATCGCGCTGCTGATCGCGGCCGTGGTGAGCCGGGAGTCCGGGCCGCCGTTTCAGGACGGGCCCTTCGCCGGCGGGCCGGCTGCCGGTGGGGCGCCTGCCGACGCGGCGGCGGGTGGGGCGTCCTTCTCGGGGCAGCCTCCTCCGGGCGGTCAGTCCGGGCCGGGCCGGCATTACGGCGCCGGCGATCAGCCCACCGGGCCGTTTCCCGGCTAGCGGTGCCGCCGGCCGGTTCGTCGAAGGCTCGGGCCGGGGTCCGGCCCTTCCCGAGCGGCGGTCAGCGCTGGGGGCCGGGGACCGGCTCGCCCGGGCGGTCCTCGTCGGCCGACGCGTCGGGCGTCGCTGGTGCGGCCGGGTCGGCCAGGGAGAGTCTGCGGGTGGCGATGCGCCAGCCGATCGCGTACACCAGCGTGATCAGGCCGCAGCTCAGCAGGATCACGCGCTCGTCGACGTGGTCCACCACCGCCGCCGCGCCCAGCTGGCTCACCGAGATGGCCAGCGTCGCCAGCATCATGTCGGTGGCGAAGACCCGGCCACGCAGCCGGTCCGGCACCTCGCCCTGGAGCGCGTAGTTGGACAGCACCCAGTTGGTGCCGCCCGCGAAGTGCGCCACGAAGACCAGCGCCAGCACCAGCGGGAACCACGGGGCGAAGGCGACCCCGACGTAGCCGAGGCCGTACAGGCTCATGGACAGGGCCAGGCCGGGCAGCAGCCACGAGCGGTGGTTCAGCACCGGGCGCATGACCAGCGGGCCGACCAGGGCCCCGGCGCCGCGTACGGCGAAGAGCAGGCCCGCGCCCAGTGCGCCGACGCCGTACATGCCGGCGAGCAGGGGGAAGACGGTCAGCACGCCGTTTCCCAGTCCCACGGCGGATTTCACCGTGACCAGGGCGCGCAGCCGCGGCCGGGCGCCGATGTAGCGCAGCGCCTCGATCAGGGCGTGCCAGGCCCGCGGCGGCACGAGGTCCGGGTCCCGCGGCGCCTGCAGCGGGCGGCGGATCAGCGCCGTCAGCACCGCCGCCACGGCCAGGCCGGCCGCGGCCACCGCGAAGCTGACGTAGGGGCCGAAGATGCTGCTGACGATGCCGCCGAGCGAGGCCCCGACGATGGTCATCGTGCCCCAGGCCGAGCCCGCGACCGAGTTGGCCGCGGCCAGGTCCGCCGGGTCGACCACGTTCGGCAACGCCGCCGATGCCGCCGGTGAGTAGAACGCCTTGGCGACCGCGACGGCGCCGATCGCGACCAGGGCGAGCGGTGCGGTCGCGGCGGAGCGCACGGTGAACAGCAGCAGGATCGCGACCAGCGCGGCCAGGTTGGCCGCGATCAGGATGGTGCGCCGGTCCATCCGGTCGGCGATGGTTCCCGTGTACGGCAGCAGCAACGCGTTGATCCCGGTGTCCGCGGCCAGCACCAGCGCGCCCCACACCCCGCTGCCGGTCAGCTCGGGCAGCAGCACCAGCAACGGCACCATGACGAACCAGTCGGCGCCGAACACCACCAGCTCGGCGGAGAACAGCCGCCGGAAGTCACGGTTGCGGGTAAGGACCGAGAACGGAGTCGCCACGTACCGGAATCTACCGGCCGGGCCCGGACGCGGCGCGGCGGCCGACCCGCTGGGCCGACCGCCGCGTTCCGCGCGCGTGCCGCCGCTATGCGGGCGGCGGGGTTGCCGGGCGTCGCGGCATCTTCAGGACCTCGAACTGGTCGGTGTAGCCCCGCAGCGCCCCGCTCTGCGGCTCGGCCGTCGAGCGCGCCGGCTGACCGGCCGGCTCACCCTCCGGCGCCTCGTGCGCCCCGCCGCTGGAGTCCGGCGCGGGCTCGTCCGCCGGGACCACCCCGGCCGGCTCGGCGGCGGCGTGCTTCGGGGTCTCCAGCACGCCGCTGCGCTTGGAGGCCTTGAGCGCCCGCTTGCGCTCGCGCCGGGTGCGGCCCTTCAGCTTGGTGTTCTCCACCATGGTGTAGAGCGTCGGCACCAGCACCAGGGTCAGCAGCGTCGAGCTCACCAGGCCGCCGATGACCACAATGGCCAGTGGCTGCGAGATGAAGCCGCCCTCCCCGGTCAGGCCCAGGGCCATCGGCAGCAACGCGAAGATGGTCGCGATGGCCGTCATCAGGATCGGGCGCAACCGGTGCCGGCCGCCCTCGACCACCGCCTCCTGCACACCCATGCCGGCCTGCCGGTAGTGGTTGATGAGGTCGAGCAGCACGATCGCGTTGGTGACCACGATGCCGACCAGCATCAGCACACCGATCAACGCCGGCACGCCGAGCGGGGTGCCCGTCGCGAGCAGCAGCGCGATCGCGCCGGTCGCCGCGAACGGGATGGAGATGAGCAGCAGCAACGGCTGCAGCAGGCTGCGGAACGTCGCCACCATGATGACGAAGACGATCGCGATGGCCGCGAGCACCGCCAGGCCGAGGTCGGCGAACGCGTCCGCCTGGTCCTGGCTGACGCCGCCGATCTCGTAGCTGGCACCCGCCGGCAACGTCAGCGCGTCCAGCTTCTTGGTGAGCTCGGTGGTGGTCTTGCCGACGTTCGAGCCGGTCGCGGTGCCGTTGACCGTGACGCTGCGGTTGCCGTCGATCCGGGTGACCTCTTCCGGGCCGTCGACCTCCGCGACGTCGGCGACCGCGTCAAGCGTGACGACCTGACCGCCCGGCGTGCTGATCGGCAGCTTGCGCAGCGCGTCCGCACCGACCGGCGGGGCGCCCAGCGCCACCACGACGTCCAGGCCGACCCCGTCGACGCTGATCTGACCGGCCGGCGCCGAGCGGAACGCCCCGGCGACGGACTGACCGATCGCGGCCTCGGTGAGACCGCGGGCCGCGGCGGCGGCCCGGTCGACCTTGACGTCCAGCCGCGGCACGCTCGCCGCGAGCGAGCTGCTCACGTCGGTAACCTCGGGCGTGGCGGCCATCGCGTCCTGCACCTGCTTGGTCGCGGCCGCCAGCGCCTGCTGGTCGCTCGCCTGCACCACGACGGCCAGCGCGCTGCCGTCGAAGCCGGTGCCGCTGTCGCTGCCGACGGTGACCTCACCGACGTCGGTCATCCCCTTGAACTGCTCGCGCAGCTCGTCGGAGATCTTGGCGGCGTCGGCGTCCTCCTCCAGCGCCACATTGAAGCTGGCGCCGCTGGCACCGCCCGAGCCGACGAACGGGTTGAAGTCGCCGTTGCCGACGGTCACCTGGTAATTCTTCACGTCGTCACGGGCGGCGAGCACGGCCTCGACCTTCTTGGCCGCCGCGTCCGTGGTGGCGAGGTTGGTGCCGACCGGCAGGTCCTGGGTCACCGCGATGGTGTCCTGGCCGGACTCGTCGAGGAAGTTGGTCTCCAGCTTGCTGGCCAGCCCGAGCGTGCCGATCAGGATCACCACGCCGATCGCGACGGTGCTCCACCGGGTGCCCCGGCTGCGGGTCACCCAGCGGATGATCGGCAGGTAGGCCCGCTGCAGCGGGCTGCGCAGCTCCTTGGCCTCGGCGGCCCGGCGGACCTCCTCGCTCTCGCTGCCGCCGGCGGCGGGCCGCAGGAACCAGTACGCGAGCACCGGTACGACGGTCAGCGACACGAACAGCGAGGCGATCAGCGCGACCGTGACGGTGATGGCGAACGGGGCGAACAGCTGCCCGACGAAGCCACCGACCAGCGCGATCGGGGCGAACACGGCGACCGTGGTGAGCGTGGAGGCGGTGACCGCACCGGCCACCTCCTTGACGCCGGAGGTGATCGCGTGCACCTTCGCCTCGCCGTACCCGAGGTGCCGTTTGATGTTCTCCAGCACGACGATGCTGTCGTCGACCACCCGGCCGACCGCGATGGTCAGCGCCCCCAGCGTGAGCAGGTTGAGCGAGTAGTCGCCGAGCTTGAGCGCGATCAGCGCGATGACCACCGACAGCGGGATGGAGACCGCGGTGACCAGCGTGGAGCGCACCGAGAGCAGGAAGACCAGGATCACGATCACGGCCATCAGCAGGCCGAGCAGGCCCTCGGTGGTCAGGCTCTCGATCGACTTCTCGACGAACGGCGCCTGGTCGGTGATGACCGTGAGCTTGGCGTTCGAGGACTTCTCCAGCTCCGCGATCCTGTCGCGGACCTCGTGGGAGATGTTGACCGGGTTGCCGTCCGGCGACGCGGTGACCGCGATGCCGAGGCTCTCCACCCCATCGGTACGCGTGAACGAGGTGGCCGTGGCCAGCTGCTGCGCGACCGTGGCGACCGCCTCCAGCTTGACCGGGCCCTTGCTGCCGGTGAGGTAGAGGCCCTTCAGCTCGTCGACCGACCCGACCGGGGTGCCGACCTGGACGCTCAGCGACCGGGTGCCGTCGGTGACCGCGCCGGCCGGGATCGAGACGCCGTTGCTCTGCAGCAGGGTGGCGATCGAGCGCGGGTCGACGCCCGCGGCGCCCAGCTTGGCCGGGTCGGGCGTGATCACGATCTGCTGGTCGCGGGCGCCGGTGATGGCCACCTCGCGGACACCCTCGATGGCGTTGAGCTCCGGCACCACGCTCTGCTGGAGCCGGTTGGCCAGCGCCGCCTGGTCGGCGCCGCCGTCCGAGGCGGCCAGGATGATCGCCGGGATGTCGTCGGTGCTGCCGGCGAAGATGGTCGGCTCGACGTTGTTCGGCAGCGTCGGCTGGATCCGGTTGACCGAGGTGGTCAGCTGGTTGACCGCGTTGTCGAGGTCGGTGCCGAACTCGAAGAGGACCTGGATGGTGGCCGAGCCCTCGCGGGTGGTGGACGTGATGGTGTCCAGCCCGTCGGCGCCCTTGACGGCGTCCTCGATCGGCTTGGTGACCTGCTGTTCCATGATCTCCGGGCTGGCGCCCGGCAGGACCACGCCGATGAACGCGCCCGGGAACTCGAGCGACGGCAGCAGCTGTTGCTTGAGCGACGGCACCGTGTAGATGCCAAAACCGGTGATCACCACCGCGATGAGGGCGACGAGCCCCCGGTTAGCGAGACTGAGCCTGGTCAGAAATGACATGTGCTCCCCCGTGAAGGTTCGGCCTAGGCATATAGTTTGCCCGACGCGAACAAATGGTTTTCGCCGGGGTCCGCTGATAACGTCCCGTCACAAGACGGACGCGCTCCGGCCATCGGCAGGCAACACAGGAGGTGCGGTGGCCGAGAACGAACGACTCATCGCCGACATTATGGGCGCGCAGCAACGGCTCCAGCACCTGTTTGCCTACGACCGTTCGGACCCGCTCTTCGCCTCCCAGCTGACCATGCCGCAGCTCAAGATCCTGATGCTGCTGCACCGGCTGGGCGACACCTCGGGCCGCGAACTGGCCGGCCTGCTGGGCGTGAGCCTGGCGACGATGAGCGGCATGGTCGACCGGCTGGTGGCACACAGCCTGGTCACCCGGGCCGAGGACCCGCACGACCGGCGGGTCCGCCGGATCACCCTGAGCACCACCGGCGCCCAGATGATGGCCGACATCATCACGGCCGGCACGGAGAAGCAGGACCGCCTGCTGCGGCGCCTGTCACCCACGGAGCTGCAAACGGTCGCGGACGCGATGCACGCGATGGTCCGGGTGGCGGCCGAGGACGCCGAGCTCGGCCGGCCCGGCGGCTGCCCCGCGGCACCCGCCCCGGACCCGGCCGAAGCCTGACACCGCGGGACCGGGAAACGCCGACCCGCGCCGGGGCCAGGCCGGGCCCAGGTGGTCAGGCCGGGACAGGCGCCGGGCCGGGCCGGGCCGGTCAGGCGCAGGACCGGAGAGGCCGGGTTCAGGTGGGGCGAGCCGGGCCGGGGTGTCAGGCCAGGTCGAGGGCCTGGGCGGCGGCCAGGACGTCGTTCTTGATCGTGGTCGGGGACGGCGCGGTGCTGATCGCCCACTCCGGGTCCTTCAGGCCGTGGCCGGTCACCGTGCAGACCACCGTGCCGCCCGCCGGGATCATGCCCGCCTCCGCCTGCTGGAGCAGCCCCGCCACGCTCGCCGCGCTGCCCAGCTCGACGAACACGCCGACCTCGCGGGCCAGCAGCCGGTAGGCCGACAGGATCTCCCGGTCGGTCACCGCCGAGATGAGCCCGCCGGAGTTGTCCCGGGCGTCGAGCGCCTTGGTCCAGCTCGCCGGGTTGCCGATCCGGATCGCGGTGGCGATCGTCGACGGCTCCGGCACCACCTGGCCGTTGACGATCGGAGCCGCGCCGGAGGCCTGGAAGCCGTACATCTTGGGCAGGATCTTGCTGTTGCCCGCGGCGTGGTCCTCCTGGTAGCCCATCCAGTACGCGGAGATGTTGCCCGCGTTGCCGACCGGCAGGCAGTGGATGTCGGGCGCGGTGCCGAGCGCTTCGACGATCTCGAAGGCGGCCGTCTTCTGCCCGTGCAGCCGGAAGATGTTGACCGAGTTGACCAGCGAGACCGGGAAGTCCTGGGACAGCTTCGAGGCCAGCGCGAGGCAGTCGTCGAAGTTGCCGTTGACCTGGAGCAGCTTGGCGCCGTGCACGAGCGCCTGGGCCAGCTTGCCCAGCGCGATCTTGCCCTGCGGCACCAGCACCGCGCAGGTCAGCCCGGCCCGGGCGGCGTACGCGGCGGCGGAGGCGCTGGTGTTACCGGTCGAGGCGCAAATGATCGCCTTCGACCCCTCCTCGACGGCCTTGGAGACCGCCATGGTCATCCCGCGGTCCTTGAAGGAGCCCGTCGGGTTGGCCCCCTCGACCTTGAGGTAGACGTCAGCGCCGGTCCGCCGGGAGAGCACGGGAGCCGGCACCAGCGGCGTGTTGCCCTCGTGCAACGTGACCACGGGGGTGGAGTCGGACACCGGCAACCGGTCCCGGTACGCCTCGATCAAACCCCGCCACATGGCCAAGCCCCTTCGTCGTCAACTGTGCAAGCATGCCGTACGTACCCGAATACCGGGACCGACCGTCCATCAAGCGGGATCAGGAACCGCCCTCGACGCGCAGCACGCTGGCGATCGAGCGGACGATGTCCAGCGAGCGGAGATCCTCCACGGTGGCGGCCAGGTTCGCGTCCGGCGCGCCGTGCGTGACGATCACCAGCGTGGCGTCGTCCTCCCGGCCGGACTGCCGGACGGTCGCGATGGACACCTCGTGCTTGGCGAACACGCCCGCCACCGTGGCCAGCACGCCCTGCCGGTCGGCCACGTCGAGGCTGATGTGGTAACGGGTGACCGACTCGCCGATCGGCCGGATCGGCAGGTGCGCGTACGAGCTCTCGCTCGGCGCGCGGGTGCCGGAGAGCCGGTTGCGGGCCGCCGCCACGATGTCGCCGAGCACGGCGCTGGCGGTGGGCGTACCGCCGGCTCCCCGGCCGTAGAACATCAGCTGCCCCGCGGCCTCGGCCTCGACGAAGACCGCGTTGAAGGCGTCGCCGACGCCGGCCAGCGGGTGGCTGCGCGGGATCATCGCGGGATGCACCCGGACGCTGACCGAGTCGGTGCCGGTCGAGTCCGGGCCGCGCTGGGCGATGCAGAGCAGCTTGATGGTGCAGCCCATCTCCTTGGCGCTGGCCACGTCGGCGGCCGTCACCCCGGTCATGCCCTCGCGGAACACGTCCGCGGCGGTGACCCGGGTGTGGAACGCCAGCGAGGCGAGGATGGCGGCCTTGGCGGCGGCGTCGAAGCCCTCGACGTCGGCGGTCGGGTCGGCTTCGGCGTACCCCAGCTCGGTGGCCTCGTCGAGCGCCTCGCCGAAGCCGGCCCCGGTGGCGTCCATCGACGACAGGATGAAGTTGGTCGTGCCGTTCACGATGCCGGTGACCCGGGTGACCCGGTCCCCGTGCAGCGACTCGCGCAGCGGGCGGAGCAGCGGGATCGCGCCGGCTACGGCGGCCTCGTAGTAGAGGTCGGCGCCGCCCTCGGCGGCGGCGTCGTGCAGGGTCGCGCCGTCCTCGGCCAGCAGGGCCTTGTTCGCCGTGACCACGCTCTTGCCGGCGGTCAGCGCCTCGGTGAGCCAGGTGCGCGCGGGCTCGATGCCGCCGACCACCTCGATCACCACGTCGACGTCGTCGCGTTTGACCAGGCCGAGCGCGTCGGTGGTGAACAGCGCCGGGTCGATGTCGCTGCCGCGCTGCCGGCCGGGGCGCCGCACGGCGATGCCGACGAGCTCCAGCGGGGCGCCGATCCGGGCGGTCAGGTCGGCCGACTGCTCGTGCAGCAGGCGGACGACCTCGGTGCCTACCGTGCCGCAACCGAGCAGGGCGAGCCGGATCGACGGCTTGCCTGCGGCGTCCAGTTCAGGGCTCATCCCACATCCAATGCGAGCAGATCATCTTCGGTCTCCCGGCGGACGATCACGCGGGACGCGCCGTCCCGCACGGCGACCACCGGCGGCCGGGGCACGTGGTTGTAGTTGCTGGCCATGCTCCGGCAGTACGCACCCGTACCGGGTACCGCGAGAAGATCTCCGGGCTGCACGTCGGCGGGCAGGAATTCATCCTTCACGACAATGTCCCCGGATTCACAATGCTTTCCCACGACGCGGGCGAGCAACGGGGGCGCCTCGGACGTCCGGCCCGCCAGCGTGGCGGAGTACGAGGCGTCGTAGAGGGCAGTACGGATGTTGTCGCTCATCCCGCCGTCCACGCTCACGTACGTCCGGATGCCGTCGACGTCCTTGACCGTGCCCACCTCGTACAGGGTGAACACGGCCGGTCCCACGATGGCCCGGCCGGGCTCGATCGAGAGCTTGGGGATCCGCAGCGCCGAGGCGTCGCACTCGCTGGCGATGATCTTGTTGATCCGCTTGGCCAGGTCGGCGGCCGGCGCCGGGTCGTCCTTCGTGGTGTACGCGATGCCGAAGCCGCCGCCGAGGTCCAGCTCGACCAGCTCGACCCCGCGCGCGTCGCGGATCTGCGCCTGCAGCTCCATCACCCGGCGGGTGGCGACCTCGAAGCCGGAGGTGTCGAAGATCTGCGAGCCGATGTGCGAGTGCAGCCCGTGCAGGTCGAGCACGCCCTCGTCGAGCACCCGGACGGCCGCCTCGAACGCCGCCCCGCCGGCCAGCGAGAAGCCGAACTTCTGGTCCTCGTGCGCGGTCGCGATGAACTCGTGGGTGTGCGCCTCGACGCCGACCGTCACCCGGATCAGCACCTTGGGCCGCTTGCCCGCAGCCTGGGCCAGCGCGGTCAGCCGCTCGATCTCCTGGAACGAGTCCAGGATGATCCGCCCCACGCCCGCGTCCAGCGCCCGGGTCAGCTCGGAGATCGACTTGTTGTTGCCGTGGAAGCCCATCCGCTCGGCCGGGAAGCCCGCCGCCAGTGCGACGGCCAGCTCGCCGCCGGAGCAGACGTCGAGGAAGAGGCCCTCCTCGTTGATGACCTTGACGACCGCCTTGCAGAGGAACGACTTGCCCGCGTAGTAGACGTCCGCGTCGGCGAAGGCGTCCGCGAAATCGCGGCAGCGCGCCCGCAGGTCGGCCTCGTCCAGCAGGTACGCCGGGGTGCCGTACAGCTGGGCCAGGTCGAGGACGCTCACGCCGCCGATCTCCAGGGCACCAGCGTCCGTGCGGGTCACGGTCCGCGGCCAGAGCTGCGGCACGAGCTCGTTCACGTCCTGCGGACTGCGCAGCCACGCCGGTCCCTGGTTACCGAGGTCGCCGTGCAGCGCCCCGGCCTCGTGTGCGCGCATGCTTACATCCTCTCCGGGGCGGTGACACCCAGCAGCGCCAACCCGTTGACGATCACCGTTCGGGTGGCGTCATTCAGCCACAGGCGGGCGCGCTGCAGGTCGGTGATCGGCTCGTCGCCCACCGGCAGCACCCGGCACTGGTCGTAGAACCGGTGGTAGTCGGCGGCGAGCTTCTCCAGGTAATGGGCGATCTTGTGGGGCTGCCGCAGCTCGGCCGCGACGGCCACCTCATCGGGATAGGAGGCCAGCCGCTTGAGCAGGCTGTGCTCCTTCTCGTGGCTGAGCAGCTCGGGCCGGAAGTCATCCGGCTCGCCGCGGGTCAGCCCGACATCCGCGGCCTGGCGATTGACGCCCGCGGTTCGGGCCGCGACATACCGGACGTAGTGCACCGGGTTGTCGTTGCTGGCCCGGGTCCACTGGGCGATGTCGATGTCGATCTGCGAATCCGACGAATAGCGGGCCAGCGCATAGCGGGCCGCGTCGACGCCGAGGGCGTCCACGAAATCCTCCAGCGTGATGACCGTGCCGGCCCGCTTGCTCATCCGCAGCGGCTCGCCGTCGCGGACCAGGTTGACCAGCTGGCCGATGAGGATCTCGAGGTTGGTCTCCGGGTCGTCGCCGAAGCACGCGACCATCGCCTTCATCCGGCCGAGGTAGCCGTGGTGGTCGGCGCCCAGCATGATCACGATGCGGTCGAAGCCGCGCTTGCGCTTGTCCAGGTAGTAGGCGCAGTCCGCGGCGAAGTAGGTCCAGTCGCCGTCCGACTTGCGCAGCACCCGGTCCTTGTCGTCGCCGAAGTCGGTGGTGCGCAGCCAGGTCGCGCCGTCCAGCTCGAAGATGTGCCCCTGCTCGCGCAGCCGGTCCAGGGCCTCCTGCAGCTCACCCCGGTCGTGCAGGTCCTTCTCGTTGAAGTACGTGTCGAAGTGCACGCCGAACTCGTCCAGCGACTGCCGGATCTCGGCGAACATCAGCCTGACGCCCTCGACCCGGAACACCTCGAGCGCCTCGGCCTCGCCCAGCTTCAGCGTCTCCGGCGCCCCGGCCAGCACCGCCGTGGCGATCTCCGCGATGTACGCGCCGCCGTAGCCGTCCTCGGGGGCCGGCTCACCCTTCGCCGCCGCGTACAGGGACTTGGCGAACCGGTCGATCTGCGAGCCGGCGTCGTTGAAGTAGTACTCGGTGCCGACCGAGGCGCCGGCCGCGCGCAGCAGCCGGGACAGCGCGTCGCCGACCGCGGCCCAGCGCACCCCGCCGATGTGCACGGGGCCGGTGGGGTTGGCGGAGACGAACTCCAGGTTGATCCGCTGGCCGGCCAGCCGGTCGGTGCGGCCGTACTCCTCCCCCGCCAGCACCACGTCGCGCGCCAGCACGCCGGCGGCGGCCGCGTCCAGGCGGATGTTCAGGAAGCCCGGGCCGGCGATCTCCACCGACTTGACGCCGGGACGGCTGCTGAGCTCGTCGGCGAGCGCCGCGGCCAGCTCACGCGGCGCGACACCGGCCTTCTTGGCGAGCTGCATGGCCATGGTCGACGCGTAGTCGCCGTGCTCGGGATTACGGGGTCGCTCCACCGTCGTGGTCTCCGGCAGCAGGGAGACATCCAGGCCGCGGGTGACGAATACGGCACGGGCAGCTGTGAGAACGGTGGCAGCGAGGTCAGCGGGAGTCACTGAGCCATGCTATCCGGGTAGACTTTGCCGCCCGGCGGCGTACCGGGGCCTGCTCGCGGGCCCGGCCCGACCTTTCCATCGGATTGACGAGGAACGATGAGCATGAGCACCCCGGGACCCGAGAGGGTCCCGTCCACCGTGAAGGTCGACAAGACGTCGGGCCAGGGCAAGCCGCCCGCGGCCAAGTCGGCCGGGGCCAAGCCCGGCGCTCGCCCCGGCTCCCGCCCGCCGCAGGGCAAGGGCGGCAAGGGCCGCAAGCCCACCGCGCCGGTCAAGGTCAGCGGCAGCCGCAACTGGGGCCCGATCGCGGTGGCCGGCGTGGTCGTGCTGGTCGCGGTGGGGATCATCGGGTACGGCGTGTTCGCCTCGATCAAGGGCACCGAGTCCTGGCAGGACCGCGCCGCCGGCATCGAGGGCATCGTCAACTACCGCGCGCAGAACAACGCGGCGATCAACTCGCAGGAGCACAAGGAAGGCCCGCAGACGTACGTGACCAACCCGCCCGTCGGCGGCGCGCACAACTCCGTCTGGCAGAACTGCATGGGCGACGTCTACGCCCAGCCGATCGCCAACGAGCACGCGGTGCACAGCCTCGAGCACGGCGCCGTCTGGGTGACCTACAAGCAGGGCCTCGCCGCCGACCAGGTCACCAAGCTCCAGGAGAAGGTGCAGGGCCGGGACTACATGTTCATGAGCCCGGTCGCCAACCTGGACAAGAACATCTCGCTGCAGGCCTGGGGCTACCAGCTCAAGGTCGACAACGCCGACGACAAGCGGATCGACCAGTTCATCAAGGACCTGCGCCTGAACGCCACCCTGGAGCCGAACGCGGCCTGCTCCAGCGGCAACACGACCACGGGCCCGCTCCAGGCCGCCGCCCCCGCGGGCAACTGATGAGCGTGTCGACCGAATCGAACACCCCGGCCCCGGCCGGCAACACCACTCCGATCAGCCGCGGCCGGTTCGGGGCGGCATGGCTCGCCGCCGCACTGGCCTTCGGCCTGGTCGTGGGCCTGGCGATCGGCCTGCTCGGCCCCCGCCTGAGCACCCCCGGCGACGACTCGGTCGAGGCCGGCTTCCTGCGCGACATGAGCACCCACCACGCCCAGGCGGTGGAGATGTCGATGATCGCCCACGCGAACTCGACAAACCCGAAGGTGGTCACGCTCAGCGCCGACATCGCACTGACCCAGCACGGCCAGATCGGCTACATGCAGGCCTGGCTGCGCGACTGGCACCTGAGCCCGACCAGCTCGTCGGCGCCGATGGCCTGGATGAAGGACGCGGCGGGCTCGGTGCAGAACGGCCTGATGCCCGGCATGGCCACCCCGGAACAACTCGCCGAGCTCCGCAAGGCGGCGAGCCCCACCCTGGACGTGCAGTTCCTGACCCTGATGCGGGCGCACCACCTGGGCGGCATCCACATGGCCGAGGAGATCATCGAGGAGTCCGACGACAAGGACGTGACCTGGCTCGCCGAGTCCCAGGTCCGCGGCCAGCAGAGCGAGATCAACCTGATCGACGCGATGCTGAAGGAGCTGCCGGCAAGCTGACGAGCGGCGCGCCGCGGAACCGGTTGGCGAGGCCTCCGCGGCGCCTGCTAGGCTCATTCTCGCTGAGCCCCCGTAGCTCAGGGGATAGAGCGTCGCCCTCCGGAGGCGAAAGCGCAGGTTCGAATCCTGCCGGGGGCACCCCAGGCTTAGCAGCGCAAACAAGGCCATTGACCAGGCGAAAGCCGGTTGATGGCCTTTCTTGTATGTCCGGTTGTCGCCGGGTCCCACACAATCTTCCGCTTGCTCGCGTCTCAACCTGGCTGCCGGAGGCGGTGGAGGACGTCGTTCAGCAGCGCCTCGGCGAGCTGATCGCGGTCGAGCCGGGCGGCCTCGGTGGGCGGCCCGCCGGAGGTGCTCATCGTGATGCTCACGGAGACCAGGTTGTGGCCGGCGAGTGCGTACTCCGCCAGCCACATCGTCACCACCGGGAGGGAACGGACCGAGGCGGTGAGCGTGAAGTCGGTGCGGAACGCCGGATAGGGCCCGCGCGGAGGCGGCCCCTCGGTGTACGAGCCCTCCGCGGTGCCGGTGTCGGACACCGGGCTGGGCATCGTGAGGTGCCCGCACTGTGCCGTCGCCTCCCGGTGCCGGGTGAAGTCGGGGACCGGCTCCCGGTACGAGACGATGCCGACCTCGACGGTGACATCGGCGTAGGGGCCCAGAGGCGTCTTGTACCGCTGGGCGGCGTCCGCGGTGCGGGGCCGGGCACGTTCGGCGTCGGTGCTGCGCGCAAGCGCCGCTCGGCAGGCCTCCGGCCGGAGGTCCAGGGGCTCCGCGGCGTCCGTGCCGTCTGTGTCGTCCGGAAGCCGGCGGTGCCCTGCGGGCAGCAGGTTGTCGATGCCGGCCAGCGCCGCGGTGACCGCGGCGGCGTCGAGCGGCCGGCCCGGGTCCCTGCCCTGGCCCGGATCGTCCGTGGCCGCCGGCGGCGTGGGCCGCACGCCGAGGACGGTGGGCGCCGCGTCGCGGGAGGCCAGGTAGTCCGACCAGTCGTGCGGCCCGACGGCCAGCGGCGGAATCGCCCCACCGACCAGCGCCATGCTGAACGCGACGATGACGACGCCCGTTCCGGCTCCGGCGGCCCAACCGCGGGTGCGCCGGCGGAGGCGGTGCGCCCGGCCGGCGAGGGCGACCAGCGCGGGCAGGGTCACCACGACCGCGACGAGAAGCTGCCACATCGGCCACCGGACCGCGGCCACCAGGGCGTCCACGTCGCGGCCCCGGCCGCCCGCGGTCGCGATGCCGAAGAGCACCACGCCGGCGAGGGCC
This sequence comes from Actinoplanes sp. NPDC049599, assembly GCF_044465625.1. NCBI lineage: Bacteria > Bacillati > Actinomycetota > Actinomycetes > Micromonosporales > Micromonosporaceae > Actinoplanes > Actinoplanes sp. NPDC049599. The sequence continues at coordinate 45,050 of NZ_JBITLX010000023.1, forward strand.
GCGGTCGCGAACCCGGCGGCCAGCGCCGAGGGAACTTGCGGCAGCACCCGGGCCGGACTCCGGTCCGCGGGGTCGCTGGGGTGCGGGAACAGCAGCACCGCCAGGGCTGCCCAGCCGGCGCAGGCGCAGATCATCGACCGGTCGCTCATCAGCACGAACAGGGCGTCCTCGGAGTCGGCGGCGCCGATCCGCAGCTGCCAGGTGAGCCCGGCGGCCAAGCCACCCACGACGACCGCGACACCGGTCACGCGCAGCCCGGCCCTCCCCGGCCATCGGCTCCGCACCACCGGAGCGGCGGCGTCCGGGATCCACCGGTAAGCCAGCGCGGCGAGCGCGCTGCCCGTCAGGACGAGCAGCGGCGCCCACCGCCACTCCCACAGGCCGGCGCCCATCAGCCACGTCCGTACCCGGCTCGGGCTCCCATCGGGAAAGTAGTTGACCAGCGTCCACACCGACGTCGTGAAGGCCGTGGCCCATGCCGTGACCACGGCGACGATCGCACCAGCCGCCGACCACGCCCGGGCGGCCCGGCCCGGGGCGGGCACTGCGGCGGCGAGTCCGGCCGTCAGCACCGCCGTCCCGGCGGTGACCGCTGTCAAGACGCCGACGGCCGGCATCAGGTGACCGGCGAACAGGACGGGCACCAGCCCTCGGGCCGCCGTGGCGATACCACCGGGCGCCTGGGTGAGGAGGCCCGCGACCGTGCCCAGCACGGCGCCGGCGATCGGGCCGGACCAGCGTGGCGCGGAGCCCACCGCGGCGGCGATCCGGGCGCGGCGGCGCCACGCCGGGACGACGACGCACGCCCACAGCAGCCCGCCCAGCACCGCCGCGGCATTCAGCGCCAGCCGGCCGGACCGCCAGGCCCAGTCGGTCGCCGAGAGGACGATGTAGGCACTCTGCACCGTGAACATGGCGAGCACGCCGGCCACGGCGGTGACGGCGAACCCGCCCTCCCACCGTTGCGGCGCCACCGGATCGGCGTCGGCCCGCACCGCGGCCGGCGGATGCACCGTGAGGTTCCGCCTCGCCGAAGAGACGGCCCGGCGGACCGGACCGGCGACGCCGGCCGGGGTGCCCCGGTCCGTCACGGTGGTGCCGCCTTGCGGCCGGCCGAGCACGGCCCGCAGGGCGCCGGCAGAGCCGAGGACGTCGACGGCGTAGCGGTCCGCGGCGATCTCCCGCCGGCGCAGCAGGGCCGCGCGCAACCCCAGCACCACGGCGGACAGCACCACTGCCGAGAGCAAAGCCGGGAGGTACGCGACGAAGATGCCGGACCGTTGATGCGGCCACCGCACCAACGGGCTCAGTGCCAGCAGCAGGACCGGCACGCTGAGCCAGCCCGTCCACCACACCGCCGAGGCCCACACCACGTCGCGAGCCCGTACATGGGCGAGTTCGTGCAGCACCAGCACGTCGAACTGCGCCGGCTCGAGGTAGGCGTGGCCCAACGGGACCACGACCACCGGTGACCGGAAAGGCAGGCCGGTGGTGAACGCCTGCCGGCCGGCCGGAGACGGAGGGGTGATCACCAGCCGGGGCCGGCGCCGGCCGGTCAGCCCCAGCAGGTCACACCACTGCTCGAAGCGGTCCAGCGCACGCCGGGACGCCGCACCGGAGGCCGGGGACACGGCGTGCCCCGCCAGCCGCCTCCGGACCGCCAACCCGCCGCCGACCATCAACAGCAGCGCCGCCACGGGCAGCAGCAAGGCCCCCAGCAGCATGAACCGGCTCTGGTTCCGCGCGTTGCCGGAGATGCAGCCCCACACCTGGTCCCGTACCGCCGCGTTCCGCAGCCGCACGGAGTCGACCCCCTCGAGGGCCGTGCTGTCGATTCCCCGCTCGGCGAGACACCGGACGGCCGCAGCCGGGTACCGGGCGCTGGACGCGTCGCGCAGAGCCGTGGCGGCACCGCCGCCCAGCAGCCCCAGCGCCACCGCCACCAGCAGATACAGCGAGACCAGGCGGCGTGGGGAGGCGGCAGCCATCGTTCCGGCGACTGCGGGCCACGGCCGGGAGGAGACGGCCGCGCTAGTCATCGTCGGGGCGGGGCTCCGTCATCGCCCGGCACAGTGCGCCGTACACGGCGTCGGCGAGCATCGTGGCCTCGTCCGCCGACAGTCCGAGCGCCGCTCCGTGGCTTACACACGCCGACCGCAGCGCCTCCGCCTGGCCCGCGTCGAGGGGCACGGGCGCGGTCGGCAACGCGACCGCTTCGTCCCGGCTGGACCGCGCTCGCCGGCGCCACGGAAGGACCGGCCGGGGACGGGCGTGCCAGGCGGCGACCACAGCGGCACCCAGCACCTCCGCCGACGCGCCGAGCAGCACCGGAAGGATGACCTCGCCGAGCAGCAGGGGTTCGATCCCGGAGCCGACCGAGCCGCCGGTCCAGCCACGACGCGGCCCACCGGCACCGGCCTCCCACCGTGTCGCCACCGCCGTCAGCAGATCAAGCTGCTCCGGGACGGTGTCCATCACCACGCTTCGGGCAACCTCCACCAGATCGACCGTCGCGGGTTCGCCGGCGACCGGCGGGGGCCCACCGCTCTCATCCTGTGCCCGGTCAACCACACGGCCTCCTCATGACGGCTCCACCATGGACCCGTCACGATAGCCAGTCAGGACGACACAAAGTAGTACGCCGATATCACTCCGGAGCCCGACTTCGAATTCAAAGCAAGTACATTCAGGGCGTGAGCGATCCCGCACCCGGCCTGAACGCGGAGCAACTCGGTGCGTACTTCGCCCTGATGGAGGTCAGCAGCCTTCTCCAGTACGCGGTCGACGAGCACCTGCGCGCCGACGGTGACCTCAGCTACGTGCAGTTCCAGATCCTGGCCCGGCTGGTCGACGCGCCGGAGGGCCGGCTGCGGATGACCGACCTGGCCGACGGTGTCGTGTACAGCCGCAGCGGCCTCACCTACCAGGCGGGATTGCTGGACAAACGCGGCCTGATCACCCGCGCGCCGTCGCCGGACGACGAGCGCAGTGTCATGGTGACGGTCACCGACGCCGGCCGGGCCCTGGTCGCCCACGTGCTGCCCGGGCATGTCGACCGGGTCCGGCAGCTGCTGTTCGAACCGATGACCGGCCGGGACCTCGCCGCCCTCAGCACCATTCTCGGCCGCGTCCGCGACCACATGCGGGCCACCCCTCCCCGGTCCGCCAAACCCCGCGCCGGACGCAACCGAACCGGCTGAGAGGCGGAGCGAGGGATGGACCGGGCACTGCTGGCGGACTTTCTCCGGGCACGACGGGAGGGGCTGCAGCCGGAGGACGTCGGGCTGCCCCGTGGCTCGCGGCGCCGCACCGGAGGGTTGCGGCGCGAGGAGGTCGCGGTGCTGGCCGGCATGTCGGCCGACTACTACAGCCGGCTCGAGCAGCAGCGCGGTCCGATGCCGTCCGAGCAGATGCTGGCCGCCCTGGCTCGGGCGCTGAGTCTCAGCCCGAGTGAGCGGGAGCACCTGTTCGCCCTCGGCGGGCACTCGGCCCCGCGCCGCGTGCTGCGCGACGAGCAGGTCAGTCCGGTCATGCGGCGCATCGTCGAGCGTCTCTCGGACACGCCTGCGATGGTGCTCTCCCGGTTCGGCGAGACGTTGCTGCAGACCCGGTCGGCGGTTGCCCTGTTCGGCGACTACACCCGGTTCAGCAGCATGTCCCGCTACCTGGTCCACCGCTGGTTCACCGATCCGGCACAACGGGCCATCTATCCCCCCGAGGACCATGCGCTGCGCGGCCGGGTCTTCACTGTGGACATCCGGGCGGCGTACACGGCCGACCCGACGGGCACAGCCGGCGAGATCGTCGACACGCTGCTGGCGGTCAGCCCCGAGTTCGCCGAGGTCTGGCGGCGGCACGAGGTGGACGTCACCCACCACCACGAGCTCAAGCGTTACCGGCATCCCGAGGTGGGCGAGCTGGAGCTCTTCGGCCAGCGGCTGGTCGACCCCGACGAGGGCCAGGAGTTGCTGGTGTTCTCGGCGCGGCCCGGCTCACCGAGCGACGAGAAGCTCCAGCGCCTGATCATGACGAGCTGAGCCGCCCGTAGCCACGGACAGTTTGTCCCTGGATAACGGTGCCGTTCCCCAGGCCTCCGCTTCGCGCCACGCTTGATCAGTCGGAACGCGATCTCGGCGAGCTAGCTGCTTCGAATTCGAAGCGTGCTACGGTTGAGAAGTGCTTCGAATGCGAAGCACTCGAGTAGAGGGAAGAGACGAGGGCTTGCGATGAAGGCAGTGCGATTCCACGAGTACGGCGACCCGAGCGTCCTGCGGTACGAGGACGTCGAGCAGCCCGTCCCCGGCGCCGGGCAAGTGTTGATCCGGGTCGCCGCGACGTCGTTCAACGGCGTCGACGGCAACATCCGTGGGGGTTTCATGCAGGGCCCGATCCCGGTGACGCTGCCGCACACGCCGGGCATCGACGTGTCCGGCACGGTCGCAGCGCTGGGCGAGGGCGTGAGCGGCGCCGAGATCGGTGACCGGGTCGTCGGGTTCCTGCCGATGACGGCCGATGGCGCGGCCGCGGAGTACGTGGTCGCTCCGGCCGAGATCCTCGCTCCGGCGCCCACCAGCGTCCCCCTGGCCGACGCCGCCGCGCTGCCGATCGTGGGTCTCACCGCGTGGCAGGCGCTGTTCGACCACGCGCAGCTGGCGGCCGGCCAGCGGGTGCTGATCAACGGCGCGGGCGGCGCCGTCGGCGGGTACGCCGTTCAGCTGGCCAAGCGCGCCGACGCGTACGTGATCGCCACGGCCGGCGCTCGCAGCATCGATCAGGCCAAGGCCGCGGGCGCCGATGAGGTGATCGACCACACCAGCACCGAGGTGAACGCGGCGGTGAGCGAGCCGGTCGACGTCGTGCTCAACCTCGCCCCCATCGACCCGGCGCAGCTGGCCGCGCTGGTCACGCTGATCCGTCCCGGCGGAGTGCTGGTGAACACCACGGTGTGGATGCCCGCGCCCAGCGACGAGCAGCGCGGCGTACGCGGCATCAACCTGTTCGTCCGCAGCGACGCCGACCAGCTGTCCCGGCTGGTCGCGCTGATCGACTCCGGCGAGCTGCGCGTCGACGTCGCCCGGCGGGTCCCCCTGGCCGAGCTGCCGGCCGTGCACGCCCGGGCCGCCGCGGGCGACCTGCCCGGCAAGACCGTCATCGTCAATCCCACGGCCTGAGCCGCCTCCCGAGGAAGGAGAATCCTCGATGCCTCGGTGGGTCGGGTGGCCCTGGCCGTCACCCGTCGGCGATAGCAGGCTCGACGGTGAGGCCGCCCGCCTCTACGCACACCGGCGACGCCGTTTCACCCTCAGCTGCGCCGCCTTCCGCCTCGACCGCGTACTGCGCCCCGCGCGCATGCCTCGGAGGAGGAACGACCATGACCTACCACATCGAAAGCCGGATCCTGACCAGCCAGCCCACCGCGGTGATCCGCGACAGCCTGCCCGCCGCCCGGCTACCCGCCTGGTTCCCCGGCGTCTACGAGGAGATCCTGCGGCACCTGACCGCCGTCGGAGCCGCACCAGCCGGACCGCCGTTCGCCCGGTACACCTTCCACGACGACCTCGTCGACGTCGAAGCCGGGTTTCCTGTCACCGGCCCGGCGCCCGGCACCGGACGGGTGACCTCGTCGTCCCTGCCCGCCGGACCAGCGGCGGTCACCACCCACCACGGCTCCTACGAAGACCTCGCCCTCGCCCACGACGCCGTCACCGACTGGCTGAAGCTGCAGGGCCTCGAAGCAGCCGGAACACACTGGGAGATCTACTACACCAACCCCGCCGAGCTGCCCGACCCCGCCGCGTGGCGCACCGACCTGGTGATGCCGTACCGGGCCCGGTGAGGTGGGGCCGGTTCAATCGGCTCGGCTGGACCGGCGGTTCCCCACGCTGATGGTGAGGCTGATCGGCAGGTCGGGCCGGTCGAGGGCCTGGCGGACGTGAGCGAGGGCGTCATCCTCGATGCGGTGGTGCACTGCGGCGATGTCCGCGTCGTCGTCGGTGCGCACGGTGATCGCGAGCTGGGGATCGACGGGGCTGCCGTAGACCTTGGCGTGGCTGGTGTCGACGCCGCGGTAGGAGTTGATCTCCGCCGTGACGGCGTCGGTGAGGGCGTCGGCGTCCAGCGCCGCCGGCCCGCCGGATCGATCGGTGGCGATGGTGATGGCGCCGACGCGTGGGCGTGGCGTCAGGACGGCCAGGAGCCAGCGCAGCGCGAGCAGGGCCGCGATCACGCCGACGAGGGCGGCCGCCGGCCAGAACCAGAGGCTGTGGTCGCCGAGGTACCGGGCGGCGGCATTGTCGGTCAGGGGCCGGCCGGCGAGGTCGTGGCCGAAGACGTCGGTGCCGGCGAGGATCCCGACGGTGCCGGCGGCGAGCAGAGCCGCGCCGAGCAGGGTGAGCAGGGCGCGGTTGGTGCGGTCGGCGTACATCAGCGCTCCCGGGTGGTGACCCGGACCGACAGGGTCGGCGGGTGGCTCAGGTGCAGGGCGTCGAGCTGTCGCCGGGCTGTCTCGGTCAGGGTCGTCCGCAGCGCGCCCAGCCCGGCGGCACCGGCCGCCCGGGTGGTGGCGCGGACCCGGGCCCGGTGCCGCCGGACGGTGACCTGCACCTCGCTGACGCCGTCGATGCCGGTGACGGCTCGGCGCAGGCTGTGCGCCAGGCCGCCGCGGGTGATCGCGGCATCGGTGTCCGTGCCGGCGGCGGCGATCGGCAGCCGGGCCGGTCGCCGTGGTTTGAGCTGCGCGATGAGCAGCAGCAGCCCGGCACCGACCAGGCCGACGCTGAGCAGCACGACGGGGGCCGCGCCCCAGGAGGTGCGGGCGGCCCAGTGGTGCACACCGGGCCAGTCGAGCAGGACGGGGCGGTGCTGGGTGCGCTGCGCGATCACCTCGATCACCCCGACGGTCGCGGCGAAGACGACGCCGACGGCGAGCAGGAGCACCAGCAGGCGGTTGAGGACTCTCATGATCGAACTCGGCCGGTGATCAGTCCGGTGACGGTGATCCGGACCTCGGCGACGGTCAGCCCGGTCAGCTCCTGGACCCGGGTCCGGACCTGGTCGCGGACCTGGTCGCTGACCTGGCCGAGGGAAGCGGGCCAGCGGGCGCTGATGGCCAGGTCCAGATAGACGGTCCGGCCGTCGACGTCCGCGGTGGCCTTCGGCAGCTGGTGCAGGCCGGTACGGCGCAGACCCAGGTGCCCGGCGCCGGGCAACGCGTGGCCGAACATCCGCGGTGCGGCGCCGCCGGCGTCGGGGATCTCAAGGACGGCCCGTGCGGCGATCTTCTCGACCACCCGGTCGGCGATCACGACCTGTCCGAGTTCGGCCTCGTCCGCCAGGGGTGGGGTGCCGCTGAGCCGGTCCAGTTCGGCGGTGGGCGTCATCGGTGGCTCCGCAGGCCCTGCAGGTAGCCGCTCAGGTCGACGTCACCGGCGAGGACCCGGGCGACGGCGAAGCCGAGGCCGCCGAACAGGGCGACGATGAGCAGCTGTCCGAGGCCGCCGAAGGCCAGGGCGAAGCCCAGCGCCAGGCCGACGACGGTCCCCACGAACGTGCGGTTCATAACGTTCTCCTTTCCCGACCGTTCCGTAATCGGGACAGCCGGATGGGCGGGGGGTCTTCGATGTCGGCGACGACCACGTCGACGCGGTGCAGCGGCGCCACCGCGCTCGCCGCCGTGCGGATCTGCGCGGCGAGCTCGGTGGCCGGTTCCCAGCGGCTGCGGACCTGGATCAGGACCGTGCCGGCGGTGACGGTGATCCCGTCGATCCGGCGACCGGGAAGATAGGTGGACGCGCCGGAAGGCGGGCCGCCGACCAGATCCGCTACGGCCGGGCACCCGCACACCGCGGCGGCGACGAGGTCGACATCGACCCCGTCGACGACCGCGTCCTGGAGCCCGGCCACGACGGCGAGGGTCACGAGACCCGGGACTCGGGGCGGTCCTCGGGTGCTTCGGGCATGTGTACGTCGTCGACGCTGACGTTCACCTCGACGACGTTGAGGCCGGTCATCCGCTCGATCGCGGTCTTGACGTTGCGTTGGATGCTGCGGCCGAGGTCGGCGATGCTGATGCCGTACTCGACGACGATGTCCAGGTCGATCGCGGCCTCGGTCTCGCCGACCTCGACGCCGACGCCCTGGGCCACGTTCGGGCCGTTGCTGCCGGGGATGCGCTCGCGGATCGCGCCGAACGCGCGGGTGCTGCCGCTGCCCATCGCCTGCACCCCGGACACCTCGCGGCAGGCGATCCCGGCGACCTTCTGGACGACGTTCTCGGCGATGATGATCCTGCCCTCGGCCGTGTTGAGCCGGCTCTTCCGGGGCAGCGACGGCGCCTCCGGCATGCTGCGGGCCGGCATCGCCGGTGTGGCTTGATCGTTTTTGGTCAGCGTCGTAGTCATCAGAACCCCTGTTCCTAGGTGGTATGCCTGTCGGATGGGCTGTCCGCAGCGGGGGTCCGGGCTCGCAGATGCCCTTGTGTGTGTGCTCGGCTATGTCCTCTTTCAGGCTACTGATGCCGATAAGGTTCCGACGCGGAATCGACGTCTTCTTCTTCAGTCCCCGCGACGGTCACAGGTCGGGATGGTGGCCGGCGGCGCGCTGGCAGTTCTCGAGCCGTAGCCGGGCCGATTGCAGGCGCTCGCCCATGACCTGCAGGAAGCGGCTGGTCAGCTCGTAGCCCAGCGCCGGGTCACGCTGGCACAGGGCCCGGACCAGCGGGCCGTTGAAGGTCAGCGCGTGGGTGGTGGTGGTCGCGACCGCGCCGAAATGCCACCGGTACGGCGGGAACAGCCACGACCAGCCGAGGACCGCGCCGGGCTTGAGGGTCTCCAGCACGAAGTTGTCGTAGCCCGGCACCTCGGCGTCGAGGTACACCCGGCCGTCGGTGATCAGCCAGAACTGCTCGGCGGGCGTGCCCTGGCGGAAGATCCGGTTGCCGGCGTGGAACATCGACCGGCTGGTCAGCGGCGCCAGCAGGCTCAGCTGGTGCTCGGTCAGGTCGGCCAGGAACGGCTGGTCGGCAAGCATCTCGACGGTGGTGAACACGGCCCCTCCCCGGCGAACGATGGGCGGTCCCAGCGGGGACCGCTCCAGCAAACCGCGGGCGCGGGCGCCCGCATCAGGGCCGGGAGCCCGGCCGGTACGGGGCGAACGTCCCGCACCACCGGGCCGTCCCGTCCGCTCAGCTTGCCCGGGATCCTGGTGGCCGGCGGCGCTGTCCGCCCGGGGCCCGGGGTCGTTACTCGACCACGTCGATGACCTGATCGGTCGGCAGCCGCGGGGTGTGCGCGGGACCGGCGTGGTCCGGGTCGAGCGAGCCGAGCCGGACCACCAGATACGGGTAGCCGATGTCACCCAGCATCCGGCGCAGCTCGAAACGGGTGAACGGCACCTCGACGGGACTGCTGAGCGGCAGCAGGCTGACGCCGTGCTCGGTCGCCTTCAGCCACAGCGCGTCGAGCGCCTCGCCGGCGCGCAGCCAGTCGGCGGGCTCGTCGCCGGGGCCGTAGAGCACGCCGTAGGTGGCGGCCGCGTCGTGGCCGGCGCCCGGGGGCAGCGAGCCGGCGGCGCCGAAGTCGCGTTCGGCGACGGTGGTCAGCGGCACTTCCTGCGGCAGGCTCGCGGCGGGGATGCCGGTCCCGGCGGGCCGCTCGCCGCCCACCCAGGCCGCGGTCTCGGCCTGGAGCCGTTCGTCGGCGCCCTCGGCCTTCTGCGCGTGCTCGACCAGCACGGCCAGCTCGATGACCTGGTCGCGGGAGAGCACGTGCAGCCGGGCCCCGGCTGCCTCGCTGACCTGCACCAGGTCGTCCAGCACAGCCGGGGCGACCGGGTCGTCGGTGACCGTGCGCCGGTCGGTGTGCCGGACCTGGAGCTGCTCGAAGTGCCGGATCGCGGTCGGGTCGACCGGTCCCAGCTCGATCGGGTGGAGCACGGCGAGCGGGGCGTCGGCGGGCCGGTCGATCCGGTACGACCAGCCGGCCGCGGCCAACGCGATGCAGGCGTGGTGCAGGGCGGTGCCGCAGCTGGTCAGCAGCAGGTGCCCCTCCGGATCCTGGACGGGCAGCTGCCGGTCGGTGACGGCGTACAGCTCGAGCCGGTCGGGACGCACCACCCAGCGCCACGGCTGGGTGTTGTGCACCGAGGGCGCGTAGCGCGCGGCGTTCGCAGCCTGCTGGAGCGCCTGCTGACGGTGGGTGTCGGCTGCCATGGTGTCCTCCCGCCCGACTCCGGCCGGAGTCAGAGGTTGTCGATCGTGTAATCGAGTACGTATCGGTGCTGGGTGCCGAGGTTCTCGATGGTGCAGGTGCCGTGCAGCCCGAGCAGCTCGCCGGTGCCGGAGTCGGGCACAACCGTGACGCTCAGTCCGCCTTCGCCGCGGCGCATCGTCCCGGTGTGCTGCAGCACGAAGGCGCCCTGCCGCCCGTCCAGCGTGCCGGTGACCTGTTCGAGGGCGACGTAGGCGGCGGAATCCTCGATCGGCGTGCCGACCGTCAGCATCTGCGCGACGCCGCTGCCGGTCAGCCCGCCGGTGTAGCTCTTGGTCACCCGCATCCGGCCGATGATCTCATCGTCCGCCTCAAGCGGGTCGAAAGCGACCCGGAACTCGCCATGGGTGGTGTTCTTCACCATCACACCTAATCAGGTACGGCCGGAGCACGGTCGCCGTTCCCGGCAGTTGTCCGGCTCACGCCCCGGCGAGCTTGGCCTTCATCGCCTCCGCGAGGGCCAGCGCCCCGTTCAGCGGCCGCACCATCACGGTCAGCTCGGCGATGGCGCCACTCTCGTGGTATTGCAGGAAGTCGCAACCCTCCAGCTCACGCTCACCGACCCGGGTCCGGAACACCAGCGCCTGATCCACTGCGTCCGGCGCGCCGATCTCCCGCACGTACCGGAAATCCTCGAAGACCTCGAGGACCGCGCGCAGGACCGTGCCGACGGCCTCGCGCCCCCGGTACGGCGTGAACGCGATCGGGCTGTGGAAGACCACGTCATCGGCCATCAACGCGACGGCGGCGGCGATGTCACGCGCCTCGACGGCGGCTCGGAACTGCTGCACGGGGCGACCTCTGTCCTCATTGTCGACTGGCTGCGGCTCAGGCTACGCCCCGGTCCCGATCGCCCGGACAATGGATCACTCCATTTCGTCTGACCAATACCCGGCAATCGGGAATCGAAAGTAGACACTCCATCGGTATTGACGGCCTCGGCGGCGGAATCCTACGCTGGGCCGGCATCGTACGTACGGGGCAACTATCCGGGAGACACCCGCTAGTTGGAGGATGATGTGAATCACGGGGAGAACCGGCACGGAGCCGGCAGAAGAATTCGCCGATCAGCCACGGTGGCCGCTATTTCGACGGCCGCATTCGTGGCGGCCGGCGTGATCGCGCCGACCGCGGCGCTGGCACACGGCCAGACCGTGTTCCTGGACAGGGCCGGCTGTGGCTACTCGGGCTACAGCAACCACGGCTACGCCGAAACGAGGCGCTACAGCGGCAGCTGCTCCGGCCACGCCTGGCTGCGGATCAACTGGCAGGGCAACCTGAGCAGCTGGACGCACGGCCTGCCCGAGGTGCACGTGAGCGTGCCGAACGGCACCGGCATCGCATACAGCCAGCACAAGTCGTGCGAGAGCTGCGGCGCCGTGACGATCCTGCACTAGGCGCACCGATGCGGCCACGCTGGATCATGCTCGTGGCCGGCGCGCTACTGCTGGGACCGGCCGGTTGCACCGGACCGGCCGACCGGGTCGACGGTCCGCCGCCGGCCGGCCGGTCCTCGCAGTCCGTGAGCCCCGACGAGCGCGCCGAGGGGCTCGCGGCGCAGCGACGCCTGCTGGCCGACCGGGTCGCGAGCCGCGACGATTACGAAACCTCGGTGGGCGGGCTGCAACGATGCCTCGCCGCCCACGGAATAGCCCTGGTGAACAAGGGCTGGAATCCCGTCGATCAATTGTCGATGATGATCTGGTATCGAGCCACCGACAAACCCGATGAGTACGTCACCGGATACGGCGACAGCTGTTTCGAGGCATATCTTTCGGCGGTCGACGACGAATACCGGAAAACCGCCGCTCCCACCATGGAGCCACGCCTGCTGACATCGGCACGAGCCTGTCTGGTCACGCACGGAATAACCCCGCGCGGCGGCGAGAAGAGCATGGCCGACCTGCTGGCGCTCAGCGAGGAGAGCGAGCCGGTGACGACCTGCGTGAAGCAGGGCGTGAGCCAGCTCTATCCCGGCATTCCCGTGCCCCTGGGCTGGTAGCTCGCGGGCGGCGCCGCCACCGGCGCGGCGCCGCCACGGGTCAGCCGTCCCGGTGCGGCAGGCCGAAGTGCGCGACGATCCGGTCCGCGGCCTCGCCCGCGCCGGGATCGGTGGTGTCGAGCCGCAGGTAGTCGCCTGGAGCTTCCTCGAAGACCCCGGTGCGGAAGCCCGACGATGAACAGCAGTGAGGGAACCATCGGCGCAGCCCAGAGCCCTCGGCCGGGTACCGGGGGCCCCAGGTGCGCGGCTAGCTGCCGGAGATCGTGAACTGCGAGCCCGGCTGGATCACGACGTTGCCGTCCGCCGAGTTGGTGATCGTCACGTTCGACAGTGTCGCGTTGCCGCGGGCGCCGCTCATCGCCAGGATGCCGGCGCCGTTGTTCGACTTGTCGATCTTGACGTTGGTGATCGCGACGTTCGGCATGGTGCCGCCGCCGTTCTTGAACTGGATGCCGTCGTAGGTCGAGTCGACGATGTCCGTGTCGCGGATCGTCACGCCCGTGATGTCCTTCGTGGACGGGAACAGGGTGATCGCGCCGAACTCCTGGTCCTCGTTCCAGAAGGCGCCGCCGGTGCGGTACAGGCCGTTGTTGGCGATCAGTGTCGTGCCGGAGAACGGCAGCGGGCTGTGGTCGGTCGCCAGCATGATGCCCGGGTAGTTCATCGTGTCGTAGATCAGGTTGTTCTCGACCGAGTTGTGGTAGCCGCCGTAGATGGCGGCGCCGTTCGCCCGCCAGGTCAGCTGGATCGTGTTGTTCAGGAAGTGGTTGTCGTGCGCGATGTCCACCGCCTGGTCTTTCACGTACGGGTTGGCCCAGACCGCCAGCGAGTCGTCACCGGTGGTGCGGAACGACGAGTTGAAGACCTTGCTGTTCCGCGTACCGTTGGAGAAGTTGATCCCGTCCGCGTAGGTGTTGCGGATCCGCATGCCGGAGAAGTCCAGGCCGTCGCCCGGGTTCCAGTAGGCCGGGGTGTCCGAGTAGTCGCGGCCGACCCACGCGCCGACGTTGACGTGCTCGATCCAGACGTTGCTGATCTTCGTGTTCTTGCCGAACCGGCCGTTGAGGCCGTGGCCGCGGTTGGCCCGGTTCGTGGTCATGCCGAAGATGGCCAGGTCGGAGATCTGGGTGTTGTCGTCGATGTCGAAGCCGACGTTGCCCTCGTGCGGGTGGTTGATGTTGCCGGTCACGTTCTGCGGCTCGGTGTTCGTGTACAGCTGCGAGTGCCACATGCCGGCGCCGCGGATCACCACGTTCCGGATGCCGCGCTGGTTGTACTGCCCGCGGGCCGGGTCCGGCGAGAGGATCTTCTGCTCCTGGCGCCACTGGCCCGCCGGGATCCAGACGCAGCCGATCACGCCGTTCTGGTCGTCGGTGACCGCCCGCTGGATCGCGGCCGAGTCGTCCACGCCGTCGTCCGGCACCGCGCCGTAGGTGGTGATCGAGGTGCAGTCGGCCGGCTTGCTCGCCGCAGGTGCCACCTGCTCCAGGTCGATCAGGTCGACGATGTAGAACGCGGCGTTGTCGCCCGAGTCCCGCTGCAGCTTGAACCTCGTGCCCGCCGGGTACGACTGCGCGAGCAGCGCGTGTGACTCGTCGAAGAGCCGGCGCGCGTCGGCCGACGGCGAGTTGGACAGCGACTCGGTGTCGTCGGTCGTGCCGTAGAGCCAGCTGTTGCGCGACGACAGCGTCAGCTTCTGCACGAACGTGTCGTTCGCGTACAGGCTCAGGCTGGCCGTCTGGCCGCCGCCGCCCGGCGCGTCCGGGATGGAGTTGCGCACGACGATGGAGTTGGCCTGGTTGGTCGAGGTGAACTCGACGAACTGGCCGGTGGCGGTCAGCCGCACCGACTTGCGCCCCGACGACTCGGTGGCGAAGTTGGTGTGCCCGAACGTCCGCAGCGGATCGGTCTCCAGCAGCGTGCCCTGGTACCGCGCCGCCTCGGCCTCGTACTCGACGTACGGCACCGCGGCGCCGCGGCCGACGACCACCGACCGGGCCAGCGTGTTGTTGTTCTCGTTGGTCTCCGCGACCGCGTTGGTCGCGTCCGCGGTGGCGGTCAGCGTGGCGCCGCCGCTGGTGGCGGTCCAGGTGCCGCTGATCGCCACGGCCGCGGTGGCCCCGGCCGTGATCGCCGCGGTGGCGCCGTTCAACGTGCTGCCGCCCACCACCAGTCGGGTGGTGGAGGCGCCGGCGGCGGAGGTGCCGCGGTTGTTGACCGCGACGGTGAACGAGACCGCCGCACCGACGGCCGGGTTCGCCGGGTTCGGCGTGATGCCGACGACCTGCAGGTCCGGGCCGGGCGCCGGGCCGACGACCAGTTCCGTGGCCGCGGTGAAGGTGTTGTTGTCGTTGTTCTGCTCGACGACCGTGTTGGCCGGGTCGACCGTCGCGGCGACGCTGTAGCTGCCCATCGGCCGCGCGCCGACGTTTGCGGAGACCGTGGCCGAGGCGCCGACGGCGAGCGCGCCCACCGGGGCACTGCCCACGACGGTGCCGCCCAGCTTGAAGTCCACCTTGGTCGCCGCGGCGGCCGCGGTCCCCTGGTTCTTCACCGTGGCGGAGAGGGTGATCGCGGACGCCTCGCTCGGCGCCGCGGGCGTCCAGGTCGCCGCCGTGACGATCAGGTCCGGGTTCGGCGCCGCGGTGCCGAGCACCTGCAGGTCGGCGACCTGCCCGCCGGGCGCGCCGGTGTTGCTGAAGATCTGCAACTGCACGTCCGCCACCCGGCCGGTGACCGGGATGGTGACGGAGTTCTGGTTCGTCGCCGGGTTGAACGAGTAGTCGGCCCGGGCCTTCAGCGAGGTGAACCCGGTGGCGGTCTGCGCCCGGCCGAGCACCTGGATGCCCTGGGTACGCGTACCCCAGATCGGGTCGGGGTTGAGCTTGACCACCACGCCGGTGATGTCGGCGTCGGCGCCGAGCTTGACGGTCAGCGTGGCCGGGAAGCCGTTGGACTCCCAGTAGCTGGTCGGGCTGCTGTCGTTGGCGTTGCCGGCGACGAACGTGTAGACCGACGACGACGCCTCGATCGGCTTGCCGCTCGCCAGGTTCGTACCGGCCGGCGGGTCGGGATCCGGGTCCGGATCGGTGCCGCCGACCCCGTAGATCTCCAGTTCGGACAGTTGCGCGGCGGGCCAGCCGGTGTTGCCGGTGATGACCACCCGCACGTACCGGACGGTCGCCGTGGCGAAGGAGATCGTCACGGTGTTGGCCGAGGCCGGATCGAAGATCCGTCCGGCCGAGCCGGACAGCACGCCGAAGCTGCCGCCGTCGGTGCTGCCCTGCAGGCTGAGAGTCTGGGTACGCGCACCCCACGCGGTCGCGGGCGGCAGCTTCAGCACCACCTGATCCACGGCGACGCTGCCGCCGAGGTCGATCTGCGCCCACTGCGGGAACGCGTTCGACGGGCTCTCCCAGTAGCTCTGGGCGTTGCCGTCGTTGAGGTTGCCGGCGCCGTAGGGGCCGTTGGCGCCGCTGGCCGAGGCCGTCTTTCCGGCGGCGAGGTTGGGGCCGCCGGCGGCGTGGGCGGGGGTGGGGGCGAGCGCCGCGGCGGCGACCAGGCCGGCCGCGGCGAGGCTGCTGAACAGCCGTCTGCTGAGCTGCTTCCGTTTCATGGCGTCCTTGTTCTGTGAGAACGACAGAGGGGATGACCCCACGCCGCACCGCCGGTCGGGTACGCGGCAGCGCGGCGCGAGGGAGAGGTGCGCCGACTCGGAGTGATGGGATCTTTCGGCCCGCTACACAGAAATTTCGCGGTGCCTGCCAACTTCTTGCGGTGCGGGGCATTCAATGTTTCAGATATGTCACTGGTTCGTCAACGGCCGGAAACCGCCGAAAGCCTGCCCGGCACACCGGACAGGCTGCTGACGCCGCGATCCTCAGACCCGGAAGGTGCCGACCAGGGTCTGCAGCTCGCCGGACATGCGGGCCAGCTCCTCCGCCGCCCGCTGCGAGTCCCCCACGCTCTCGGTGGTCATCCGGGCCGCCGTCGCCAGCGTGCCGACGCCCGCCGCGATCTCGCCCACCCCGTTCGCGGCCTCGCCCACGCCGCGGTTCATCTCGCCGGTGGTGGCCGTCTGCTCCTCCACGGCCGCCGCGATCGTGGTCTGGTAGTCACTGATCTTGGCGATGATCTCGCTGATCTCCCCGATCGCGGTGATCGCCGTGCCGGTGTCCGCCTGGATCGCCGCCACCCGCTTGCCGATGTCCTCGGTGGCCGAGGCGGTCTCCTGGGCCAGGTCCTTGACCTCGCTGGCCACCACCGCGAAGCCCTTGCCCATCTCGCCGGCCCGGGCCGCCTCGATCGTGGCGTTGAGCGCCAGCAGGTTGGTCTGCTCGGCGATCGCCGTGATCAGCTTGATCACGTTGCCGATCTCCGCCGACGAGTCACCGAGCTTGGCCACAGTGCTGTTGGTGGTCGCCGCCATCGTGACCGCCTGCCCGGCCACCTGCGCCGCCTGGTTGGCGTTCTCGGCGATCTCGCGGATCGACGCGCCCATCTCCTCGGAGCCCGCCGACACGGTGGCGACGTTCAGGCTCACCGCCTCGGCCGATCGGGAGACGGCGTCCGCCTGGGCGCTGGCCTGTTCCGCGCTGCCGGCGATCTCGATGCTGGTGGCCGACAGCTGTTCCGCGGCGGCGGCCAGCGACTGCGACGCCGTGCCCAGCGCCTGCACGGTCGACTGCATGCTGCCGGACGCGCGGTTGAGCGCCTGGGCCATCCCACCGACCTCGTCGCGGGACCGCACGTCCACCGTCCCGGTGAGATCACCGTCGGCGACCCGGTTCAGCATCTCCGAGACCAGCCCGAGCGGGCGGGTGATCCGGCGGACCGTGAGCCGGCCCAGCCCCGCGGCGAGGAGAAACCCCACCACCAGGCAGACCACCATCACCGTACGGCTGGAGCGATAGGCGTCCGTCGTCTCCTGGGCGGCCCGCGCGGCGCTTTCCGCCTCAAAGGTGCTCAATGTGTCCAGCGCGGTGTTCGCCTGGTCCACGAGCGCGATGGCATTCTCGCCGTAAGCCTTGGCGAAGGCGGCGTTGTCGCTGTTGGTGGCGGCCGGGATCAGCAGGTCGTCGCGAACCTTGACGAACGCGGCCAACGTCTGAGCGAGGCTGTCCACCGGAGCCCGCTGCGCCGCCTCGAGCCCGAGCGCCTCGTACTGTTCCATCTGCTGCGTCACCCGGCCGGCCGCGGCCAGGGCGTTCTGCCGCTCCGTCTCGGTGAGGGCCGGGGTGTTCGCGATGTTCATCATCGCGAGCGCGAACAGCTGATCGTCGAAGGCGCCCTGCGCGCCCGCGATGGTCGCGGACGGCTTCAGGTTCTCCTCGTAGATCGTCGTGGCGTTGGTGTTGGCCGTGCTCATCCCGGCCAGTCCGACAGTGGCCACCAGACCGCCGGCCAGCAGCGCGACCGCCAGCGCCAGGCTGATCTTGACGCCCACCCGCAGGTTGCCGAACCATCCACCACCGCTTTTCGCACCCATGACCTCACTATCAGTCACCAGCACCGCCCGGGTGGCGACTTTTGGAGATCAGAGCGGCAGCGTGACCGCCGTCGGCGTGCCCGCCGCGCACGTGACCGTCATCCGGATCCGGCTCTTGCCGTCCCGGAAGACGATCGCGGCCGTGGGCGCGGGTCCGTCGGTGACCTTCTGCACCTCATAGGGATCCGTCGGCGTCCAGGAGACCAGTTCGGCCTTCCCGGCGTCGGTGCACCGCGCCTCGACCGTGCCGCCGGCTGACGTGAACGTCCGCGACTCGGCGGACGGCTCTTCGGTCGTCGGCTCGGCCGTGGGCTCCGGTGGCGTCGCGGACGCGGCCGGATCGCTGGTCGCGGCGGGCGGCAGCGCCTGCACAGCGCCCCCCGAGGGAGTGACCGACGGGGCCGCGCGGGTCTGGCCGGGCGCCACCGCCCCCGCGGTGGGCCGGGCCGGCGTCGCGGCGGGTCCTTCCGGTGCCCCGCCGGTCGCCGACCGCCCGGCGATCGACGAGGGCACGGTCGCCGCCACCTCGGCGTCGCCGCCGGGCCCACCCGGCAGGAACGCCCACAGCACGACGGCCGCGATGACCGCGGCCGCGACACCCCCGACGATCAGCGGCCCGGTCGACCGCTCCGGAACTGCCGCCACCAGCTCCGGCTCCGGCGCGGGGGCCCGGCTCAGGGTCGCGGCCACCTCCTCGGCGCTCGGCCGTTCCCCGGGCTCCTTGCGCAGGCACCGGTTGACCAGGTCGGTGACCTGCGGCGGGACCTCTCCCAGCGGGGGCAGCGGCGCCGGCTCGACATAGACGTGCGCGGACAGCATCTGCGTCGTGCTGTCCACGCTCCACGGCGACTCCCCGGCCAGCAGCCGGTACATCAGCACGCCGAGGGCGTACACGTCGGAGGCAGGCTCCACCGGCCCGCCGGTCAGCCGCTCCGGGGCCAGGTAGGCGGGGGTGCCGAACAGCGCGTCCGCGGGGTCGGCCGGCCCGGCCACCGCGGCCAGCCCGAAGTCGACAACCTTCGCCCCGTCCCGGGTGACCATGACATTGCCGGGCTTGACGTCGCGGTGCACCAGCCCGTCGGCATGGGCGGCGGCCAGCGCCGCGGCCACCTGCCCACAGATCCGGAAGATCAACGCGGGCGGCAGCACCCCGGCCCGCATCCGCTGCTGCAACGTGACGCCGTGGACAAGCTCCATGACCACGTACGGGACCCGGCGCCCGCCCTCGTCCGACTCGCCGAAGTCGTAGACCTGCGCGATGTTCGGGTGGGACAGCGTCGCGGCGGCCCGGGCCTCGTCCCGGATCCGGGCGCGGAACTGGGGATCACCCGCATACCGGCCGGCCAGGACCTTGACCGCGACCGAGCGCCCGAGCACCTCGTCACGGGCACGCCAGACGACCGCCGTGCCGCCCCGGCCGAGCTCGTTCAGCAGCGCGTAACGGCCGCCGAGCACATGCTGCTGCACCTCCATCCGAGGCAGTCTGCCCGCAAAGAAGAGGATCCGCACTGCGCGCCGCCGGTGAAGATGGCTCACCTTGTCGCCGCCCGCCGGGAAGAGCACCCAAATCGGAAAGTGAGCGGGCAATCACAGGGAGATCTTGCAGATGAGGAGAAACGCGAGCCCGACGCCGGCCGGGCTCCACCATCCGCTATGGACGGTCGGCGGTCACTCCGCGGGCGGCGGCGGGTGCTTCATCCACCATTCGGTGAACTGCCGGGCCTGCCCGAGATTGTCCAGCCGGAGCACCCACATGTTGCTGTATGTCCGGGGCGGCTTCCGGTAGACCGTCGTGGCCTCGATGAGGGCCAGTTCCTCCGTGACGATCAGCGGGTGCCACTCGAAGGTCGTGTCGCCCGGCTCGTCCTTGGCCCGCAGCCACTGCGCCACGATCTCCTCCCGCCCGAGCCACGGTTTCGCATACGGCTCCGTGAAGTAGGCCGCGTCCTCGGTGAACAGCCCGCCGATGTCCTCGGGGTCGTTGGACTCCCAGGCCCGGCGGTAGCCCTGCACCCAGCCGGTGACTGCGTC
The DNA here is from genome assembly GCF_044465625.1 of Actinoplanes sp. NPDC049599. Taxonomy (NCBI): domain Bacteria; kingdom Bacillati; phylum Actinomycetota; class Actinomycetes; order Micromonosporales; family Micromonosporaceae; genus Actinoplanes; species Actinoplanes sp. NPDC049599. The sequence continues at coordinate 64,836 of NZ_JBITLX010000023.1, forward strand.
GAGGCTGGTCATCGTCTCCCCCTCCGAGCGGGAACCACATCCGGCAGCCTACCCAGCCGGTGGGCGGCCGGCAGGTGGTCGATGCCGGTGATCTGCACGCCGCTCATGAATACGCCGCCCGCTGGAACTCGGCGCGGGCGCCGTTCCACAGGAAGTCGCCGACCTGCGTCATCGCGATGGCGATCAGGTCCTCGTGGGGGTCGTTGAACCACGTCGTGCCAAAACCGCCGGACCAGCCGTATTGGCCCGGCCGGGTGGCGGGCGGCTCCGGGGTCAGCGCCACACCCATGCCGAAGCCCCAGCCGCTGCCGCTGAGGATCGCGCCGCCGCCGGCGACCTGCTCGGGGGTCAGCCGGTTGGTGGTCATCAGCTGCACGGACTGCTCCGACAGCAGCCGGGTGCCGCCGTGCACGCCCCGCTTGAGCAGCATGCGCGCGAACACGTGAAAGTCGTCCACGGTGGACACGAGCCCGCCCGCGCCCGAGGGGAACACCGGCGGGACGCCCCAGCCCTCGGACGTCTGCTCGGTCAGCTTTCCGGTGGCCGCGTCGATCAGATAGGGGGTCGGCAGCTGCGCGGCTCGCTCGGGCGGCAACCAGAAGCCGGTCTCGCTCATGCCCAGCGGCTCGAACAGCCGCTCCCGCAGCAGGTCACCGAGCGGCTGCCGGGCCGCCCGGGCAAGCAGCACGCCGAGCACCAGGGAGCCGACGTTGTACAGCCAGCGCTCGCCGGGCTGATACATCAGCGGGAGGGTGCCGAAGCGCCTGATCCACTCCTGCGGGTCGTGCGGGGTGCGGGGCTCGGGCGCGCCGAGCACGAGTCGCAGCTCCTCGGCGGCCCGGACGATCGGGAACGGCGGATCGAAGGTCGGCTCGGTGAGGGCGCCGAAGCCGTTCCGGAAGGTCAGCAGGTCTTCCACCGTCACCGGGCGGCGCGCCGGGACGGTCTCGTCCAGCGGGCCGTCGACGCGGGCGAGCACCCGCTGGCCGGCCAACTCGGGGAGCAGCCGGTGGACCGGCTCCTCGAGGTCGATGACGTCGTCCTCGACCAGGATCATCGTGACGGCGGCGAGCATCGGCTTGGTCAGCGACGCGATGCGGAAGACCGTGTCGCGGCGCATCGGCACAGCGCCGCCGACCGCCGTCGTGCCGATCACCTCGACCCGGACGTCGTCACCGCGCGCGACGAGCGTGACGATCCCCGGGAGCTCGCCCCGCTCGACCCGCGCCGCCATCGCCTGCTGCATCGAAGAGGTCTGCATGACCTCCACCCTGCCATCCGGCACCGACAAAAATCAGAAGCCGGCGATGACCGTCTTGCCGATCACCGAGCCGCGCTCGACGGCGGCGTGCGCCCGGCGCAGGTTTCTCGGCGGTGCTGCCGTCGAACCGCGCGGTCCGCCGGCCGCGCCGAGCACCAGCAGGGTGCCGGTGCTCGCGGCGGTGAGCCGGAGCCGGTCGAACAAGCGCCTGCCAGGCGGTCAGCGTGGTCAGCGGCAGGGCGGCGGCCTGCGCGAAGTCCAGCGCGTGGGCTTGGGGCTGACGATCCGACTGCGCATCCGTGCCGGGGCGGGCGATCGAACCCGCATTGCCAGACCTCGGCGCGCGTGACCGCCGGGCCCACCGCGACCACGTCGTACCCCGGGGCACACTGCGCCGCCTCGATGAGCACGGCCTGATCAACCGCACGGTCTATCCGGCGGTGCCGCTGCACGTCGAGTACTCGCTGGGCCGGGACGCCGGCGAACCGCTGCCGCGCCGCTGGGTGGTCGACAACACCGATCGCGTCCCCGGCCAGGTTTTGTCGGACCCTCCGGCTAGCGTCGGAGCGTGACCAAACAGTGGCGGCATTTGCCCGCACCCGCCCGGCCGATCGCCACGGCCACCGACGCCGCGGTGCTGGCCGCGCGCAATCACGACGCCGAGGCGCTGACCACGGCGGTGGGCGAGCTGGCCGCGTTGGACCAGGCCCAGGTGGGCCTCATCCTGGGCACGGCAGTGCGGCTGCTGCTGGAGCTGAGCCATCCGGACGGGCTCGACGGCGACGACATCCGTGCCGTCCTGGAGCAGAGCGTCCGATCGGCGGCCCCGTGGCAGCCGGAGGTGGATCCGCACGTGGTGCTGGTGCTGCTGGCGGGCGCGCTGGGCGTGCACGACAACGAGGAGCCGCCGGTGAAACCGGATGCGCTGGCCCGCCATTCGACGCTGCTGATCGCCCACCTGCTGGGGACGCGAGAGGTGGGGGAGGTGGTGACGCTGGCACTCGGTGAGATCGAGCGCGCCCAGCTCAACGACTGACCGGCGCGGATCGCGATCTTGTCCCGGGCGACCTTCCAGCCGGCAGGGGTCAGCGCGGGTCGCGGTCTTGTCCCGGGCGGTCTCCGGCCGGCAGGGGTCAGCGCGCGGACCGGCGCGGGTCGCGGTTTTGTCCCGGGCGGTCTCCGCCGGCAGGGGTCAGCGCGGGGAACGGCGCCGGGGACCAGCGCGGGTCGCGTCCTTCTCCCGGGCGGGCCTCCGGCTGGCAGGGTCAGCGCGGGGACCGGAAGGCGTGCCGGTAGGCCTGTGGGCTGGTGCCGACGATCCGCTTGAAGCGTTCGCGGAAGGCGGTCGGTGAGCCGAAGCCGACCCGTTCGCCGATCCGGTCCACGCCCTCGCCGGTGGTCTCCAGCAGGTGCTGGGCCTGCCGGACCCGGGCCCGGTGCAGCCACTGCAGCGGGGTGGTGCCGGTCTGCTCGCGGAAGTGCCGGTTGAGCGTGCGCGTGCTCATCCCCGCCCGCGCCGCGATGTCGGCCGTGGTCAGTTCGCGGGCCGCGCTCTCGTCGAGCCAGCGCAGCAGCGGTTCCATGGTGGAGCCGCGCGGCGCCGGCGGCCGCTCCGGCACGATGAACTGTGCCTGCCCGCCGTCACGCTCCAGCGGCATGACGGAGAGCCGGGCCGCGTCGGCCGCAACCGCCGAGCCGTGGTCGCGCCGGATCAGGTGCAGGCAGAGGTCGAGCCCCGCAGCCGCCCCGGCCGAGGTCAGGAACTGTCCGTTGTCCACGTAGAGCACGTCGGGATCAACCTCGACCGCCGGATACCGCTCGGCCAGCAGCCCGGCGGCCAGCCAGTGCGTGGTCGCCCGCCGCCCGTCCAGCAACCCGGTCGCGGCCAGCACAAACGCGCCGGCACAGATGGACGCGATCCGGGTGCCGCGACCCGCGGCCGCCCGCAACCGACCGACAACCTCATCCGGTACGTCCCCAGCAGGCGCAACGACCCCCGGCAGGATGATCGTGTCGGCGGTGTCGAGCGCGTCCAGCCCCCAGGGCGCCCGCAGCACGAAGGCACCGGCGTCAACCTCGGGAGTGGGTGCACAGACGCGTACCTCGTAGGCGGGCCGCCCGTCGGCCAGCCGGGTCCGCGCAAAAACCTCCAACGGCGTCGACAGGTCAAAGGCGACAACGCCGTCAAGCGCGAGCACGGCCACGAGGTGCATGGCCGGGCAGCCTACCGCAGGCCTGGCGAGAATCCGTTGGCATCTGGCATTCCAGCCACTGTGCGGAGGTTCGCGACCCGCATAGCGTCATCGACCGTGACAAAACTGCTCCTGACGATCCACGTCCTGGCCGCGATCATCACCATCGGCCCGGTGACCGTGGCGGCCAGCATGTTCCCCGCCGCCACCCGGCGAGCCCTGGCCGAGCCCGCCGACCGGCACGGGATCGCGGTCCTGCGCAACCTGCACCGGATCTGCCGCGTGTACGCCGCGCTGGGGGTGCTGGTCCCGGTGTTCGGCCTGGCCACGGCCAGCAGCCTGGGTGTCGTGGGAGATCCCTGGTTGATCATCTCGATCGTCCTGACCGTGGCGGCGGCTGCGGTGCTGGCCTTCCTGATCCTCCCCGGCCAGGCGGCGATCCTGGACGGGGAAAACGCACTCGCATCGGCGACCACGGACAGTGGTGCACCCGAGCAGCGGTCACGGACCGCAACGGGTCCGGCGGGCGGCATGGGGTCTTCGGGCGCTGGGCCACTTTCGGGCGCCGGGCCACTTTCGGGCGCCGGGCCATCTCAGACCACGCCCCATTCGGCCGCCGGGCCGTCCGATACCGCGCCGCTCTCCGCCGCCGGGCCATCCCATACCGCGCCGCTCTCCGCCGCCGGGCCATCCCATACCGCGCCGCTCTCCGCCGCCGGGCCATCTCAGGGCACGCACAACTCCGCTGCTGGGCGGTTTCAGACCGCTGCGGCCTCTCCGACGGCCGCGTCCCAGGCTGCCGCGGCGTCCGAGGTGGCGTCACCCGGCGGAGCGATCTCTGCCGGGCGGGTGGCTGCCCGGCTCGGCATGGTCACCGGGGTCTTCAACCTGCTCTGGGCGGTCGTCGTGGTCCTGATGATCGTCCGGCCCGGCTCCACGACGGGGGTGTGACCGTGCCGTTCCGGCTGCTGCGGGCCTCCGCTCTCGTTGAACTGCTCAGCCTGGTCCTGCTGCTGGCCAACCTGGCCACCGTGCACTTGCCACCCGTCGCCTCACTGCTCGGGCCGGTGCACGGGTGCGCCTACCTCTTCGTGATCGGGGCGACGCTGCGGCTGACCACCGATCTGCGAACCCGGCTCACCGCGATCGTCCCGGCGATCGGCGGGCTGCTCGTGCTGCGCCGGACAGGGCCAGGTCGTGCGGGTGGGGATGTATCGACGGGCCCCACGGGTCGTTGAGCACTTCGGCGGCGGTACCTCGCCGGCGCCGAAAGTCCGCTCGACAGGAGCCCGCCATGGCCAAGCAACGACCGGTCCCGCCCGGTGGCAGGAAGCCGGCGAACGCCCGGGACCGACAGGCCAACCCGGCCCGCCCGCAGCCCGCGCCGCCCGGCCCCCGCCAGCCACGCGCGGGGGACCCGTCCGACCCACGCCCCATCGCGGCCCCCCTCAGGCAACCCCCGCAGGCCTGGGCCCAGGAGACCCCACAGAGCCGGGAAGCACCTCAGGCCGCGGAAGGACCTCAGGCCCGGCAGCGAAATCAGGCCACGGAAGTACCTCAGGCGCCGGAAGGACCTCAGGCGCCGGAAGGACCTCAGGCGCCGGAAGGACCTCACGTCGCGGAAGGACCTCACGTCGCGGAAGGACCTCACGTCGCGGAAGGACCTCACGTCGCGGAAGGACCTCACGTCGCGGAAGGACCTCACGTCGCGGAAGGAC
>NZ_JBITLX010000023.1:70100-122934 GCF_044465625.1 Actinoplanes sp. NPDC049599
AAGGACCTCAGGTCGCGACCCCGGCGCTAGGGATGTCCGCGGTCGGCACCGGCGAGCAGCCGACCAGTCGCGCCGCGGCACCGACCCGGATGTCCGGTCGCCCGATGCCGAGCCCTCGCCGCATCCCCCTGGCGGAGCCGACCACCCTGACGGCGGCCCACCCCTACCCCCCGAACCCGGCCGCCGCGCCCGGTGAAACCCGCAACCCGGGCCGTCCTACAGACCTGGCGTCGGTGCTCAGTGCGAGTCCGCGCGACCTCGAAAGTCAGGCCGGCGCGCCGAGCCCGGTCCCGCCAGCGGAATCTCCCCGCCCGCCGACGAGCGCGGAATTGTCCACCACCGTCGGCCAGCCGCTCACGGCCGAGCCGACACCCGGCCAGACCACACCGCCCGGCCAGGAAACAGCCCACAGCCCGGAAGCAACACACGGCCCGGAAGCGGAGCACGGCCAGCAAGCGGAGCACGACAGGGAAGCGGAGCACGACAGGGAAACGGAGTACGGCCCCGAAACAGAAGACGGCCTCAGCCACCCCCACCCCGTCACCCCCGGAGGGCCGAACCCCATCAACCCGCCCCCCAGCCAAGCCCACCCCACCCATCCCGACCAGGCCAATCCCCCTCGGGCCGGCAACCAGCACGCCTTCGGCCCGGGCGATTTCCGCCGGACCGAGACAGTAGGTGTCGCCAAGGTCCCGCCGCCCCGTCCTCTCCTCCCCGGCCTCCAGCTACAACCCCTGGTGCACGTTGATGACATGCCCGCCGCCGTCGCCTTCTACGAGAAGCTCGGCGGCGAGATCAACCACGGCGACCGCGCCGGTGAATGGGTGCTGATGCAGGTCGGTACCGCCCAGATCGGCCTGGTCACCCGGCCGCCCAACGCCGCCCGGGGCGAGAGCACCGTTGAGCTCAACTTCACCGCCACCATGCCGCTCGATCGCCTCGAGCACCTCCTGCGTGCGCAGGGTGTGGTCATCGTCGAGATGGCCGTGGACCGGGATCTCGGCACGCAGTTGCACGTCGAGACCCCCGAGGGCATGCCGGTCAAGATCCATCAGGTGGAGCCGGAGCTCCTGGTCTGAGCGCCGGCATGGCGTACGACACGTCCGGGGTGACCGCGGGGTCGCCGGGCACCAGCCTCGATGCAGAGACGGAGGTCGGTATGAGGATCGACATCATCGGCACCGGCCACAGGCGTACCGGCCGGACGTGGACGCCGCCAAGCGGGCCGAGCTGCTCCACCAGGCCGAGCGGGTCACTCGGCCTCAGCTCTGCTGCGCCAGCGCCCATCCGCAGATCGCCGCCAGCGGTTCCTCCAGCGTGCGGCCCAGCGGGGTGAGAGCGTACTCGACGTGCTGCGGTGATTCCTCCTTCAGGACCCGCCGCAGCACCAGGCCATCCGCGACCATGGCGCGCAGCGTCTCGGTCAGCACCTGCTGCGTGATTCCCGGCAGCCGGCGTCGCAGGGCCGCCGGGCGTTGCGGGCCGGCCAGCAACGCGTAGATCAGCAGCACCCGCCATTTGGCCGCGAGGCGTTTCAGGCGCCAGGCGGTGGCGGCGACGACGGGCTTTCTGCGCCGAACCCTGCGCGATGCCCCCGGGCCGGCACGGCCAGCCGCAGGATGAGCAGCCCGGCCACGGCACCGGCGGCGTTGGCGATCAGGTCGTTGACGTCGACGGTACGGCGGCTGCCCAGCGTGATCCCGAGCAGGAACTGGGTCGTCTCGATGCCCAGGCTCGCCGTGCCCGCCAGCAGGGCGAGCCGGCGGACGTCGTCCAGGGCCGGCCGGAGCAGCGGGAGCAGCACGCCCAGCGGGACGAACATGATCACGTTGAGCACGAAGCTGGGCGCGTCCACCTCGCCGGGGATCCAGCGCAGCACGGTCCACCACGGCTCGCCGGTCCAGTAGGCCGCCGACCGCACCCGGATCGGGAAGATCGTGATGGCGACGACCGCTGCGGCGTACAGGAAGAAGGTCGTCTTTATCAGCCGTCGCATATCAGGACCTCATTCGTCACCCTATTCACTGCACTCAATAAAAGTTTGCAGTGACTGCAACTTACGTCGTAGCGTGGCGCCGTGAACGACGTCGAAGCCCTGCCGGCGCACCGAACCCCGGGTCGCCGGGACCGCAAGAAGCAGCAGACCCGATCCGCCCTGATCGCCGCGGCCCTGCGCCTGGTGGACGAGCGCGGCCTCGAACGGGTGACCGTCGAGGAGATCAGCGCGGCTGTCGACGTCTCGCCCCGCACGTTCTTCAACTACTTCGCCGGCAAGGACGACGCGCTGATCGGTGATCCGCTGATCGAGCCCGCGGAGATGCGCGCCCGGCTCGCCGCCGTCCCGGCCGGCACCCCGGTCATCGCGGCGCTGCTGCCCGCCCTCGCGCCGGCGATCGCGCAGATCCAGGCCGAGCGGGAATTGTGGTTGATCCGGATGCGGGTGATCGAGCAGAATCCGGGCCTGTTGCCCACCCTGATGGCCCGCGGCGCGGTCGCCGAGCAGCAGTTCGTCGCGGCTCTCGCCGAGCGCGTCGGCACCCCCGCCTCCTCGGTGTTTCCGCAGGTGGTGGCCGCTGCCACCGGGGCTGCCTTCCGGATCGCGATGATGCGCTGGTGCGCGGCCGACGGCCGGCTCCCGCTCGCCGATTGTGTGCACGAGGCCTTCGGCGTGCTCGCCACCGGCCTGGCCCACCCTACGAACGAGGAAGTCTGATGTCGCCCGAGAAGGAAACCGGCACCACCGTAACTCAGGCGGAAGCCGTCGTCGCGAAGGACGCGGTGGCCCTGGCCGGCATCCCGGTGGCCGACGACGCCGTGACGGCGGCCGAGGCTGCCGTGCGCGACGATGTCGTCCCCGCACAGAATGCCGGGAAGATGTCGCACCGGGAGGTCGTGCAGGCGCTCTCCGGGCTGATGCTCGGCATGTTCGTGTCGATCCTGGCCTCCACCATCGTGTCCAACGCGCTGCCCCGGATCATCGCCGACCTCGGCGGCAGCCAGTCGGTCTACACCTGGATCGTCACCACCGAGCTGCTGGCGATGACGGCGACCGTGCCGCTGTGGGGCAAGATGGCCGACCTCTACAGCAAGAAGCTGCTGATCCAGCTCTCCCTCGGGCTGTTCGTGGCCGGCTCGCTCATCGCCGGGCTCACCCCGAACGTCGAGATCCTGCTGCTCAGCCGGGTCGTGCAGGGCGTCGGCGCGGGCGGCATGACGGCCCTCGCCATGATCGTGATGGCCGCGATGATCCCCCCGCGGGAACTGGGCCGGTATTCCGGCATGTTCGGCGCTGTGTTCGGCGTCGCCACCATCGCCGGGCCGTTGATCGGCGGGGTCCTGGTCGACACGTCCTGGCTGGGCTGGCGCTGGTGCTTCCTGATCGGCGTGCCGTTCTCGCTCGCCGCGATCCTGCTGTTGCAGCGCACGCTGCACCTGCCGAACATCCGCCGTGCGGTCAGCATCGACTGGCTGGGCGCGGCCCTGATCACCGCGGGCGTGTGCGATCTGCTGATCTGGTCCACCCTGGCCGGCCACCACTTCGCCTGGGGCTCCTGGCCGACCGTGGCCTTCGTGGCCGGCGGCGTGCTGCTGCTCGGGCTCGCCGTGCTGGTGGAGTCCCGGGCGGCCGAGCCGATCATCCCGCTGAGCATCTTCGCCAACCGCACGGTCTCGCTGACCATCGTCGCCAGCGTGCTGGTCGGCGTGGCGATGTTCGGCGGCACCGTGTTCCTGTCGCAGTACTTCCAGATCTCACTCGGCAAGTCCCCGACCGTGGCAGGCCTGATGAGCCTGCCGATGATCTTCGGACTGCTGGTCTCCAGCACCGTCGCCGGCCAGCTCATCACCAAGTACGGCCGCTGGAAGGCGTACCTGGTCGCCGGCGCGGTCGTGATGACCGGCGGCATGGTGCTGCTCAGCACGATCGGCGCGGACACCAGCGTGCTGGTGCTGTCGCTGTACATGGCGGTCCTGGGCGTCGGCGTCGGCATGCTCATGCAGAACCTGGTGCTCGCCGCGCAGAATGACGTCCCCGCGCAGGAGCTGGGCGCCACCACGTCCGCGCTGACGTTCTTCCGCAGCATGGGCGGCGCGATCGGCGTCAGCGCCCTCGGCGCCGTGCTGGCCGGCCGGGTCACCACGCTGATGACCGAACGCTTCGGCCCGGCCGCGACCGGCGACGGCGGCACCGCGGCGGTCCCCGACCTGGCCACGCTGCCGGAGCCGGTGCGCGCCATCGTCGCCGACGTGTACGGCCAGGCCACCGCCGAACTGTTCCTGGTCGGCGCCCCGATCGCGGCCCTGGCTGTGCTGGCCGTCCTGTTCATCAAGGAGAAGCCGCTGCACACCCTCAGCGGCGAGGAGCGCCGCGCGCAGGAAGAGGCCGCCACGGGCATCCAGCTGCTCTGAACCCGGCGCGGAGAAGGGGCCTCGACAGGGGCCCCTTCTTCAGGCCCCGCGCGGCGCGTACATGATCACCGCGACCCCGGCCAGGCACAGCGCCGCGCCGATCAGGTCCCAGCGGTCCGGCCGGAAGCCGTCGAGCAGCATCCCCCAGCCGAGTGACCCGGCGACGAAGATCCCGCCGTACGCGGCCAGGATGCGGCCGAAGTTGGCGTCCGGCTGCAGCGTCGCGACGAAGCCGTAGGCGCCCAGCGCGGCCACCCCGGCTCCGACGAACAGCAGGCCCCGATGCTCGCGGACGCCCTGCCAGACCAGCCAGGCCCCGCCGATCTCGGCGACGGCGGCGAGCAGGAAGAGCGCGATCGAACGCAGCACCGACATGTGCTGCATTCCAGCAGGTCAGCGCGGGCCCGGGGTCAGCTGGGGCGCAATCCCACCGAGGTGCGCGGGGACGGCGGCTCGGCGCAGCCCAGCAGGCCGACCAGACCGGAGATCCAGAGCTGACGGTAGACCGTCGGGCTCGGATGGCTCACCACCAGCTTGACGCCGCTGGCGGCAGCCGTATGGAAGCAGGCGACCAGGATGCCGATGCCGATGCTGTCGATCAGCATCACCCGTTGGAGGTCAAGATCGATCTTGTTCGGGTGGGAGGTGGTCAGCACGTCGTTGACCGCGTCGCGCATCACATGCGCGTTGTCGAGATCGATCTCGCCACTGGGCGCGATCTCGGCGGTGCCATCGGCCAACTGGCGAGTGGTGATCGGCAGATACACAGCTGCCCTCTTCCTGGGCGTCGTGCGGGCGACGCCACTCCGCGCGGGGGTCTCTGCGCTGACCAGCTGCGCAGCACGGCGCCTCACCCAGGCACCGACCGGATACCGCGTCCAACAACAGTCCGCTGGTCTGCAAGTTACGCCAGGTAGGCGCGGAACGCCAGAGTAGTTCATCTGGCCCGAATGTGCTGGATCGGACAGCCGACGGCGCCCGCGTTGACGCCGGGGCGGGTCGGCCGAATACTCGGCGGATGCGGGAAAGGCCCTGACAGGATCGTGATGACCCACTCCAGGCGGCTGCGACCCGTCCCCGAACCCCCGGCCGGCACGAGCTTCAGCAGCGTTGACATCGACGACACCCGGGAGATGCTGAACCGGTTCTACTACCCGCTGACCGTCGGCGTGCCGGACGGCGCGGAGGGCTTCCGGTTCCACGCCGAAGTGATCCAACTCGGACCACTCACCGTCGGGCGACTCGGTTTCGGGGCTTCCGTGACGCTTGTCGCCCCCGAGCTGGGCGGCTATCACGTGACCATCCCGACCGCCGGCTTCGTGCACACCCGGCACGCCGGGCACGAGGTCGTCGCGGGTGCGTCCACCGGGGCGATCTTCGGTCCGGGGCAGCCGGTGCACGCCCGGTACGACGCGCATTCCGCCGAGCTGAACGTCAAGATCACCCGTACCGCGCTGGAGGACGAGCTGGCGACGCTGCTCGGCCGCCCGGTCAAGGGCCCGATCGGGCTGCCGCCGGCCATCAACGTCGGCGCCGGGGCCGCGCAGAGCTGGCGCCGGCTGGTCCAGCTGCTCAGCACCGAGCACGAGTATCCGGGCAGCCTGGTCTGGCGACCGGTGTTCGCCGAGCAGTTACGCCGGAGCGTGCTCAACGGGCTGTTGCTCAGCGTGCAGCACCGGTTCAGCGACGAACTGAGCGCGACCCCGCCCAGCAGCCCGCCGCGCACCGTCCAGCGGGTGGTCGACGCGATCAACGACGCGCCCGACCGGGCGTTCAGCGCGGCCGACCTGGCCGCGATCGCCGGCGTGAGCGTGCGGACCCTGCAGGAGGGCTTCCGGCGGTACGTCGGGTGCTCGCCGATGGCCTACCTGCAGTCGGTGCGGCTGAACCTGGCGCACGAGGCGTTGCGGCGCGAGGACCCGGCGCGGGTCACCGTCGCCGCGGTCGCCCACCGCTCCGGCTTCGCCCACCTCGGGCGGTTCTCGACCGCCTACCGGGCCCGCTTCGGGGTCAGCCCGTCCGAGACTCTCCGCCGCACCCCCTGACCAGCGGGCACGGCGGGTGACGGACGGCTACTCGCCCGGATCGTGCCGGCGGCGATGCCGCGGCAACTCGTCTATCCGTGGCGCCCCGGCGGTCTCACCGAGCAGGTTCCCGCGCGACGGCACCCACTCCCGCCAGGGTCCGAGCCGTGGCGGCACCGCGGCGGCCACCCCGTCACCGGGGCCCTGCAGGGCATGCAGATATTCCAGCACCCGCGCCGCGGACACACTGCCCTCCATGGCCATGGTCAGCATCACCCGGGTGTCGTCGTCGAGCACAAGATCCCGGCCGCGCAGCAGCGCGGCCAGTCCCGCCAGCAGCTGTGCGACCTCACTCGCGTCCCGCTCGGCGTCGGGCAGGCTGCTCACCTCGGCACTTCCCAGCCATCGATCATCTGTCACGTTCCCCTCGCGCCACGTGCCGCGAGTCGCCGCCGGCGGCCCACGAACTGAGTGGTCCCCGCCGGAACACTCACACACGTGCCAACGCAGAAATGTATTCGGCTCACTACACACCGTCCATCCGATGCGCGCGGCCGTTGTCCGAATCACGCTCGCTTGGCGGGCGAAGTACATGATCGTCCCATTTATGTACCCACGGCGCGGCCGGGCCCTCCGACCCTGGGCATCCGGGGCGAGCCGGAGTAGGAAGGGCATCGAGGGATCCCGGCATCCAGCTTGGAGGAGCGTCATGACCGACGAGAACCGCCAGCCGCTCGAGGAGACGCAGGAGGTCGCCGACGCCGTCGCGGACGACGTCGCGGTGAGCGCCTTCGTCACCGGAGGCGGCCCCGACGCCGACAGCCCCACCTTCCTGCAGCCCGGCGAGCGGCCGACGTTCCGGACCGGGGCCGAGCAGGAGTGGGAGCCGGTGGATCTGGCCCTGGCCCAGGGCTGGGATCCGACCCCGGCGAACATCGAGCGGGCTCGCCGGCAACTGGAGCGCGAAGGCCCCGCGGTCATCGAGCGCATCGTCCCCTGAGCGCGCCCGGCGCCGCGACCGCCGGCGGGGTCAGTCCACCGTCGCGGTGATGGTGTGCCAGCCGGTCGCACCGTCCGGGAACGGCGTCGCGCGCTGCTCGGTCTGCACCGCGCCGGTGCCGTCGGTGGCGCGCACCGAGAGCGTGTGCAGGCCGGCGGTGGCGGGCCAGTCGTAGCGCCACTGGACCCAGGTGTCCGAGGACGGCGCCGGCAGCAGGTCCGCCTTCACCCAGGGGCGGTCGTCGACGCGTACCTCGACCGAGGTGATGCCGCGGCCCTGCGCCCAGGCGACGCCGGCCACGGTCAGCGTGCCCGCGGTCAGCTTGGCGAAGGGCGCCGGCCGGTCGATGCGTGAGGCCGTCTTGACCGGGCCGCGGGCGCCCCACTTGCGGCGCACCCAGTACGCGTCGAAGGCGGCGAACGTGGTCAGCTCGATCTCGGTCAGCCACTTGCAGGCGCCGGCGTAGCCGTACAGGCCGGGGGTGAGCATCCGGACCGGGAAGCCGTGCTCCAGTGGCAGCGGTTCGCCGTTCATCCCGACGCAGAGCATCGTGTCCCGGCCGTCGAGGACCGTCTCGACCGGCGTGCCGATGGTCATGCCGTCGGCCGAGCGGGCCACGACCTGGTCGGCGCCCGGCTCGACGCCCAGCTCCCGCAGCAGCGGGGCGAGCGGCACCCCGAGCCAGCGAGCGGTGCCGATGTACCGCCCGCCGACCTCGTTGGACACGCAGTTGAGCGTCACGTCCCGCTCGATCAGCGGCCGGGCCAACAGGTCGTCCATGGAGAACTCGGCCTCCCGCCCGACCATCCCGTGCACCCGCAGCCGCCAGCTCGCCACGTCGATGCTCGGCACGGTGAGCGCGGTGTCCACCCGGTAGAAGTCCGCGTTGGCGGTCACGAAGCCCGGGGCGGTGCCGGTGGGCAGCGGCTTGGCCGGATCGGCGGGGGCGGGCAGCCGCAGCGCCGCCCGGGACCTGGTCACGGCGCCACCGCGGACCCGTTTGACCACCTCGGACGTACCGCCCGCGACGACGGAGCCACCGGCGACCACGGCCGCGGCACGCAGCAGGGCGCGGCGGTCGAAGCCGGTCCGGACCGGCTCGGCCGGGTCGGGCCGGAAAGAGCGGTGGAGCAGGAACAACAGGGTGCCGCCGGCGACGGCGGCGCCCACGATCGAGGGGACCACGTCGTAGCCGGCCGCGGCCGGGCGCAGGGCCGCGGCAACCGCTCCGGCCAGGCCGAACAGGGCGGCGCCGGCGACGGCGACCCAGCGGCGCCGGACACTGAGGACCCCGATCAGCGCGGTGAACAGCAGCAGCGCCAGGCCGATCGTGGCGAGCAGGACGGGTTTGTCGTGGGTGCCGAGGGTCCGTACCGCGAACTCCTTGACCGGGGTCGGCGCCGCGTCGATCACCGCGCCCCCGACGGCGACCAGCGGTCCGGCCTGCGGCCGGGTCGCGGCCGCGAGCAGTTCCGCGAGGGCCACCCCGAAGGCCGTAGCGAGCACACCGGCAAGGGCCGGCCAGGCGTTACGTCGCACCACGCCACTCCTTCCCTGCCGGGCGCCGGCCGTGGTGAGCACCACGGCCGGCGCGTTCCCGAGAAATCAGCTCTTCGGCATCAGGACGGAGTCGATGATGTAGACGGTCGCGTTCGCGGTCTGCACGTTGCCGCAGACCACGGACGCCTCGTTGACCGTGAAGTCGGCGCCGCTGCCCTCGACCGTGACCTCGTCACCCTGCAGGGTCTTGTGGGTGCCGGCCAGCTGCGCCGGGGTGAGCTTCCCCGCGACCACGTGGTAGGTCAGGATGCTGGTCAGCGTCTTCTTGTCGGCCAGCACGGCCTTGAGGTCGGCCGCCGGGATCTTGTCGAACGCGTCGTTGGTCGGCGCGAAGACGGTCAGCTCGGGCGCGTTGTTCAGCGTGTCGACCAGTCCCGCCTGCTTCACCGCGCTGACCAGGGTGGACAGCAGCGGGTTGCCGGAGGCGGCGGACGCGACCGGGAGCTGGGACATGGCGTCGAAGCTGCCCGGGTTGGTCGAGTCGGTCGGCACGGCGGCACAGCCGGCGCCGAAGTTCGCCATCGTGTCGGTGCCCGCCATGCTCGGCGCGGCCGACGCCGTGGTGGCGGCGGGCGCGGCCGCGGTGTCCTCGGCGGCGTCGTCCCCGCCGCACGCCGCGAGGGAGGCGGAGAAGACGAGGGCGGCGGCGACAGCGGTGATCTTGGTGGCGCGCATGATTGGGGTTCCCCTTCGGAAGTGGATGTCACGGAGAATTCGTGACGAACTGCTCGGACAGATGCGCACGGTGGCGCGTGTCACTCAAGTCGGTGGAGTCATAGCGAGAACGAGGCGGCGAGCCGGATCGGCCCGTTTCGTTCTTTTCTTTCCGCTACAGGGGATTCGGAGCGGTATGCGGCCCGGATGGGTCTAGGTCAGCAGCACCTGCGCGACGATCTGACCCTCGGTGGGCAGCGGCGATCCGCCGGCCGGCTCCACCGAGACGGCGAAGGCCTCGTTGCCCGGCACGCCGTCGACGATCTGCGCCGTCGCGGCCTCGCCGGGCAGCAGCAGCCCGGCGTTGACCGGCGCGGGACGGGAGATGTCGCGGATGGTCCAGAGCTGGAAGGCCCGGTCCGCGGCGGGCGCCCGGTCGGCGCGCATCGAGACCACACTCGCCCCCTGCAGCGCCGACGAGGCCACGGTCACCCGGCCCCCGCCGGTGATCGGCGCGGTGCGCACGACCAGGTCGGGGGCGGCCAGGATCGCCTGGGTACGGGCCTCGCGCAGTTCGGCGGCGGCCACGGCGGTGTTCTTGTCGCGTACCCGCTGCTCCTGAACCGCCCAGCTGGCCGCGCCCGCGCCGGCGGCCAGGATGCCCGCCGCGGCCACCCCGGCCGTGTACCGGCGCCAGCGCGACACCGCCGCCCGGGCGTCCGGCGCGGGACGGGCCGACTCGGCCGGCGGCAGCTGACGCGTCCGGCCGACGGCGGCGAGCACGTTCGTGCGCAGCCGCGGCGGCGGGACGGACCAGGTGCTGTCGGCCAGCCGGGACGCGGTCTCGCGCAGCTCGTCGACCTCGCCGCGGCACCCCTCGCAGTCCTGCAGGTGGCGTTCGAAGGCGGCCCGCTCGAGATCGTCCACCGCGTCCAGCGCGTAGGCGCCGACCAGGGCGTGAATGTCCGTCGCGGTCATGCGGGCACCTCCACACCCAGGCAGTCGCGCAGGCGGATCAGGCCGTCGCGCATCCGGGTCTTGACTGTCGGCAGGGGGGTCTTCAACAGCTCGGCCACCTCGCGGTAGGAGTGGCCCTGGTAGTAGGCGAGCGTCACGGCCTGCCGTTGCAGCTCGGTGAGGTCGTCCAGGCAGTGCCGCACCTGCTGGCGTTCGAGCCGCCCGGCCACCTCGTCGACGACCTCGTCGTACGGCGTCTCCACCGAGGCGATGCCGACCTTCATGGTGCGATCGGTCGAGGCCTGCTCGGCGCGGACCCGGTCCACCGCGCGGCGGTGCGCGATCGTGAAGATCCACGACGTCGCGGACCCGCGGGCGGTGTCGAAGCGGGCCGCCGTGCGCCACACCTCGACCAGCACCTCCTGGGCCACTTCCTCGGCCTGGGCCGGATCGCGCAGGACCCGCCGGATCAGCCCGTAGACCCGGGGCGAGACCAGGTCGTAGAGCCGCGCGAACGCCGGCTCGTCACCCCGGGCGACGGCCTGCAGCAGCACACCCACGTCGGTGGCCGGGGCCGGTTCCGGGTCGGGCACGGCCGATAGATGGTCTGGCCGGCGGGCGGCGCCGCGCTCAGTCATGAAGTCAGCCTCTCCATCGCTCATGCCGTTTTCAACTCTCATTCGGCACGGAGGGCTACGCGGATGGGTCGACGCGCCGCATCCGGGACACGTACAACCGATCGGACGAGGTCGCCGTTCTACTACTGGGACGACGGCGGGAGCAGGGCATGGGGCACGGAACGGACGCGGACTACCTGGCGTACGTGCACGGGCGGGTGACGAGGCTGCGGCGCACCGCGTACCTGCTCTGCGGGGACGAGCACCAGGCCGACGACCTGGTCCAGGAGACCATCACCAAGCTGTACGCGCGCTGGTCGCGGATCAGCGGCCTGGAGAACATCGACGGGTACGTGCACACGATGCTGGTCCGCGCCTTCCTCGACGAGCAGCGCCGCGGTTGGTGGAGGGTGCGTCTCGGCGTACCGCCCGATCGGCCCGCGCCCGCACCACCCGGACACGGCGTCGATGAACGGACCATGCTGCGCGCCGCCCTGGCCCGGGTGCCCGCCCGCCAGCAGGCAGTGCTGGTGCTGCGGTTCCTCTGCGATCAGCCGGTGGCCGACGTCGCCCGGGTGCTGGGCTGCAGCGAGGGGACCGTCAAGAGCCAGACCGCCCACGGGCTCACCGCCCTGCGCCGGATCCTCGGCGACCGCATCCACTCCCTCGGGGGCGCACGATGACCGAGCACCCGGACAGCGCCGACCGGGCCGCCGCGGCCCTGCTGAGCCCGCTCGCCGGCGGACCGGCCGGCCCGGCCCGGATCGACGTGGCCCGCGCCATGGCGGAGGGGAACCGGCGACGGCGGACCCGCTGGTGGGCGAGCCTGGCGGCGATCGGTGCCGTCACCGCCACCACCGCCGCGGGCGGCACGCTGGCCTTCTCCGCCGTGGGCCGTCCGGCGCCGCCGCCCCCGATCGCCAGCCCGTCGGTGTCGGCCGCTTCCGCCGGCCCGGCGCCGGCGGACTGCACCGTCAGCCGGCTCAGCGTGCCGGGCGCGGACTCGGCGCTGGTCGCCGGCGGCGACTCCAGCGGGCGCTGGCTGGTCGGCCGGGCCTTTCTGCCGGGAGACAAGGCACGGGTTGTGGTGTGGCGCGACGGGAAGATCGTCGCCGGAACGGAGGTGCCGAACCGGGCCCGCTTCGCGGACATCAACGCGAGCGGTGCGGCGGTCGGCGGCGGTTCCGCTTCCGGGCGGCGGCCGTCGGCGTACCGGGACGGCAGCATGAGCACGCTGGTGGGTGGCGAGGGCACCGCGAAGGCGATCAACGACGCGGGCGTGGTGGTCGGCGCGCTGGGCCCGGCGCAGCAGGTCCGGCCCGTCCGCTGGCCGTCCACCACCGCCCAGCCCGAGCAGCTGCCGCTGCCGCCCGGCGCCCGGTACGGCACCGCGGTCGACGTCGACGACGCGGGCACCGTGATCGGCACTGTCACGACCGACGGCAACCCGGAGTCCCAGATGCTGCTGCCGGTCGCCGATGGCGTCGGCTACCTGTGGCTGGCGGACGGCTCCGGACGCCCCTTCCCGTTGCCCGACGTCAACGGCCGCCCGGCGGACCGGTTCGAGCCCCTGGCGATCCGCAACGGCTGGGTGGTCGGGCATGGCATCGTGCAGACCCGGGACGGGCTGACCCTTGTCCCGCTGCGGTATCGCATCGACACGGACCACTATGAACGGGTGATCGCGCCGGCCGGGATGATGCTGCCGGACCGGGTGGCGGCCACCGGCGCGGTGCCGACCGGCGGCCGACAGCCCGCGGTCATCGACGCCGCCGGGGCGATCACCCTGCTGCCCACCGACCCGGCCCAGGGCAAGGACGCCAACTACGAACTGACCAGCCTGAGCGACGACGGCCGGACCGCGGCGGGCGGGCTGGTCGGCGGGGCCGACGGGAGCCGCCCGTTGCTCTGGCGGTGCCGCTAGTTCCCGTCCTGGGCGTCCCCGGCCAGGGTGATGGTGCGGCCGGTGCTGATCGACTCGGCGGCCGCGGCCAGGATCGCCACGACCTGGGCGCCGAAGGCCAGGTCCAGCGCGGAGGCCGGGCCGCCGTTCGCCGCGGTGATCAGGGCGTCGACCGCCCGGCTGAAGGCCTCCACCGGCAGCCACGGCACCGGCGGCACGTCGGCGATCCTGGACTCGCCGTAGAAGACCGCGTCCTCGCGTTCCAGCGCGGCCGGCGCGTCGAGCGACAGGGTCAGGGTGCTGATCGCGCCGCCGGTGTGGCGCAGCAGCACGTGGGTCATGTCCCGGTCGCCGGCCAGCGCGGTCACCTGGGCGACCGGGCCCAGCACCGGCAGGATCAGCGCGACCGCGTGCGGGCCGACGTCCCACAGGCCGCCGCTCTCCTTGCGCCAGACCGACGCCCCGAACGGGTTGCCGGGCTGGAAGATCGAGCCGAGGTGGTCGATCCGCGCCCCCAGCCAGCCGCCGACGCCGTTGACCTCGTCGATGAACTGCTGGATCTGCGGCATGAACCGGCGGGTGAAGAACACCACGCCGGCGACCTGCTGCTCGGCGGCCGCGGCGACGATCTCGGCGGTGGCCTCGGTGGTGAACGCGATCGGCTTGTCCAGCAGCAGGTGCTTGCCCGCCCGGGCGGCTTTCAGCGCGATGTCCGCCTGCACGGCCGGGGGCAGCGCGATCGCGACGGCGTCCACGTCGGCGAGCAGGGCGTCGATCTCCGCGTACGGCGTCGCGCCGTGCTCGCCGGCCAGCGCCGCCGCCTTGGCCGGGTCCCGGCCCCAGACGCCCACGAACTCCACGTCCGGATGGGCCGCCAGCGCGGGGGCGTGCGCCTGATGGGCCCAGGGTCCCGTACCGAAAAGTCCGAACCGCATCGCCGTGCCGCCTTCCCGCTGGAGATCACACCCGGCCGAAAGTTAACACGCTGCCGCTGATCAGTACGCTGTCCCGGTGATGAACGGCCCGCTGTCGACCGCGACGATCGTGGTCGCCCTGCTGCTGGGGATCTGGTATCTGATCCGCTGTGCGCTGGACCGCGCGCCCGGCAACGCCGACCTGTGGGCCATGCTCGGCCTCAGCGCGCTGGTCGCAGTGCTGGTGGTGGTGGCCGTCGTCGGGCTCATCGGCGGCGACCGGCCCGGCGACACGACCACCTTCGTCGGCTACCTGATCACCACGGTGGCGTTCGCCCCGGTCGGCTTCTACCTGGCCCGGCTGGAGCCGACCCGCTGGGGCACCCTGATCCTCGGCGTCGCCTGCCTGGTGCTGCCCGTTCTCGTGCTGCGGCTGCAGCAGATCGCGGAGGCCACCGGTGGCTGAGCCGACACCCGCACCGACCCGGCACCGGGACGCGGCCATCGGCACCGGCGCCGGCCGGGTGCTGCTGCTGGTGTACGGCATCTTCGCGCTCTCCGCGGGCGCCCGGGCCGGCGTGCAGATCGCCACCAAGTTCGCCGAGGCGCCGCTGGCCTTCCTGCTGTCGGCCTTCGCCGCGCTGATATACCTCGCGGCCACCGTCGGCCTGGCCGTCGGCGGCACCCGGGGTCGCTTGATCGCCCTGACCAGCTGTTCGATCGAGCTGGTCGGCGTGCTGGTGGTGGGCACGCTGAGCATCTTCGACAAGGAAGCCTTCCCGGACGCCACGGTCTGGTCCGGCTTCGGCAGCGGGTACGGCTACGTCCCGCTGGTGCTGCCGGTCATCGGCCTCTGGTGGCTCTGGCGCAACCGCCCCGACCGGCCCTGATCCGCACGACCGGGCCGGCCGCGGCCCTTCAGGCCCGACGGTAGCGACGCAACGGCGATCGGGCGGGGGCGGTGGACACCACCTGGCCGCGCGCCTCAAGGCGCGCAAGCGCCCGCAGGACATTGGTCAGGGCAAGACCTGTTCGTTCCTCCAGATCCCGGCGACTGAGCTCAGCGCCTCCGGCCAGAGCGGACCAGACCAGGTCATCGGCGGTAGCGCCGGATTGCTGAGGCACCGTGGGCTCGGCAGTACGCTCCTGCGACCGGCATCAAAGCCCGGCGCAGGCTGAAAGTCCTCGTTCTCGTTCAAGCCGAGGATGACGGTGCCGCCCCGATCTACGGGCATACCGCAGGACCTCCGTGCTAAAGACTTGTGCAAAAGACTTTTGCAGCCGGAATCGGCGGGTGTGCTCAGCTGCCGGTCCAGGCGGCGGCCCCGGGCTCCGGCGACCCCGCGGATTCGGCCAGTGCGACGATCGCCGGCCGGTCCAGCTCCATCGAGTAGACGGTCAGCTGGAGCCCGTTCCCCAGGTCCACGATCAGGTAGTTGCCCGGCTCCGGGAGCTCGGAGTACCGGTACCGGGCCGGATGCCCGGCCACCCGCAACGAGGTGCCGCCCGACGGTGCCGGGGTCACCGTGCCGATGCTGATCGACGTGCCCGAGGCGACGATGTCACCGAAGGGATCCAGCTCGCCGAAGTCGGTCACCGCGAGCCACTCGCCGGGTGAGACGCCCTTCACGGTCTGAGACGCGACGACCCGGTCGGCCGGCGGCCGTACCGTGAACGGCAGCCGCAGGGCGGCGGGGTCGGGCCGCACCGAGCGGGCGATGCGCAGCAGGGTGGCCTGGGGCAGGCCCGGCTCGTCCGTCCGGATCTCGATCGTGACCGCGCCGGCCTGCCAGTACACGCCCGGCTGGCCCGCGGGGCGGTAGCTGCCGCTGATCCCGTTGATGTCGACCGGCTGGTCGCCCTCGTCCCGGGTCACCTCGGCATCCGCGGTGGCGACGACGGTCATCACCAGGCGGTCCGGCGCGTCGTCCATGAGCAGCGGGGACTTCGGCGCGGCCGACGCCCACATCCGGGTGAGGCCGGCTCCGGGACGGACCGTGCGGTAGTACTCGGCGTAGCCCGGCGGCAGCCAGCCGGGGCTGAACTCCAGCGGCACGAGGCGGGTGTCGACGGCGGACACGCTCGGGTTCGGTGTGACACTCGGCGGCTGCGGCGCCGGGCCGTCGCGGAGGACAAAGGCCGGGACGGCCGCCACCGCGACGACGGCCGCGGCAGCGAGCGTCAGGGCCAGGCGGCGCCGGCGGACGGCCCGCACCCGGCGCTGCGGGAGGGCGGCCAGGATGCGCCGCGGATCGACGGCCCGCTCGGCCTGCTCGTGCTGCGCCGCGCGGACGAGGTCTTCGATGGATCGGCTCATCACTTCTCCCCGGTCAGGATCGGCGCGGACGGCAGCTGCTCGCGCAGGGCGAGCAGGGCACGGGAGACGTGGGAACGGGCGGTGACCGCCCGGCAGCCGAGGGCGTCCGCGATCTCGTCGTACGACATGTCCTCGTAGAAGCGCAGCGCGACGGCGGCCCGCTGCTTCGCGGGCAGGATGGCGATCAGCCGCCACATGGCGTCGCGCTCACCCAAGGAGGCGCCGTGGTCGGGCACGCTCCCGGCGGCCGCCTCCAGCGACTCCCGGGTCACCGGTCGCGCGGCCCGGCGCCGGCGCCAGGACAGGAACTCGTTGACGACCATGCGCTTGACGTAGGCCTCGGGCGCGTCGAGCCCGGCGATCCGGCCCCACCGCTGCTGGGCCCGGACGAGCACCTCCTGGGTGACGTCCTCCGCCAGATGCGGGTCCCAGGTCACCACGGTGGCGTAGCGCAGCAGGGCGCCGAGCCGCAGGGCGACGAACTCTTCGAAGGTCACAACCCCTCAACGCATCGACGGAAACGAAACGTTGAGGGGTTCGCGACGGAACTTCAGGAATCCGCGCCGACGGTGTGCGGCAGGAAGTTGCAGTTGTCCCGGGTGACCAGCCCTTCCGTGCCGAGACCCTCGCGGATGCCCATGCCGGCCGGCTCGCCGTCGATCAGCCAGGCGCCGATCACCGGGTGCACGGTGCCCTCCAGGCCGTCGAACGACGGGAGCTCCAGCAGCTCCTGCACCACGTAGCGGCCGTCGTTGCCGTACTCCGACGGGTTGTCCACCAGGGTGACGCCGTCCTTGACCAGCTTGACCGAGCCGCCCTCGCGGCCCCAGACCGGCTTTTTCGCGTACGAGGTCAGGCTCGCCGCCTTCGACGACTCCGCGAAGTATGCCGGGAGCAGGTACTTGCCGCGTTCCGGGTCGTCGCCGAAGAGCTTCCACAGCACCGGCAGCAGCGCCTTGTTGCCCAGCAGCGCCGCCTTGTACGGAGGCTCCATCCACACCGTGCCGCGCTTGCCGGGATCGGCCATGTTCCGGAAGAAGGCCTTGCCGCCCTCCTCGTTCCAGAACCACTCCCAGGGATACAGCATGAAGATCACGTCGATCGGCTGCGCCTTGTGTTCCTGGCCCGGCGCGGGCACGAACAGCACCCGGTCGCCGGCCACGTCCCAGCCGATCTGGCTCATCGCGATGAGCTCCACCGGATAGCCGGCCTCCTCGGCCGTCGCCATCAGGTAGGCCACGTTCATCCGGTCCTCACCGGACGTCTCGCTGGTCTCGTACGCGAAGAAGATCTTGGGTTTCTCCGGCAGCCACGGACGGGCCTCCCGGAGCTTGCCGATGTTGCGCCGCCAGGCGCCGGGGTTGGCCGGCTCGCCGTCGGCCGCCTCCCAGCCGACCAGGCGGTCGTGGATGGAATTCCACTGCCGCCACTCGTGCTGGGTCACGCCGGTCTGGTCCACCCAGTGCCACTGGATGACCGCGGCCTCGACCAGCGACGTCGGGGTCTGCGCGTTGTACTCCAGCAGCCGCGGCGTGCTGCCGGCGCCGTTGTACCAGAGGTCGAAGCGGCCGTAGACGGTCGGCGAGAAGTCCGGGGTCTGCATCGGCAGCCGGCCGTCCGGGTCCTTGTCCTGGTGCGTCCAGGTCTCGGCGTCACCGTCGAACCAGGTGCGGATGATCTGCTCGTGGGTGTACTCCGGCACGCCGATCCTGGCCAGGAAACACGTCTCCGGCCCGCAGACCGAGGCGAAGTAGCCGTCGCGCCGGCCCTGGGCGGTGTGCCGGGGGCACTGCTGCACCATCCAGTCGCCGGCCTCGAGACACATGCTGTAGAGCGCGGCCGTCACCGTCTCCAGCTCCTCGATCTCGGCCGCGCTGAAGTCGTAGTACGGCCCCTCCTGCCAGTACGACATCATCGTGCCGTCCGGCAGCTCGGTGTCGTTGTAGGTCAGGCCGAGGCTGAAGTTGGTGAGCCGCCAACCGTCACGCACCGGCCCGTACGGGATGCGCCGCACCGATCAGCCACCCGACCGGCTGGACGACTTGCCCGACGTGCCGCTGCCGCCCTTGCCGACGACGCTGGTCTTGACCGTGCCGTTGCTGATCCGGCCCGACGAGGGCAGCCCGAACGACGACCGCGCGGCCTTGTCGTTGTAGGCGAACTTGCTGCCGCCGGCGGGCAGCCGGGAACCGACCGGGTAGCCCGAGCGGTAGCCGGACGAGTGCCAGATGAAGAAGCCGCCACCGCCGCCGCCGTTGTTGTCATCGTCGTCGCAGTAGTCCTCGTCCACCACGACGCCGTTGGCGTCGGCGCAGTAGAAGCCCTCGTCCTGGTACTCGTCGCCGTTGTCGCAAGCGGCTACCCCGCCCGCGGCCAGCAGCAGGAACGTGCTGGTCAACGACACGCTCCGAGAGCTCATCCGTCGGTTCACAGTCGGCTTCTCCACCCTTCGCCCTGTCCGGCCCGCTCACTCATGTGTAGCGCGCCGAATCAAGCCACGACCTCAGTCGCGGGGGCCTCCGGCCACGTAGATGACCTGGCCGGAGACGAATCCCGCTCCTTCACTGACCAGGAAGGATACGGTGTTCGCCACGTCTTCGGGACGGCCCGCCCGGCCGACCGGGATCTGACCGATCGCCGCCTTCTGGAAGTCCGCGAAGTCGACGCCGACCCGGGCCGCGGTGGCCGCGGTCATATCGGTCACGATGAACCCGGGCGCGACCGCGTTGGCGGTGACCCCGAAGCGACCCAGCTCGATCGCCAGCGTCTTGGTGAAGCCCTGCAGGCCGGCCTTGGCGGCGGCGTAGTTGGCCTGGCCCCGGTTGCCCAGCGCCGACGTGCTGGACAGGCACACGATGCGGCCCCACTGGGCGTCGACCATGTGCTTCTGCACGGCCCGGCTGAACAGGAAGGCGCCGCGCAGGTGGACCGCCATCACGGTCTCCCAGTCGTCGTCGCTCATCTTGAACAGCAGGTTGTCGCGCAGCACGCCGGCGTTGTTGACCAGCACCGTGGGCGCGCCCAGCTCGGCGGTGACCCGCTCGACGGCGGCCGCCACCTGGACCGCGTTGGAGACGTCGGCGCCGACCGCGAGGGCGGTGCCGCCGGCGTCGTGGATCGCGGTCACCGTGTTCGCGCAGGCCCCCTCGTCGAGGTCGACGACCGCCACGGCCATGCCGTCGGCGGCGAGCTTGCGCGCGGTCGCCTCGCCGATGCCACGTGCGGCACCGGTCACGATCGCTACCCGACTCGGCTGGGTCATTGCTGGCCTCCCGGTTGATCTGTTACGCGGTCGGCCGACTCTAACCCAGCCGTTACCGGCGGGTTACCACCCGGGGCAATCTTTCTGCATCACAGATGCATGTTGTTGGTCACGGCTTGCGGCACAGCCGAATCCAGCGGTAGCCGTAGCCGCCGACCGTGAGCTTGTCGAGCTTGCCGGGCTCCGGGTATTCCTGGTCGGCGAGCACGTCGTTGGGGAAGTCGGCCTCCGGGTAGAGGCTGCCCAGGTCGACCTCGCCGGCCTCCGGCGCCAGGTTGTGCAGGAAGAGCACGGTGCCGGTGGCGCCGTCCGCGCGGTGCACCAGCAAGCCGGTCGACGCGGGCACGTCGACGTGCGTGCAGCTGCCGGTGCCGACCTCGGGCGCCTCCTTGAGGGTCCGGATCATCCGCTCGAACCAGGACAACAGCGACTTGGTGTCGTGCCGCTGCAGGGTCACGTTGAGCCGCTCGTAGCCGTAGTCGCCGCCGGTGATCACCGGGCGGACCAGCTGGTCGGCCGCGGCGGTGGAGAAGCCGCCGTTGGCGGCCAGCGACCACTGCATCGGGGTGCGGATGGCGTTGCGGCCGTCCTGGGTGAGGTCCTCGCCCATGCCGAGCTCCTCGCCGTACCGCAGCACCGGGGTGCCGCGCAGGCTGAACTGCAGCGCATACGCGAGCTCGATGCGCCGGCGGTCGTTGCCCAGCATGGTGGCCAGCCGGCGCCGGATGCCCCGGCCGTAGAGCTGCATGTTCTCGTCCGGCCCGAACTCGGCGAACACCTCGGCGCGCTGCTCGGCGGTGAGCCGGGACAGGTCCACCTCGTCGTGGTTGCGCAGGAACGTGGCCCACTGGCCGCCGACCGGCAGCTTCGGCGTGTCCCGCAGGGCGTCGATGATCGCCTCCGGGTTGCCCCGGGCCAGCGAGAGCATGAGCCGGCTGTTCAGCATGAAGTCGAACAGCATGTGGATCCGGTTGGCCGAGCCGCCGGCGTCGCCGAAGAACTCCTTGAGCTGCTCGGGCTCGACGTTCGCCTCGGCCAGCAGCACCGCGTCGCCCTGGCGCCACTGGATGTACTGGCGCAGCTCGCTGAGGAACTCCATGTCCTTGGGCGAGTCGGGGTTGCCCGGCTCGGTCTGCTCGACGATGAACGGCACCGCGTCCATCCGGAAGCCCGAGACGCCCAGCTGCAGCCAGAACGCGCAGATCTTCTTGATCTCCTCGCGGACCTCGGGGTTGTTGATGTTGAGGTCCGGCTGGAACTTGTAGAAGCGGTGGTAGAACCACTTCTTGGCGGTGCGGTCGTAGCTCCACGTCTCGGCCTGCTCGCCGGGGAAGACCATGCCCTGGTGGCGGTCCTCCGGCTCGGCGTCGGACCAGACATACCAGTCCCGGTACGGCGAGTCCGGCGACGACCGGGCCGACTGGAACCACGGGTGCTGATCCGAGGTGTGGTTCACCACCAGGTCGATGATGACCCGGATGCCCCTGTCCCGGGCCTGGTGCAGCAGGTCGGCGAAGTCGCCGAGGTTGCCGAAGCGCGGATCCACGTTGTAGAAGTCCGCCACGTCGTAGCCGTCGTCGCGGTCCGGGGTCGGATGGATCGGGTTGAGCCACAGGCAGGTGATGCCCAACCGGGCCAGATAGTCCAGCCGCCCGATCAACCCCTTGATGTCACCGACGCCGTCACCGTTGGAGTCGGCGAAGGTGTCGATATCGGCGCAGTAGATGACGGCTTTCTGGTACCACCGGTCGCTCATGGCTTCTCTACTTGTCCCCTTGCACCCGTCAGGAAACCCGGTCGGCCTCGTAACGGCGGTTCAGCGTGGCAGCCACCCACAGGGCCAGCAGCGGCAGCACCAGCAGGGCTGCCCACTGCACCGGACCGAGCAGCGTCGGCTCGGGGGCGCGCACGTTGTGGGCGATCAGACCGCCGAACCCCACCCGGACCAGCGGCCAGCACACGACAATCGGGACAGCCGCCACCACCAGCCGCCGCAGGACCGGCGCCGGCGACCGCAGCACGCCGAGCACCACGAGCACCACGGCCGCGCCGTAGCAGACAACCGCAGGCACCGGCACCGGACGCCAGCCCAGCATCAGCTGCGGAGTCGATCCGTGCAGCAGCACGGAGCCCACGCCGCCGATCACGACCAGCGCGGCGGCGGCCGCCACGCTGCCCGTCCCCACAGGCAGCGCCTTCCCTGAGGTCAGCAGGGAGGCGACCGCCACGACCGTTGCCGCGACGAGCATCCAGTAGACGTCGAGCAGCCGGGCCGGCGTGTCGAGGTAGAGCCCGAGTGGCGGGACCGCTTCCGCGACCACCCCGGCCGTCGCCGCCAGGGCCGCGAGCCGGTGCCGGCCGAGCAGCGCCAGCAGCAGCACCAGGGCCCAGGCACCGGGACGCAGCAGCTCCGCCGACGGAACGGGCGGGGTGAACTCCGCGCCGTACCGCAACAATGCGGTCTGCTCGATGGCGAAGCGGTGCAGCCCCACGGCGAGCAGCAGCAGGCTTCCGAACACCTGCACGGCCCGGGCGGCCTGCACCCAGCGTTCGTCGCGCAACCCGCTCCTCCGCCGCCGCCATCGCACGGCGAGCGCGGAGAGCACCAGGTCGACCACGTCGCGAGGGCCGGGCCCGCGCCGGCCGGGCGCGGTTTCGGCGAGCAGGACGCCGATCATCTCTTCCTCGTATTCCCGGCGGTGGTCGGGTGGATAGACCCTCAGCAGGCGCCGGTAGCGGCGTTCCAGCGGGCTCATCCAGCCTCCCTGTTGCTCGTGACGCGCACCGACACCGTGTAGGTCTCCCGGGCGTGCAAGGCCACCGCGGCGAGCGCGAAGGCCAGGAACGGCACCGCGAGGAGCAGCAGGACGTCGGTCACCACCATGCCGGGCGTCACCGACCGCGCCAGCTCGATGCTGATCACCTCTGCCACCAGGCGCTGGGCGACCGGGACCGCGAGCACCGGCGCGAGCAGCACCAGAGCCCGGCGCCGGACCGGGCCAGGAATGCGCCACAGGCCGGCGAGCACGAATGCCGCGGCGGCCGGCAGGAGCACCTCCGGGATCGTGGTCAGGCCCAGGAGCTGCGCCGGCGATATCCAGAACCGGAGCAGAACCGTGCCCACGCCGGCCAGCGCGAGACCGGCGGCGGTCAGGGCACGGCCGCGGCGGTCCAGGACCGTGGTGGCCGGGCGGCCGCGCCGGGACAGGACCAGCAGGGCCAGCGTGAGCAGGGCCAGGGCCGGAGCCCAGGACATGCGGATCGCGCGGAACTCCTGGCTGGGCAGCCAGACCACGATCGCGGCCAGCTCCACGAGCAGCGCCACGACGGTCAGCGCCACCGCCGTGCGACGGGCGGCGAGCAGCACGGCGGCCAGGACGGCCAGCCAGGCCAGCGAACGGGCCCCCGCATCGAGGAGCAGGCCGCCGTCGAGGCCGAGAAAGCGCATCGGGTCGTCGTACCGGAGGTAGTAGGTGAGGCCGACGATCAGCCGGCGGCAGGCCACGGCCGCGAGCAGCACGACGCCGAGCAGGGCGGCCACGGCCGCCGCGTCACGCCAGGCCGTCCCCCGCAGCCCCCGCGCGCCACGGCCGAGCCGCGCGACCAGGCCCGACCACAGCAGGTCGGCGGCGTCGGCCAGGGCCGGGCGACGCTGGCCGGGCTCGGCGCCGGCCATCAGGACTCCCACCATCTCCTCCTCGTAGGCGCGGCGGTGCTCGGCGGGATAGACCGCGAGCAGCCGGCGGTAGTGGATCTCGAGCGGCGCGGTCACGCGGACGCACCTCCCAGGCCGTGCAGGGTGCGCAGCCGGCCCTCGGCGAGGGTGGCCTGGCGGCGCAGTCGGCCGGACTCGGCGGCCAGCCGCTGCTCGCCCACGCCCGTGAGCCGGTAGTAGCGGCGCAGCCGGGACTGCACGACCTCTTCGCGGTCGACCTCGATGAGGCCCTCGACGCGCAGCCGGTCGAGGGCGGCGTAGAGCGTGCCGGCCCGCAGGCGCACGCGGCTGTCGGTCATCCGGACCACGTCCTCGATCACGGCGTAGCCGTGCTGCGGGCCGGCGGCCAGCGCGGTGAGGACGAGGAACGTCGGTTCCCGCATCGGTGAGTCGCTCATGCCGGCAGCATATACCGATGACATGTATATACGCCAAGCGGTTCGTACGCTGGATGGCGGGTAGACCACTACGACCGAGCAGAAGGAGCGCCGATGAGCGTGCCGTACACCCTGGCAGCGGAGACCGAGCCCAGTCAGCTGGGCGGCCTGACCGGCTGGGTGGCATCGGTCATCGAGTCGCTCGGCGAGGTGGGCGTCGGCCTGCTGGTGGCGCTGGAGAACCTGATCCCGCCGATCCCCAGCGAGATCGTGCTCTCCATGGCCGGCTACCTGGCCGGCGCGGGCCGGGTCGACCTGGTGCTGGTCGCCGTCGCGGCCACGGCGGGCTCGGTGCTCGGCGCCCTGGCGCTCTACTGGCTCGGCTACGCGCTCGGCGAGGAGCGGCTGCGCCGCTGGCTGGACCGCATCCCGCTGGTCGACGCGGACGACCTCAATCTGGCCGACCGCTGGTTCGAACGGCACGAGAAGGGCGCGGTCTTCTTCGGCCGGATGGCGCCGGTGGTCCGCAGCCTGGTGTCCATCCCGGCCGGCGCCAACCACATGAAGCTGGGCGCGTTCACGCTGCTCACCACGCTCGGCAGCGGCCTGTGGAACTGCCTGTTCATCGGCGGCGGCTACGCGCTCGGCTCCCGCTGGCAGCAGCTGGAGACCTACAGCAGCTACTTCGACTACGCGATCATGGCTTTCTTCGTTGTCGCGATCGCCGCCTGGGTCGGCAAGAAGGTGCGCAAACGGCGGCGCGCGACCGCGGATCGGTGATCCACGGCCGCGCGCCCGGAGCCGGACGGGTCAGAAGCCCGCGCTGATCTTCGTGAAGGCCCAGTCGGCCTGCGCGATGCCACTGCAGTTGGAGACCACGCCGCCGCCGGCGCAGCCGCGGTCGCGGTTGACCGCCCAGAAGGTGAACCGCGCGAGGTTGTTGTTCTTCGCGTAGTCGCGGATCCGGGTCCAGGTGTCGACGCTGGTCAGCTCCTGCTGGTCGGACAGGCCGTTCATGCCGGAGATGCCCATGTGCGAGTACGCCTGCGCGTCGGTGTACCCGAAGGTCGTCTTGAGCTGGTTCTTCAGGCCCTCGGAGGCGCCCACCGTGCTGGCGTACATGTCCGCGCCGCCGCCGAAGTCGAACGGCATCTGGGTGAAGATGTCGATGTTGGCGCCCAGCGCCTTGGCCTGCGTGATCAGCCGGATGCCGTAGTAGTTCGGGCCGGTCGGCGAGGTGCCGAAGGTGAGGATCGTCTTCACCGAGGGGTTCTTCTGCTTGACGATCTTGAGGGCGCCGAGGATGCGGTCCTGCACCACGGTGTTCTCGAACTCGTCGCTGTTCTCGATGTCGATGTCGATCGCCTTCAGGCCGAACGCGTCGATCACCTTCTGGTACGCGCCGGCCAGCGCCTCCGCCGTCGCGCAGTTGGGGCCGAGCTTGTTGCCGCTCCAGCCGCCGATCGACGGGACCACGCTGCCGCCGGCCGCCTGGATCGCCGCGATGGTGCTGGCGTGCACGCCGCCGGTCAGGCCGCCCTCGCCGTCCCACACCGGGTTACAGCCGTTGGCCAGCACGAACGCGATGGTGAAGGCCTTGATGCCGGTCGCACTCATGACCGTCGACGGCGCCGGCGGGTTGCCCCAGCCCGGGTAGATGTACGGCGCGGACGCCATCTTGGTGCCGGTGGCCGGCGGGGTCGTCGGGCCGGTGGTGGGCGGGGTGGTCGGCGGCGTGGTCGGGTCGACCACGCCCCCGCAGGCGCCCTTGTCGGCCCAGACGCCCCACTGCCCGCTGGCGGTCGGGACCTCGTTGGTGGTCCACCACTTCGCGGTGTAGTTCTTCGACTGGTACGAGACCTGGTTGTCCTTGACGTAGATCGCCGAGGCGCTCCAGGCCGGCGCACAGGCGACGGCCGCCGAGGCGCCCGGCGCGAGCACGACCGTGGTGCCGACCCCGGCCGCGGCCAGGACCATCGCCAGCGCGACGGCGTACTTCTTCCTGAGTTTCATTCCGGACTTCTCTCCAGTGGGGGCTGGTGATCAGGGCAGGGTGGACAGGTGCGGCTTGACGGTGTTGGCCCAGCCGTTGCCGGCGGTGACGTCCCAGTTGATCGACCAGGTCATCGCGCCGCGCAGGCCCGGGTAGGTGCGCGGCGGCCGGAAGGAGCCGCAGTTGGTGCCGCGGGCCAGGCAGTCGAGGGCCTGGTTGACCACGGACGGCGCGACGTAGCCGCCGCCGGCCGCGCTGGTGGTGGCCGGCACGCCGAGCGCCACCTGGTCGGGGCGCAGCCCGGACTCCAGCTGGATGCAGGCGAGGGCGACGAGGAAGTTGACCGTGCCCTGGCCGTACGCGGCGTTCTGGTCGCAGCCGAGCATCGCGCCGGAGTTGTAGTACTGGGTGAAGACGACCGTGAGGATGTCCTTGATGTCCAGCGCGAGCTTGAAGTACGAGCCGGCCGGGTTCTGCATGTCGATGGTCTGCGGCGCCATCGTGATGATCAGGTTCGCCCCGGCCTTGGCCCGCAGGCTGCGCAGCGCCTGGCCCATGTACGTCGGGTTCAGCCCGTTCTCCAGGTCGATGTCGACGCCGTCGAAGCCGTACGTCTGCATCAGCGAGTAGACCGAGTTCGCGAAGTTGGTCGCGGCGGTTGCGTCGTTGACCGAGACCGAGCCCTTCTCCCCGCCGACCGAGATGATGACCTTCTTGCCGCGCGCGTGCAGCGTCGCGACATCGGCCTTGAACTGGTCGTTGGTGTAGCCGCCGACCGACGCCGACAGCCCGGCGTCGATGGTGAACGAGACCGCGCCGGGGGTGCCGGTGGCGTCCGCGAAGGCGACCGCGATCAGGTCGTAGGTGCTCGGCACCGCGGCGAGCTTGATCTCGTTCGCCGGGTTGTCGAAGTTCTGCCAGTACCCGGTGAGGAAGTGCGCCGGCAGGGTGCCGTTGCCGGGCGGCACCGTGGTGGGCGGCGTCGTCGGCGGCGTCGTGGGCGGGGTCGTCGGTGGCGTGGTCGGCGGGGTCGTCGGCGGGGTCGTCGGCGTGACGCCGCCCTCGCAGGCGCCCTTGTCGGCCCAGACGCCCCACTGGCCGCTGGCGGTCGGGACCTCGTTGGTGGTCCACCACTTCGCGGTGTAGTTCTTCGACTGGTACGAGACGTTGTTGCCGTTGACGTAGATCGCCGAGGGGCTCCAGGCCGGGGAACAGGCGACGGCCGCGCTCGCGGACGAGCCTGAGTAGACCGCGGAGCCGGCCGCCACCAGGGCGGCGGACACGGCAAGGACAAGGGATCGGCGCATGGGGGTGGGCCTTCCACGTCGAACAGTGAGGTTAGTTGATTATTAGGACTGTTAACAGAACTAGTCCAGACCCCGGCGCCTTAAAGTTCTTTAAGGTGGAAAAGGGCCGAAGGCGCTGCTCACGCCCCCGGCCCTTCCATATAGGTATTGATAAAAGCCGCTACCTGCGGAACTGGATCCAGTTCACGTTGACGAAGTCGGCCGGCTGCCCGCTGGTGAAGGTCAGGTGGACGGTGTGCCGCCCGGAGACGTTCGCGACGTTCGCCGGCACCGAGCGCCAGGACTGCCAGCCGCCGGTGTTCGCCAGCGCGAAGCTGCCGATCGGCGCGTTGCTGCGGCTGTCGATCCGCACCTCGACGAGGCCGCTGATGCCGGACCCCGCCCCCGAGGACACCCGCCCCACGAAGTCCCGTACGCCGCCGGTGCCGAAGTCGACGTTGTTGAACTGGAGCCAGTCGCCGTTGCTGATCGCGCCGACGTTCTGGCCGCCCTCGGACGCCGCCTCCTTGATGACCGCCGACGCCGCGTCGTAGGACTCGGCCTGGATCTGGCCGTAGGCGTCCCGCACCCCGCCGGCCGGCGGAGTCGTGGGCGGCGTGGTCGGCGGCGTCGTGCCACCGCCCGTGCCCGACCGGTACACGGCCACGTAGTCGACCAGCATCGGCACGCCGGACTGGGTCGAGGCGAACGGGCCACCGCCGAACGCGGCCGGGAAGCCGCCGCCCATGGCCACGTTGAGGATGATGAACACGCCGCGGTGGGTGGCGTTGTTCCAGGTCGTCGCGTCCATCTGGTTCGCGCTGACCTGGTGGTACTGCGCACCGTCGAGGTAGAAGCGCAGTTGCTCGGGCGAGACGCTGCGGTCGTACTCCACCGCGTACGTGTGGAAGGCGGTGCCGCAGGTCGGGCAGGACTTCTCGCCGCTGCCGAGGCCGGTGGTCTCGTTGCACGGGCCACCCGGGTTGACGCCGCAGTGCAGCGCCGAGAACACCGAGGGCCGACCGTTGATCGACTCCATGATGTCCCACTCGCCGATGCTCGGCCAGTTGGTCGCGCCCACCGGCCGCGCCGCGTCACCCAGCGTCCAGAACGCGGGCCAGTAGCCCGCGGCCGCCGCCCCGGTGACGTTCGGCTGTTGCAGCCGGCCCTCGATGCGCAGCTTGCCGCCGGCCGGCGCGGCGAAGTCGGTGCGCTGGGTCTCCACCCGGCCCGAGGTCCAGTTGCCGGCGGCGTCCCGGATCGGCTTGATCGCCAGGTTGCCGTTGCCGTCGTGGTAGACGTTCTGCGTCGAGTCGGTCATCCGCTCGACCTCGCCGGTGCCCCAGTTCGCCGCGCCGCCGGG
Source organism: Actinoplanes sp. NPDC049599 (assembly GCF_044465625.1). NCBI lineage: Bacteria > Bacillati > Actinomycetota > Actinomycetes > Micromonosporales > Micromonosporaceae > Actinoplanes > Actinoplanes sp. NPDC049599. Next base: position 98,450 of record NZ_JBITLX010000023.1, read on the forward strand.
ATAGCTCGTCCCGATGTCGTAGAGCCAGTTGCTGCGGTTGAGACCGGTGCCCGCGGCGCCGGTGAAATCGTCGCTGAAGATCAGCGACATGCCCGACGGCGCGGGCGGCACGGCCGCGTCGGCCTGCGCGACGAAGAGGGCGGAGGCACCGCCGGCGATCACTGCCGCGGCGGCGGCCAGCCACCGCCGCCGCCACTTGTATCCGGAACTTCTCATGACAACGGCCTTTCGGAGGGGGACGGCCCGCTGAGAGCGCTCTCACGAAGTTTCCAGGGTGTTACGGATTTTTGTCAATATGGATGACTACCGATTTGCACCGGCCGTCGGGCGACGCCATATCACCTGCTCAAGCGCCGTCCAGGCGGCCGACGTGACCAGGTAGAGGCCGCCGGCCAGGGGCAGCCAGGCGACCATCACCACGGTCAGGAACGGAACGACTCCGAGCAGCCACCGCACCGGGCCGCCGCCGGCCGGCAGCAACCGCCGGGCCCGCCGCGACGACCACCACGCCAGCCCGGTGGCCAGCACCAGCAGCACGGCGAAGACCGGCAGCCCGGCGGCGAGGTGCGCGGCCAGCGGCACTCCGAACAGGTGGCCGGCCAGCACGCCGGTGGGCGTACCGGAGCCGGGCTGGACGAGGCCGTACATGAGCATGAAGAACGGCGCCTGGGCCAGCGCCGGCAGCAGCGCCGCGCCCGGGCCGGCCCCGTTGGCCCGCTGCAGCGCGAGCGTCTCGGTGGCCAGCAGCACCGGGTCGTCGCGGTGCCGTTCCCGCAGGGCCGCCAGCTGCGGCGCCAGGGCGGCCCCGCGCCGGGCCGACCGGGCCTGCAGCCAGCTGAGCGGGCTGATCAGCAGCCGGACGGCGATGGTGAAACCGATGACGGCCAGGGCGGCGGAGAGCCCACCGGCGGCCGGGGTCAGGAGGGTGGCGAGACCCTCGAGGGCGGAGTGCGCGACACCGACAACGGCGTCCAGCGCGGCGGAGATGGACATGGGCGTACCCCTGCGGTCCCGGGAAGGAGAATGGACGCGGAGACGGCCGGTGCCGGGGCGCGCGTCAGCGCGCGGAGAGCACGACCGCCGGGTACGCCGACGGGGCTCGCGGACGCGGCCGCCCGGCCGCGCCGGGGTCCAGCAGCCGGGGCAGCCGCCGGGAGCGGGCCCGCGCCGCCAGGCCGACACCGGCGGTGGCCGGCTGCCGGGCCGGCAGCGGGACGACAGCGGCGGCCAGCACCACCAGCAGGGCCGCGGCCACCACGGCGAGGCCCAGCGCGAGCTGGGCGGAGGTGCCCGCGGCAGGGCTCTGCAGGGCGGCGAACACCCAACAGCCCAGCAGCACCATGCCCGCGACGCTACGCCCGTGGCGCAACCTCCGTTTTCGGGCGCGACCGGACGGGTAATTTGCCGGCATGGTTACTCCGGAGAGCACGGCGACGGCGACCACGATCTCCGAGGAGATGGCCGACGAAGCACAGTCCCAGGGTCTGCTCACGCTCGGCGTGGAGGAGGAATACCTGCTGGTCGACGCCGCCGAGCCGCACGCGGTGGAGCTGGTCGAGGAGGTCTTCGACCAGCTGCCCGACGACATCCGCGACTCGGTCCAGCACGAGTTCATGCGCAGCCAGATCGAGACCGCAAGCCCGCCGCAGCTGGAGCTCTCCGACCTCTTCGAGTCGATGACCCGGCTGCGGGCCGGCCTGGCGGCCGCGGCGGAGCGCGCCGGCGCCCGGCTGGTCGCGGTGGGCGCCAGCCCGTTCCCCGGCGAGACCTTCCGGGTCGTCGACCGGCCCCGCTACCACCGGATGCGGGAACGGTTCGGCGACCTGTCCCCCGGCGCCGGCTCGAACGGCATGCACGTGCACGTCAGCGTCCCGGACCCGGAGACCGGCGTGCAGGTGCTCAACCACCTCCGGCCCTGGCTGCCGATCTTCCAGGCCGCCACCGCGAACTCGCCGTACTTCGGTGGCCGGGACACCGGCTATGCCAGCTGGCGCTCGATGCTCTGGGAGCGCTGGCCCACGGTGGGCCCGACGCCGTACCTGGAGTCGCACGAGCAGTACGAGACGATGATCGCCGACCTGGTCGCAAGCGGCGCGATGCTCGACGAGGGAATGCTCTACTGGTACGCGCGGCTGTCGGCGAACTACCCGACCGTGGAGATCCGGATGGGTGACGTCTGCCCGACGCCGGACGACGCCATGCTGCTGGCCGCGCTGGCCCGCGGGCTGGTGGCGACGGTGCTGCGGGAGGTCGAGGACGGCCGGCCCGCACCGCAGGTGCCGCACCCGCTGCTGATGGCCGCGCACTGGCGCGCCGCGCACGACGGACTGGAGGGCGTCAACATCGACATGGCCACCCGGGAGCCGCGACCGGCCTGGAAGCTGATGCGCCAGCTCTTCGACTACGTCCGCCCGGAGCTGGAACGGCACGGCGACCTGGAGATGGCGACCGTGCTGATGGGCCGGCTGCGGGCGCACGGCACCGGCGCCGCCCGGCAGCGGGCGCTGTTCGGCCGGCACGGCTCGGTCGACCCGGTCGTGGACTGGCTCGCGGCGGTCACCCGGGGCCGGCGATGAAGCTCGTGGTGGTCGGCGGCGACGCGGCCGGCATGTCCGCCGCGTCGCAGGCCCGCAAGCGGCTGGGCCCGGACCGGCTGGAGATCGTCGCGTTCGAGCGGGGGCACTTCACGTCCTACTCGGCGTGCGGGATCCCGTACTGGATCGGCGGGGCGGTCAAGGACCGCGACGCGCTGATCGCGCGCGGGCCGCAGGAATTCCGGGACGCCGGTATCACCGTGCACATCCGGCACGAGGTGACCGGCATCGACCTGGACGCGCGCGAGGTCGTGGTGCGCGATCTGGACGGCGGCGGCGAGCGCCGGGAAGGTTTCGACCACCTGATGTACGCCACCGGCGCGACACCGGTGACCCCGGACTGGGCGCGCGTCGACGGCGGCGGCGTCTTCGGCGTGCAGACCCTCGACGACGGTGCGGCCATCCACGCCTGGCTGGACGGCGAGCCGCGGCCCCGGAAGGCGGTCGTGATCGGCGGCGGCTACATCGGGGTGGAGATGGCCGAGGCGATGATCCGGCGTGGGCTGGAGGTGACGCTGCTGGAGAAGGCGGCACAGCCGATGTCCACGGTGGACCCGGACATGGGCGAGCGGGTGCGCGAGGCGATCTGCGGGCTCGGCATCGAGGTGCGGACCAACACCCACGTGCGGGGCCTGGAGACCCGGGACGGCCGGATCACCGCGGTGGTCACCCCGGAGGGCGCGCTGCCGGCCGACATCGTGGTGCTGGGCCTGGGGGTACGCCCCAACACCGCGCTCGCCGTGCGCTCGGGCATCCCGGTCGGGGTGACCGGCGGGCTGCGGACCGACCTGCGGATGCGGGTGGTGGGTCCGCACGGGCACCTGGACGGGATCTGGGCGGCCGGCGACTGCGTGCAGACCGTGCACCGGATCAGCGGCCAGCCGGTGCACGTGCCGCTGGGCACCCACGCGAACAAGCAGGGCCGGGTCGCGGGCATCAACATCGGCGGCGGTTATGCGACGTTCCCGGGCGTGATCGGCACCGGGGTGACCAAGGTGTGCGAGCTGGAGGTGGCCCGCACCGGGCTGAGCGAGAAGGAGGCGGACCGGGCCGGCTTCGCGTTCGTCACCGCGAGCGTCGAGTCGACCAGCCGGGCCGGTTACTACCCGGGCGCGAGCACCATGGTGGTGAAGCTGATCGCCGAGAAGCGCACCGGGATGCTGCTCGGCGCGCAGATCGTGGGTCGCGAGGAGGCGGCCAAGCGGATCGACGCGCTGGCGATCGCGATCTGGAACCGGATGACCGTGGAGGAGATGACGGCGCTCGATCTCAGCTACGCGCCGCCGTTCTCGCCGGTGTGGGATCCGGTGCTGATCGCCGCGCGCAAGGCCACGGACGCGGTGCACGCGGCGGGCTGACGCTTATCGTCCGATGTGTCGTCATCAATCCGCTCTGCGGCCAACGCCCTGAGCTGCATCGATCACTTTCGGTCAGGCAATGATCACGAAAGCGGTATCGTTTTCGATCTTGTTAACCGGTAGGCATGACGAATGCCGTCGCTCCCCTCACCCCGACCGGCGCCGGAGAACAGGCCGCGACACGCGGCCCGGCCGGCGACCGGCGCCCGACGTGACGGTGCGCTGACCGCGACAACCGGCGGTTTCCCGCACGTGCAGATCCTCGAGGGCGAGACGTCCTACGGACGGCACCGGCGCCCCGAGTCGCTGGCCGATCCCACGGTGCTCCGGCCGCCGCCGGCGATCAGGGTGGCCGGCGGACGCCGTACCTCTCTCGACCTGACCCCGCGGCGGTCCCGGCTGGACGGTCGGCGCACGGCCGGCACCGCCCGCCGGACGGTCCGGACCGGCGGTCCGGCCCGCGGCCGGCACGCCCGGAGCACCGACCCGCTCGCCATCACCGTGCGCCCACTGCCCGTGGTCCGCGACGCCGCCGAGGCGGTCCGCGGGTGGGCGTTGGCGGACAGCGGCCGGCCGCCGGTCACCGGCAGCCACCGCGCCCCGGGCACCCTGCCGATCGAGTCCTGGCTGCTGATCGGCCGGCGCCGGCAGCAGGCGCTGCTGGCCACCCTGGTCGCGGTCGGCCTGATGCTGATCGTCGTGCCCATGCAGCAGCGCGGCGGCACCGAGGTCAACCCGGTCAACGCCGCCGACCACGCGATCGCCACCGAGACCAGGGCGCCCGCCAAGAAGCCCGGGAAGACCCCGCAGCAGGAGGCCGGGGCGCCCGCCGCGGCCCCGAAGCCCACCTCGTCCACGCCCGGCAAGCCGGCCGCCGAGCCCTCCGGCCCGGCCCAGCCGCCGGCGTCCGCGGCGGCGTCCCCCGTGATCCAGGTGCCCCCGGGCGACGGGCCGGCCCAGTCGCTGCGCACCACCGGCACCGCCACCGTCGCGCTCACCTTCGACGACGGTCCCGACCCGGTGCAGACCCCGAAGATCCTCGAGCTGCTCGCCAAATACCAGGTCAAGGCGACGTTCTGCGTGGTCGGCGTGCAGGTCAAGCGGCACCCGGAGATCGTCCGGCAGATCGCCGCAGCCGGGCACACGCTCTGCAACCACACCTGGAGCCACAGCCTGACCATCGGCCGGGCCAAGCCGGCGAAGATCCAGGCCGACCTGCGCCGCACCAACGCGGCGATCGAGGCGGCGGTGCCGGGCGCGCAGGTCCCGTTCTTCCGCGCGCCGGGCGGCAACTTCACCGACCCGCTGGTGCAGACCGCGTACGCCGACGGCATGACCTCGCTCTACTGGGAGGTCGACCCCCGCGACTGGGAGCACGCCGACAACGAGGACGACGCCACCCACGTCGAGAAGATCGTCAAGAGCGTGCAGAAGGACGTCAAGCCGGGCGCGATCGTGCTCTCCCACGACTTCAACCAGCCGGACACCATCCTGGCGTACGAGCAGTTGCTGCCCTGGCTGGCCGAGAAGTTCGAGCTGGGCATCCCGCAGGCGCAGCCGGAACCCCTGGTCGAGGCGCCGCTCAGCTAAGGCTGGCAGGTAGGGCACCAGTAGAGGTTGCGGCCGGCCAGCGGCCCCCGCAGGATCGCCGTGCCGCAGACCAGGCACGGCTGCCCGGTGCGGCGGTAGACGTACACCTCGCCGCCGTGCCGGTCGACCCGCGGCGCCCGCTGCATCGCCTCCGGGGTGTGGGCGCTGTGGACGGTGTCGATCCGTCCCCGGACGACACCCTCCTTCATGAGCGCGCGCAGGTCGTCCCAGAGCTCGTCCCAGCACTGCGCGCCGATCGCCCGCCCCGGGGTCGTCGGCGCCAGACCGGCCCGGAACAGCACCTCGTTGGCGTAGATGAGCCCGCACCCGGCCACCACCGCCTGGTCCAGCAGCAGCGCGAAGACCGGTTTGCCGCTCGCCGCCACCCGTGCGTACGCCGGCCGGGGCGACGCGTCGTCCCGCAGCGGGTCCTGACCCAGCCGGGCCCGCAACGCCGCGACCAGCACCGGGTCGAGCACCTCACAGGCGGTCGGCCCGCGCAGCTCCAGCCAGTGCCGCGCGCCGGAGAGCCGCAACCGCACCTGACCGACCGGCGCGGGCGCGGGCAGCTCACCGTCGGCGAACGTGCCGTACAGCCCGAGGTGGATGTGCAGCGTCGACTCGCCGGCGAAATGGTGCAGCAGGTGCTTGCCGTACGCCTCGGTGTCGAGCAGCACGCGGCCGTCGAGCAGGGCGGCCCCCGCGGCGAACCGGCCCTGCGGGCTGGCGACCCGGACGGTCTGACCGGCGAAGAGCTCCCGGTGCCGGGCGGCGAGGCGGTGAATGGTGTGTCCCTCTGGCACCGGAGAACCCTAGCCTTTCGCCCTGAGGAGAATCGCTGGGATCAAGCGCCGTTACCGGGGAAGGTGGTAGACGTCGAATGCCGGGTGGGTGCGACACGCATCCGGCTCGTGCGAGAGGGTGGGTCCATGAGAGTTGACGAGATCGCGATGCGGGCGGGTGGCGCATCCTTTGACGACCAGGTCTTCGAGCGGTTGCTCCGGGAGCGCATCATCTTCCTCGGCAGCGAGGTCAACGACGAGGTGACCAACCGGATCTGCGCCCAGCTGCTGGTGCTGGCCGCGGCCGACAGCGAGAAGGACATCGCCCTGTACATCAACTCGCCGGGTGGCTCCATCAGCGCGGGGATGGCCGTCTACGACACGATGCAGTACATCAAGAACGACGTGGCCACGATCGCGATGGGCATGGCGGCCTCGATGGGGCAGTTCCTGCTCTGCGCCGGCACCCCCGGCAAGCGGTATGCGCTGCCGCACGCCCGGGTGATGATGCACCAGCTCTCCGGCGGCATCGGCGGCACCGCGGCCGACATCGCCATCCAGGCCGAGAGCATGTTGCACATCAAGTCGGTCATGAACGAGCGGATCGCGTTCCACACCGGGCACACCCCGGAGGAGATCGGCCGCGACTCCGACCGCGACCGCTGGTTCACCGCCCAGGAGGCCAAGGACTACGGGATCGTCGACCACGTGATCACCAAGGCGACCGACGTCAACGCGACGTCCGCCCTGGTCTGACGCGCTCCCGGCGGCGGGTGCCCGGCTCTGCCGGCGCCCGCCGCCGACGCGTTTGTGTCGCCGGCCGGCCATCGGGGTATAGGCAGTGCATTCCCCGAAGGTTGAAGGAGGTGCTGACGTGAGACTCCCGACGTTTTCCCGCCAGTCCGACACCACCGCTGAGACCGATAGCCGACCGGCCGGCTCGACCGCCCCGGTGCGCCCCCGCACCGATGGCACCGTCGCCCCACCGCCGGCGGCGCCGCCCGTGGTCGAGCGCCGCCGCCCCGCCGACGAGGACACGCTGGTCAACCAGCGCGCCGTCGGCAGCGAACCGAAGACCCGTGACGACCTGAAGAGCCGTGACCTGCAGGCCCCCCGCCCGGTCGCCCGGCGCGACGCCGACGAGAAGACCATCGAGCAGCCGCCGGTTGTCGCCGGGCCCAAGCCGCGGGCCAGCCTGCTGGCCACCCTCGGCCTGATCGTCAGCGTCGGGGCCGCCCTGCTGGTGCTCTCCGGCCCGCTGCTCGGCTACGGCATCGGCCTGGCCGTGCTGGGCCTGATCCTCTCGCTCAGCGGCGTGCACGCCACCGGCAAGCGGCACATCGCCGGCAAGACCGACGCGCTGATCGGCATGGTCCTCTCGCTGGCCGCGATCGTGGTCGGCGTGCTCGCGCTGACCGGTTCGCTCTCCTGGCTCGGCACCGACATGCAGCCGGTGGTCAGCGTCCGGGAGTGGCTTGACGCACAGTTTGTCGACCGCTTCTGACGGGTATTCGACATTCACCGGCGGCGATGCGCTGTCGGTGACATCCGGAACCGGGACGGTTACCAGCCGTTCCCGCCCCGGGAGCAACCGGCGGTGCGCCGGGCTTCATTCGGCACGGGATCACCTCGTAGTGCGGGGGCGGCGGTTCGCCGTCCCCGACGCGTGTGCGTCCCGGTGCGTGCAACGAATCTCCGCGACGACCCCCGATCACGCAACGATCCGCCGCCGTGCGCATGGTTGATCCGGGTCGTACGCCCGTACTTCACGCATAGCGTTGCCGCATGACGTCCACCGCCACCCCGCGCCGCTATCTCATGTGCCGGCCCACCCATTTCGCCGTCACGTACCGGATCAATCCGTGGATGGACCCGACGGCGCCCTACGACAACCCGCTGGCCGTGAGCCAGTGGGAGAACCTGCGGCAGACGTTCCTCGGCCTCGGCCACACCGTCGAGCTGATCGAGCCCCTGCCCGGCCTGCCCGACATGGTCTTCGCCGCCAACGGCGCCACCGTGGTCGACGGCAACGTGCTGGCCGTGCAGTTCCGCGACGCCGAGCGGGCCGACGAGGCCCCGGCGTACGCGGCGTGGTTCGCCGAGAACGGCTTCCAGGTCTTCGACGCCAAGCACACCAACGAGGGCGAGGGCGACATCCTGCTGGCCGGCGAGGTGCTGCTGGCCGGCACCGGGTTCCGCACCGCGCACGCCGCGCACGCGCAGGTCCAGGAGGTCTTCGGCCGTCCGGTGATCACGCTCCAGCTGGTCGACCCGGCGTACTACCACCTCGACACCGCGCTGTGCGTGCTCGACGAGCGCAACATCGCGTACCTGCCGTCGGCGTTCTCCGCGGGCTCGCAGGCGGTGCTGCGCCGGCTGTTCCCGGACGCGGTCCTCGCCACGCCGGCCGATGCCGAGGTGCTGGGGCTCAACGCGGTCAGCGACGGCCGTACCGTGGTGTTGCCGGTGCAGGCCACCGCGCTCACCGCCGCGCTGCAGGCGGCCGGGTACCAGACCGTCGGGGTCGACGTCTCGGAACTGCGCAAGGCCGGCGGCGGCCCGAAGTGCTGCACCCTGGAGGTTCGTACCCGTGACTGATCTTGACCTGCGGACGCCCGCCGCGCTGGCCGACGCCGAGCGCTGGACCGCGCACAACTACCACCCGCTGCCGGTCGTGATCGCGGACGCCGAGGGCGCCTGGGTCACCGACGTCGACGGCCGCCGCTACCTGGACTTCCTCGCCGGCTACTCGGCGCTGAACTTCGGCCACCGGCACCCCGCGCTGATCGCCGCCGCACACGCTCAGCTGGACCGGCTCACGCTGACCAGCCGGGCGTTCGTGCACGACCAGTTCGCGGAGTTCTGCCACGGGCTCGCCGAGCTCTGCGGCAAGGACCTGGTGCTGCCGATGAACACCGGCGCCGAGGCCGTGGAGACCGGCATCAAGGTGGCCCGCAAGTGGGGCTACCAGGTCAAGGGCGTGCCGGACGGGCAGGCGGAGATCATCGTCGCGGACGGCAACTTCCACGGCCGGACCACGACGATCATCAGCTTCTCCACCGACCCGGACGCCCGGGACGACTTCGGGCCGTACACCCCGGGCTTCCGGATCGTGCCGTACGGCGACCTGGCGGCACTGGCCGGCGCGATCACCCCGAACACCGTCGCCGTGCTGCTGGAGCCGATCCAGGGCGAGGCGGGCGTCCTCATCCCCGCCGAGGGCTACTTCGCCGGGGTCCGGGCGCTCTGCGACGACCAGAACGTGCTGTTCATCGCCGACGAGATCCAGTCCGGGCTGGCCCGCACGGGCAAGACCTTCGCGATCGAGCACGAGGGCGTCGTACCGGACATGTACCTGCTCGGCAAGGCGCTCGGCGGTGGCATCGTGCCGGTGTCCGCGGTGGCGGCGAACCGGGACGTGCTCGGCGTGCTCCGGCCCGGCCAGCACGGCTCGACCTTCGGCGGCAACCCGCTGGCCTGCGCGGTCGGCGCCGCGGTCGTCCGGCTGCTGGCCACCGGCGAGTTCCAGGAGCGGTCCGCCCGGCTGGGCGCGCTGCTGCACGAGCGGCTGGCCGCGCTGGTCGGGCACGGGGTGCTGGCGGTGCGCGGACGCGGGCTGTGGGCCGGCGTGGACATCGACCCCGCCCTGATGACCGGCCGGCAGGCCGTCGAGCGGCTCGCCGAGCGCGGCATCCTGGCCAAGGACACGCACGGCTCGACGATCCGGCTGGCGCCCCCGCTGGTCGTCACCGAGGAGGACCTGGAGTACGCGGTGGCTCAGTTGCGAGCCATCCTCAGCGCCTAACGCTCGAACTTGCGGATGGCCATGGTCGGCGCCTCGGCCATGACCGACGACGGCTGGGTCACGCCTCCGGTGGACCAGAGCTTGGCCCGGCCGACGTTCACGCCCGCGTACAGCTCGACCATGTCGTTCGCCGCCAGCGTGCGGGTCTCGTCGCGGTTCAGGGTGATCCGGTCGTCGTCGTCCAGCGAGCCGTTCGGGCGGATGCCCGTACCGTTGGTGCTCACGTCCTGGGCGGTCAGCTCGCCGCCGTTGAGCGCGAGCCGCACGTGGCCGCGGCTGATCCACTTGCGGGCGTCGTCGGTCAGCCACTGGCCCAGCATCACGCCGCCGCCCTCGGGGGCGCGGCCGACGACCACGGGCTTGTCGGCCGAGACCACGAAGCGCTGCCGCACCACGCCGTCGATCCGGACCGAGAGCACCTCGACCGCCGGGCGGGCGCCGGTGTCGCGCAGCCGGGTGCCGTGCCGCGGGCAGGTCGGCGCGCCCGAGCGCAGCGACGGCGGCGGCTGCGCCACCGGGGCGGTCACCTTGCGCATGTCCGCGAACGGGCTGTCCGGGTCGCCGCCGGAGCCGTACGCGACGCAGTTGGACTCGGGGCAGCTCCACAGCCGGGCGAGCAGCTGCTGGCCCACCGGCGAGGGCTCGCCGACGGCCGGGATCTCGCCGCGGCCGACCCGGGCCACCAGCACCGGGCCGCCGGCGCCGGGCACCGCGGCGAGCAGCCGGCCCGGCTCCTCGACCCACGGGCGGCGGTCCCGGAACTGCTCGCCGCGGGCCCGGGTCAGCACCGGCAGGCCGAGCAGCTCGGCCACCTCGTAGACCCGGTCGTCGAGCTGCGGGACCACCTCGACCACGCCGTCGTCCGCCCAGCGGCGGACCACCATGCGCTCGTTGGAGGTCAGGTCGGCGTCGGAGAGCAGGCCCCGGGGCACCACGGCGTAGACCGGGACGTTCTCCTCCGAGACGTGCCGGCCCAGCGCGTCGATGACCAGGCCGAGGCGCAGCATGCTGGCCGGGCGACCGCCGTCGAGGTCGGCATACCGCACGATCTCGGACAGGTCGACCACGGCACGGGCCAGGGCCGGGTCGGTGGTGAGCCGGGCCTCGATGGCGTCGAGGACCTTACTGACCTCGAATCTCACGGGGCCTCCCTGTACGTACGCGTGCGGCTACCTCCGGCCATCATGCCGTCTGGTGCCGCCGGGCCGCGAATCAGGGGCTCAGGACGCGTCGGCCAGGATCCGGTCGATGCGGTTGGCGAGCGCGATGTCACGAGTCGTGACGCCGCCGGCCGCATGGGTGACACACCGGAAGGTCAGCGTGCGCCAGCGAATATCGATGTCCGGGTGGTGGTCCATCTCCTCGGCGACCTTCGCGACCCGGTCGACGACTGCTATCGCCGCCGGGAAACTGCGCAGGCCGACGGTGCGCACGATCGCGTCCGGTCCGCCCTCCCAGCCGTCGAGGACGGCCACGGCACTGCGTACGGAATCGGCGTCGAGCAGGTCAGCCATGAGTCAACCTTAGTGCCCGTACGCTCCCCGGCCACGATGCCTTGAGCTGGATGTCGCGCGGGGGCCCCGGCCAGGTGTCCGTTTGCGCGGCAGTCCCATCGGGCAAACCAGGCACCGACCGTCGTCACCCCCGGACGCGGCAGGGCAAAGGAAGGACCCACATGCGGACGCCACGACTCGCCGGACTCGGCCTCGTATCTATGGCCGCGGTCGCTTTCGCGGTGACCGGCTGCGCGGACAACACCACCACCCCCAGCGCCGGCCCGGCCTCGGAAACGCCCAGCGCGTCCGCGAGCGCGGGCACCGCCGACCCGGCCGCCACCGCCGCGCTGGCCTCGGCCACCGCCGCGCTCGGCACCACCAGCTTCAAGGTCACCATGACCTCCGGGCCCGGCCTCAAGCTCACCGGCCTGATGGACGCCCCGAACGGCACCGGCACCGCGGACCTCACCGCCACCGGCCCGAACACCGAGATCACCGTGAAGACGCTGCTGGTCGGCCAGGACCTCTACGTCAAGGTGCCGGGCGTGACCAAGGGTGACACCTGGACCCACGTCGACGTGTCCCGGCTGCCCGCCGGCGCCAACGTCGGCTTGCGCCCCGGCCAGATCGACCCGGCCAACACCGCGCAGCTGCTCACCTCGACCACCGACGTACGGCAGGTGACCCCGCGCAGCTACGAGGGCACGCTCGACCTGACCAAGGCGGCCAACGTGGCGGGCGTGGACCCGACGCTGGTCAAGACCTGGGGCGCGCAGGCGCAGAACGTGCCGTTCACGGCCGGCCTGGACGAGCAGGGCCGGCTGTCGGCGCTGACCATCCAGCTGCCGGCGGTCAACGGCCAGCAGGCCCAGCCGCTCGAGGTGCTCTACACCGACTACGGCACCACGGTCGAGGCGAAGAAGCCGGCCGCCACGGAGACCACCGAGGCGCCGGACAGCCTGTACACCAGCCTGGGCGGCTGACCCCGGAGGCCCGGGCGCGCACTCAGCGCGCCTGGGCCCCGGTGTGCCGGCGCGCGGTCCAGTCCGTGCCCAGCGGGCGGGACTGCGGCCGGTTCTCGTCGATCCAGGCGTCGATGCGGGCCCACCAGTCGTAGAGCCAGACCACCCGTTCCTCCTCGTCGGCCGGGATCTCCTCGGGCGGCACGCTCCAGAACCGCATCACCAGCTGCTTGTCCATCGGCAGCTCGCGCCACACGTCGCGGACCGTGACCATCCGGTCCAGCCCGGTGTGCGCGACGAAGATGACCCCCGCGTCCGGCGCCGCGTCGATCGCGGTGAACAGCCCACCCGGCTTCGGCGGCAGCACGTTGCGCAGGCCCTCGGCCCGGACCGCCATGTCCTCCAGGCCCTTGGCGCGCAGGAACGCGATCGCCCGGGTACGCCGCCGGGGCGTGAAGTTGCCCCCCTCCGGAAAAATCACGAAGGCGTCGTTGTCGTCCAGCCCGGTGGCCAGCTCGCTGATCTCCTGCGCCAGCGACGCGGTCCGGGTGTGGCCCGGCGAGATGAACCTGTTCGGCAACCGGTTGAGCAGGATGTCCACGGCCGGATCCCACTGCAGCGTCGCCTTGAGCACGATCCGCGGCTCCCGGTCGAACCAGTTGACCAGCCCGTGGATGAGCACGAACGAGTCACCCGGCCCCGCGTGCCGGCTCACCACGACCTCCGGGCGCCCCGGCATGCCGGTGTCCGGGTCGGTGCCGACCACCTCGATGGTCAGGTGCAGCGACCACTTGGCCAGCCAGAACAGCACATCGAGGAACCAGCCGGTGAGCACGTAGTGGGCGCGCTGGAAGGCCGGGCTGCGGATCTTCCACCCGCACCCGGAGGCGAACCAGAGCACGGCCAGGCACACCAGCGCCGCGGCGTCCCAGACCAGGTAGGCGATGGCCAGGAAAACCAGCCGCGGCACCCGCAGATGCCCCGGCGCCAGCGGCGACGCGGCGAGCGCCAGCAGCAGCCACACCGGCAGCGTGGCCAGCAACGCAACCGAGAGCACAACCACGGCAGGGGCGATGACCAGCCGACGGACCCAGACCGGCGGCAGCATCAGGCACCGGGATTGACGTCGGCGGCCAGATAACGCCGCGAGGCCGTGTAGGCCCGGCTGATCCGGCGACCGGCCGCAGCCATGTCCCGGTACGCCCACGGCGAGTCGTCGCGGCTCTCCCCACCACCGGTCGGCAGCACATGCACCCGTACATCGTCGGGCAACGACGCAACATCCCGGGCGAACCGGTGCCGGCGGGCGATCTCAAAAGCCACCTGAGCCACCTCCCACGGCCGCTTCGGCGCAACCAGCGGCCGCTCGATCCGCCCGACCTGAAGCACAAAAATCAGCTTGGCGCCGACCCGGACAGCCTCCCCGATCGGAATCGAGTTGACGATCCCCCCATCGACAAAATGCTCCCCACCGATCTCCATCGGCGGCAGCAGCCCCGGCACGGACGACGAGGCAAGCACGGCATCCACCAGCGGACCACTGTCGAACCAATGCTCAGCGGCCCGCTCGATGCTGGCGGCGCAACACCGGAAAGGCACCTTGAGATCGGCGAAGGTGGCCTGATCCCCGAGCTCACCGATGAGCAGCCGCCGCAAAGGCATCGGCGAATGCAGATGGGTCCGGGCGGCGAAACGCCGAAGCTGGCGAGCAAGCGAGTCACCGTAGACCTCGGCAGCCTCGGGCGAGGACCAGAGCCGAACCAGCCGCTCGGTGACGGCCTCGGAGGGATCGGCGGCGACGAGGGCACCGTTGACTGCACCGATGGAGGTGCCGATCACGACATCGGGCCGGTAGCCGGCCCGGAAGAGGGCACGCAACATGCCCACCTGCACAGCACCGAGCACACCACCGCCACCGAGCACAAAAGCAACCGGACTCCGCATCCGCTCATCGTGTCACGGGGAGCATCCGCATCAAGATCAAGATCAAGATCTGGATGTCGTGCGTGGTTGCATGGCACTGACCGTCGCTCCCGCCGAACGCAGGGTGATTGCATGGCTCCACCCTCCAGCTGGTTGCATGGCATCCACCCGCCGGCCGAGTGCATGACCTCCACCCGCCGACTGAGTGCATGACCTCCACCTCCCCGGCTGGGCGCATCACCTCCATCCACCCGCCGGCTGGACGCATCACCTCCATCCACCCGCCGGCTGGACGCATCACCTCCATCCACCGCCAGCTGGACGCATCACCTCCATCCACCGCCGGCTGGGTGGATTGTGGGCTTGGGCGGGAGATGACTCACGCGGCTGTAGCGGTCGACTGTCGTGGCCGGAACACACGCCGTTGGGTAACCAGCCCGGCGGGCGCCAGGTATCACTCAAGCTATCCGTGCCCTGCCTCGATGATCATGACCGCAGGCCGCGGCCATCACCCCGATCAAGGCTGTCGGCGGGCAGGACATGGGCATCCTGGTGGATCTTGTAGCGCGCTGGTCAGCTCCGCACCACTCAACTTTCGCCATTTCCGGATCACGACCCGCGCGCTCCAGCAGATACCCGTTTTAATTGGACATGAGGGGATTTGACCTCTGGGAGGCGTGTGGCAGTAGCGGAGGCGGCGGGCTTCATATCAGGAGGAAAGGGGCGCGAGTAGTGGACCTTGTAGCGATGTGGCTCCGCTGGATCGTTTTAGCTCACCAAGATCTGCAGGAAGGGCTGCGCCGAGGCCGCGACGGCCACACGGCGAGAAGTCGAGCGCACCACACCTCCACCAGCTTCGTGACGCGACGTGACGTGACGCGACGCGACGCGACGCGACGTGGCTGACGCGACGTGGCGTGGCGTGGCGTGACGTGACGTGACGTGGCTGGCGTAGCGTGGCGTGACGCCAGGCGACGCGACGTGGCGTGGCGCGAGGTGGCGTGGCTGGCGTGGCGCCTCACTCCAGCTGTGGCAGTGATCCCGATCGCGACTCCGACCCGACCCCGGAGTTCCAACCCCCAACCACTGGCTCCTATCGCCGAAATGGCGTGTATCCGTCGTGCCACATTTGTGGGCTTATCTTGTCTGCCCATGCGCAGGCCGAGCGCCGAGGCCGGGTAGCGATGGTGGGGGGCGCTGGACTCGGTGCGGGGATGAGGCGGGGGCCGGGGTTTGGGCTGGTTGGGGTTCTGGAGGTGGGGTGGGGCGTGCCATCATCACTGCCGTGGCGTTCAGTCGGCGGGCCGTGCTTTCGGGTGGGTTGGCGTCTGCGGCCGTTGCGCTCGCCGGGTGTGCCGAGCGGGCCGGGCCCGTTTGGGCTGAGCCGGCGCCCTCCGCGGTCCCCGTGGCGGAGCAGGTGCCGGTAGCCCCTTCCACCACCGTCGGCAGTGCCGCCAGACCCACGCCCGCGCAGACCCGGGCCGCCGCGCCGCCCGCCTACGCCGCTCGGGTGCAGAACGCCCTCACCAAGTACCTCAAGCCCACCCCCGACAACCCGAGGCATCCCGGATACGCCGGCGCGGTGGCGCTGGTGGTGGCTGATGGGCAGACCACGTTGCACGCCGCGGTTGGGCATGCGTTGCGGTACAAGGCCGGGCCGGTTGAGCTGGCCGCGGCCAAGCGCGTACCGATGCGGCCTGACTCGATCTTCGATCTGGCCTCGCTCACCAAGGTCTATACCGCCCTGCTGGTGCTTCAGCTCGTCGACCGGGGCAAGGTTGACCTGGACGCTCCCCTGCAGCGGTATCTGCCCGAGTTCACCGGCGCCGGCAAGGGCAAGATCACGATTGCCATGCTGCTGGCGCACACCTCCGCGCTGCCTGTCGGCGCCAAGGTCACCGGGCTGGCGGACAACACCGCCCGGTGGCAGGCGGTGCTGGCCACGCCGCTGGTCAAGGGTGGGGTGCCGGGGACCACGTTCCGCTACTCCAGCGTGGGGCTGATGGTGCTGGGCCGGCTGGTCGAGAAGCTCACCGGCAAGTCTCTGGACAAGGCGTTGCGGGACAACCTGCTGACCCCGCTCGGTCTCAAGGACACCGGCTTCCAGCCGATGAAGTGGGTGGCCGACAAGCAACGCCTGGTCGCGACCGACGCCCGCTCGTCGCGGGGGCTGCTCCGTGGCACGGTGCACGACGACGTCTGCAACCGGCTCGGCGGGGTGGCCGGGCACGCCGGGCTTTTCGGTACGGCGAAAGACGTCGCCGTCATCGGCCGGCTGCTGCTCGACGGCGGCGCCTACAACGGCAAGCGGCTGCTCTCGGCCGAGGTGTTGCAGGCCGCCCTGACCAACGTCAACAAGGGCAAGAAGGCCATCGACGCGGACCGGCCCAACCGTACGGCGGACCACGGGCTGGGGCTGGAGCTGAACCAGTCCTGGTTCATGGGCCGGCTCGCCGCGCCCGCGACGTTCGGCCATACCGGGTTCACCGGCACGTCGTTGCTGGTCAGCCCGGCCCGTCGGATGGTGGTGGTGCTCCTGACGAACCGGGCGCACCCGAACTGGAGCTGGTCCGACCCGGACACCCACCGGGTGGCGGTCCACAACGCTCTCGCTTGAGCCCGCGGACCGCCACGCGCGGCGCGGCTCAGCCCAGCCCGTTCAGGAACGGCTCGTGGCTGGTCCGGAACTCCCAGTTGTAGAACCGGTCCCAGTTGATCGACCAGGTCATCAGCCCGCGGAAGTTCGGGTTGGTGCCGCTGCGGACCGTGTAGCCGCCGCAGTTGCTCCCCTTCACCAGGCACGTCACCGCCTGCTGCACGGCCGCCGGTGCGACGTACCCGTTGCCGGCGCTCACCGAGGACGGGGCGCCGAAGGCAACCTGGTCCTCGCGCAGCGCCGGGAACATGTTCGCCGTGTTGCCCGCCACCGGGAAGCCGGTCAGCATCATGTCGGTCATCGCGATGTGGAAGTCCGCGCCGCCCATGCTGTGGTACTGGTTGTCCAGGCCCACGATCGAGCCCGAGTTGTAGTCCTGGACGTGCAGCACGGTCAGGTCGTTGCGCATCGCGTAGATCACCGGCAGGTACGAGCCGGCGCGCGGGTCCTGGCCGCCCCACGGGCCCGAGCCGTAGAACTGGTAGCCCAGCTGGACGAAGAACGTCTCCGGCGCCATCGTCAGCACGAAGGTCGCGCCGTACCGGGCCTTCAGTGACTTCAGCGCGCTGATCAGGTTGACGATGACCGGGGTCGTCGGGTTCTTGAAGTCGGTGTCGCCGGTGTTCAGCGACAGCGAGTGGCCCTCGAAGTCGATGTCCACGCCGTCCAGGCCGTACTTGTCGATGATCGCGCTGACCGAGCTCACGAACTTGTCGCGGGCCGCGGTCGTGGTGAGCTGCACCTGGCCGTTCGCGCCGCCGATGGAGAGCAGCACCTTCTTGCCCGCCGTACGCTTCGCCCGGATCGCGGCGATGAAGTCGGCCTCGCTCTCCACGCCCGCGCATTCGCTTGCCGGGCAGAGGTTGAACCGGATGTCACCGGAGGTCGCGCTGGTCGGCTCGCCGAAGGACAGGTTGATGATGTCCCAGTCCGCCGGCACGTCGGCCAGGCGCAGGTAGCCCGCGCCGTTGAGGAAGCTGGCGTGCAGGTAGCCGATCAGCGCGTGCTTCGGGAGCCCGGTCACGGGAGGCGGGGGTGTAGTAGGAGGGGGCGTGGTGGGAGGAGGCGTGGTGGGAGGGGGCGTGGTGGGAGAAGGCGGCGGGGTGGTCGGGTCGACCACGCCTCCGCAGGCGCCCTTGTCCGCCCAGACGCCCCACTGCCCGCTGGCGGTCGGGACCTCGTTGGTGGTCCACCACTTCGCGGTGTAGTTCTTCGACTGGTACGAGACCTGGTTGTCCTTGACGTAGATCGCCGAGGCACTCCAGGCCGGCGCACAGGCGACGGCGGCGTTGGCGGAGGAGGCTATGTAGACGGTGGAGCCGGTGGCCACGAGCACGGCCGTGGCGGCGAGGATGAGTGAACGGCGCATGGGGGGTGGCCTCCACGTCGGGATATCGACAGTTGGCCAATTATTAGGACTGTTAACTGTTCCTGTCCAGTGAACGTTTTTTTCACGCCTCGGTGAACCGGATCCGCCGGCCGGCCCGGTCGAACAGCAGCAGGTCCGCCGGCCCCACGCCGACGTCCAGCTCGTCACCCACGCTGACCCGGCCCGGCACCGGGATCCGCACCATCACCTCGCCCATCGGCGGCGCCTCCACCAGGTCGTACGCCGGATAGAACCCGTACGGCGTGCTCGCCGCGACGGACCGCGGCGGCGGCGCCGGCGCGTCCAGCCGGATGCTCGGCACCCCGCCGACGTCGACGTGCGCCAGCCACTCGTGCCCCAGGTTCTCCACCTCGCGGACCGTGCCGTGCAGCGACATGCTCCGCGGCTCCCGGGAGAGCGCCCGCAGCACCAGCGTCACCCGCTCGGTGTGGTGTGCCGCCAGCCGCTCGGTGCACGGGTCGCCGGCCGGCAGCTCCAGCACCTGCGAGCCCAGGTCCAGCACCACCCGGCCGGCGTCGGCGTACACCGCGGCCTCCAGCAGGCTGGTCCGCGGCATGCCCAGGAACGCCGCCACGAACAGGGTGTCCGGGTCCGCGTACACCTGGGCCGGCGGCCCCACCTGCTGCAGCACGCCGAGCCGCAGGACGGCGATCCGGTCCGCCATGCTCATCGCCTCGGTCTGGTCGTGCGTCACGTAGACCGTCGTCACCGCGAGCCGCCGGGCCAGCGCCACGATCTCGCCCCGCAGCGCCGCCCGGGCGCTCGCGTCCACGTTGGACAACGGCTCGTCGAGCAGGAACACGGCCGGCTGCCGGACCAGCGCGCGGGCCATCGCGACCCGCTGCTGCTGGCCGCCGGACAGGTGCACGGGATAGCGGCTGAGCAGGTCGGAGATGCCCACACTGCGGGCCACCGCGGCGACCCGGGCGGCCACGTCCGAGGCCGGGCCGGGGTTGAGGCGCAGCGGGAAGCCGATGTTCTGGGCGACGGTCAGGTGCGGGTAGAGGGCGTAGTTCTGGAACACCATCGCGATGTCCCGTTGCCGGGGGTCAAGTTCCGTGACCGGTACGCCGTCGAACAGCACCGTGCCGGAGGTCGGTTCCTCGAACCCGGCCAGCATCCGCAGCAGGGTCGACTTCCCGCAGCCGGTCGGCCCGAGCAGCACCAGGAACTCGCCCGGTGCCACCTCCAGGTCAACGCCCTGCACCGCGACGACGTCGTCGAAGGTCTTCGTGAGCTCGCGCGCGGTGATCGCCACCATGCCCCCATGGTGAGGGGTCGGTGACCATCAATGCCAGGGCTTTGCCGTACGGGTCCTACTGCAGCACGGTCCGGTCGAGGAATCCGTCGCCGTCGTCGTCGAACATCCGCTTCTCGAAGACGCCGTCGTGGTCCTTGTCGTAGTCGGCGAAGTCGACCCGGTTGTCCAGATCCTTGTCGACACCCACGAAGTCGGCCCGGCCGTCGCCGTTGAGGTCCACCCGGATCTCGGCGCCGCCGCCCTCGCGCCCCCGGTAGGTCGCCTTGTCCATGCTGCCGTCGCCGTCCGCGTCGACCCGGTTGTGGTAGCCCTTGGGCGGGGCCAGGTGCTCGGGCTCCCCCAGCCCGCTCTGCGCCTCGCCGGCGCCGCCGAGGCCGCTGCGCGGCGCGTCACCGAAGGCGGAAACCGCCGGCAGGCCGTCCATGTCGGGACCGTCCTGGGCCGGGCCGTCCTCGAGCCCGGGCGCCGAGCCGAAGCCCGAGCGGGCGGACATGTCGGCGCCGCCGGTGCCCCAGGCGTCCGGCGCCGAGTCGAGACCGGCCGCCGCGGCGGTCGCCGCCGTCCCGGCGGCCGAGCCGAACTCCGACCACTCGCCGAGCGCGGGCGAACCCAGCCCGGTCGAGGCCGCGCCGAGCTCGGCGCCGGACCCGGACGGACCGAAGCCGTCCGCGGGGGCCGAGCCGAAGCCCTCCCGGGACATCCCGCCGCCGGCCGAGCCGAAGCCCTCCCGGGCCGCCCCGCCGCCCATCCCGCCGATGCCGAACGAGGAGAACAGCCCGAACGTGCTCGACTTGGTGACCCGGTCCTCCACCATCGCCGCTTGCGCGCCCGACTCGCTGCTGACCTGCTGCCGCAGCAGGTCGGCCTCGTCGGCGTCCAGGTCGTAGCCGGCCAGCGCCCCGGCCGGGTCAGCCGCGAGCCGGGCCGGGAACGACGGGTCGGTGAGCAGTCGCTCCAGCACCTCGTCGAAGTCACTCATGGCCACCACGGTAGGAGCCCGCGTCCAGCGATCGCCATCGGCGACCCGGTCAGTACCGGCGGGCCGCCGCCGGACTCAGTCCAGCTCCGGCATCGGCACCGGCTGTGGCCTGGGCCGACAGGTGCCGCACTGGACCGCGTCCTCGACCACCAGCGCCTCCGCCCGGTCCCGGACGAGCGAACGGCTCACCTGAAGGAGGTACGGCCCGAACCGGGCATGGTCCTCGCAGACCCCTCGCCCGCAGAACCGGCAGGTCCCTCGGGCCGCCTTGGCGCAGAACCAGCAGAGCACGGATGTCCTCTCGTCAGCCGATGATGATCGGCGGTGTGGTGGGAACGGTCGGCGACGGCTGCGTCGTCGGAGGGGTCGTCGGCGGAGTCGTCCGGGTGGCGGTCGGCGTCGGCGCCGGG
Source organism: Actinoplanes sp. NPDC049599 (assembly GCF_044465625.1). Lineage (NCBI taxonomy): Bacteria > Bacillati > Actinomycetota > Actinomycetes > Micromonosporales > Micromonosporaceae > Actinoplanes > Actinoplanes sp. NPDC049599. The sequence continues at coordinate 119,656 of NZ_JBITLX010000023.1, forward strand.
GTGGTGGTCGGCGGAGTCGTCCGCGGGGGCGTGGTCGCCGGCGTGGTGGGCCGGGTGGTCGCCCGGGTGGTGGTCGGTGCCGGGTCGTCCGGCGTGGTCGGGTCGATCGGGTCCACGGTGGGCTCCGGCCCGTCCGTCTCCTCGGTCGGCGGCGGCGAGCTCAGCGTCGGCGAGGGGGTCACCACGCTGGGCAGATCCGACGGCAGCGGCTGGTCGCTCGGCGCCGGGCTGGGCGAGCCGGCCGGCGGCTCCACCTTGACGCCGTCGCCGCAGCTCAGGTCGGTGCCGGTGGGCTGGCTCGGGGTGCCGGCGACGTAGACGCGACCGGTGGCCACGGTCAGGCCGGCGGGCTCGACCGCGTACCAGGAATCCCCGCTGTTGGTGACCGCGCCCGCCGGGCGGGAAACGGCCAGGGCGAGCGGCTGGTAGGCGCCGCTGGTGCTGGCGGTGTCGGCGAGCAGGCGCCCGGCCTCCAGCGAGAGCGCGCCGTGCGGCACCCGCTGCCGGCCGGCGTCGGTGTAGAGCCGGCCCAGCTGGGCCTGCGAGCCGGCGCAGAACAGCGTGGCCGAGCCGCCCTGGAACGTCAGCCGGGCGGTGGCCTTGGCCGGCACGGTGATCCGGGAACCCTCGTTGAGGTAGCGCCGGTCACCCTCGGCGACGGTCACCGTACGGCCGTCGACCGTCACGGTGATCGTGCCCCGGTCCGAGGTCAGCAGCGCCCGGTTGGTGGGCATCTCGGCCCAGGCCGGGCCGGGGGCGAAGTTGACCGCGGTGAGCAGCAGCGAGAGCAGGAGCAGCAGCAGGACGAGCCACCACATCCGGCGCTCGAAGCGGCGGTCCACCTCGGGGTCCTCGGTGCCGTCCGGCGGGCCGGGCGGCACGGCGAGCGGCGGGTAGACCCCGGCGGAGTGCACGCCGTCGGCGGCCGGGCCGCTGCCGGTGGGACCGCCGGCCATGGTGCCGGGCCGGCCGACCAGCGGCGGCAGGTCGGAGGCGTCCGGGATGATCCAGAGCCGTACGGGGGTCCGGGCCTGCGCGACCATGCCCGGGTTGCCGTCGCCGACCGGGCCGACCAGCGTGCCGCGGCGCAGCTCGACGCCGTCGGGCATGGCGATGACGCCGGACTCGACCACCACGGCGTGGGTGGGGCCCTGCAGGATGACCGGCGCGCCCGGCTCCAGGTCCACCGGGTGCGCGGACGCGATCAGCGCAAGCCGCTCGTCCCCGGCCAGGCAGGACAGCGCGGGGGTGTCGGCGAACAGGGCCTCGGCCTCGGCCCGGTCGGCGGGCGGCGGGCCGGGCAGCGGGCCGATGACCGTGGCGACGGTCGCGGTGGGCACCGAGAGCAGGGTGGTGCCGGCGGTGTGCCAGTCCAGCGAGGTGGCCCGGCCGGTGAGCGCGTTGGCGAGCCCGACCACCCCACCGGCGCCGACGTGGTGCCGGATGGTGCCGCCGGGGTCGCCGGGCTTGCGGGCCTGGACGGCGCCGTCGACCACGACGTAGACACTCTGCTGCGTGCTGCCCGCCACGACAAGCTGGGTGCCGGACGGCGGACGCACCCAGCGGGCCCGGGCGGCGAGGCCGGCGAGCGCGTGCTCGGGCAGCCCACCCAGGTCGGAGTTGCGCAGCGCGGCCAGCCGGCGCGGGGCGTCGGCCTCCCGGCGCTTCTCGGCGGACCGTTCGCGCCAGCGCCGCCACCAGCGGGCCAGCCGGCCCACGGCGAGGTAGATCAGCGGGGCGCAGAGACCCAGCACGACCAGCACGAGCAGCAGCCGGGCGGCGAACCCGCTGTGCCACAGACCGGTGGCCAGCCCGGCGACCCGGTCGGCCCAGATCCGGTACGCGAGATTCGCCGCGACCGCCACCCAGAGCAGCGCGAGCACCCCGTACAGGGCGACGATCCGGCCCTCCCGGTCCAGCCCGGCCCACGACGGCGGGCGCCCGCGCAGCCGGCTGGACACCCAGGCCAGGCCACGTCCCCGCAGGTTCGGGATCTCCAGCCAGTCCATCAGCAGGTAGTAGCCGTCGAGAGCGAGCAGCGGGTTGAGGTTGAACAGCACGTTGAGATACCAGGCGAAGGCCAGCTTGAAGGCCAGCGGCCCGAGCGCCGGCACGGCCAGCCCGACCAGCTGGATCGACCCGGCGAGCACCAGGCCGGTGGCCGGGCCCGCCGCGGTGACCAGCATCCGGGCGCGCCGGCCGGCCATCCACACGTCGGTGGTGTCGACGAAGACCGACGGGATGCCGAAGTAGACCAGCACGCCGGCCGCGGGCACTTCTCTCCCGGCGTGTTTGGTGGCCAGCGCGTGGCCCAGCTCGTGGCTGGCCAGGGCGAGCACGTTGAGCAGCAGCAGCACGACCGCGCCGAGCAGGTAGGAGCCGCCGGTCAGGAAGACCGCCTGGCTGCCGCGCCACCAGGTGGCCACGAACAGGCCCATCCCGGCCACCGCGAAGACCGCCATGACGATCGCCGCGGCCTTGGTGAAGAGCAGCCGGCCGCCGGCGCGGTAGAGCCCCGAGATCACGCCGTCGATGTCGAAGACCAGCATCCGGCGCCCGCGTGCCGCGGCCAGCACCCCGCTGCCGACCCGCTTGGGCAGCGGCTGGCGCTCCAGCTCCTGCAACGGGCGGAACGCGTCCACCGGCAGCTCGTCCAGCATCCGGTTGCCGGCCAGGTCGGCGACCACCCGGCGGACCTGGTCGGGGGCGAGCCGGCCGGCCAGCCGGGCGAACTCGGCGACCAGGCGGGCGACCGTGTGGGTGCCGTCCATCATCAGCGCGAGCTGCCACTCGTCGGGGGTCAGCCGCAGATAGCAGGCGCGGCCGCTGTCGTCGGGCGAGCGCAGCATCACGTACGCCGAGCCCCGCACGCTGATCAGCTCGGCGGCCTCGATCCCGGCACGCAGCACCGGCCGGGCCCGGGCGGGGTTGAGCCGCTCGACGACCGCGCCCCAGAGTCCGGGGTCGGCGGGTCCGAGTGGCTCACCCGGCGCGCGACCGGCCAGGGCTTCCCAGACACTCATCCGGGTCTCGACGTAAGTCAACGGGGGTCGACCTTCCACTTCGCTATGGCGAATGGAGACTAGGCGGTCGGCCGGGCGAAAGGCGAGCCCCCGATAAGCCAATCGCAGGGAGATATCACACATTTTAGACAAAAAGGTGCGGTGGGGGGGGGGGGGCCCCCCCCCCGGGGGGGGGGCCCCCCCCCCGGGGGGGGGGGGGGGGGGCCCCCGGGGCCCCCCGGCGCCCGCGGGGGTGTGTGGGGGGGCCGGGCGCCGG
>NZ_JBITLX010000023.1:122944-145762 GCF_044465625.1 Actinoplanes sp. NPDC049599
GCTCTGCCCCGGGGCGGGCGGCCGGCCCCCCCGCGCCCCCCCCCACCCCCCACGCGCCGGCATAACCCACAACTGAACCCCCGCGGGGGGGGGGGGGGGGCCCCCCCCCCCCCGGGGGCCCCCCCCCCCCCACCGCGGTGGGGAGGTGGTGCCGCCCGATGGCCCAGGCGGCACCAGGTTGGTTCTAGGCGGCCTCGGCGAGCGTCGCGCTGACCGTCTGCTGCTGGCCGTTACGGGTGAACTCGACCGTCACCTTGTCGCCGACCTTGTTGGCCTGGATGATGCCCGCCAGGTCGTCGTAGTCGTTGACGGCCTTGCCGTTCACCGAGGTGATCACGTCGCCCTGCTGCAGGCCGGCCTTGGCCGCGGCGCTGCTCGGGGAGACCTGGCTGACCAGGGCCCCGCCGCCCTCGGCCTCGGTGACGCTGACGCCCAGCGCCGGGTGGCTGACCTTCTTGCCGGCCATCAGCGCGTCGGCGACGTCCTTGGCCTTGTTGCTCGGGATCGCGAAGCCCAGGCCGATGTTGCCGGTGCCCTGCCCGGAGGTGGCGATCGCCGAGTTGATGCCGATCACCTCGCCGTTGGTGTTGACCAGCGCGCCGCCGGAGTTGCCCGGGTTGATCGGGGCGTCGGTCTGCAGCAGCCCGGACATCGAGGTGGTCCCGCCGCTCTGCTGCTGTTGCTGCTGGCCGCCGAACGGATTCTGCGGGGTCTGCTGGTCCTCGCTGCTGGACTGGATGGTGCGGTCCTTGGCGCTGATGATGCCCTCGGTGACCGAGCCCTCCAGGCCGAGCGGGCTGCCCAGCGCCAGCACGGTGTCGCCGACCTGCATCTTCGAGCTGTCGCCGAACGTCGCGGCGGACAGGTCGGAGACGCCCTCTGCCTTGATCACGGCCAGGTCGGTCCGCGGGTCGGTGCCGATGATCTTCGCGGTCGCCTTCTTGCCGTTCGCGAAGATCACGGTGACCGTGTCGCCGGTGGCGGTGGCGACCACGTGGTTGTTGGTCACGATGTAGCCGTCGGCGCTGATCACCACGCCGGAGCCCTCACCGCTCTGCGTGGTGATCGAGACGACGTTGTCCTTCACCGCGGAGACGATCTGCGCCAGCGACGAGCGGTCGACCACGCGGTTGACCGACGCGTCGGCGGTCTGCACCGTCGTGCGGCCGTTGTCGTCGTCGAACGCGAGCGCGGTGGCCGCGCCGACGCCGCCGGCGCCCAGGGCGATGAGCACCGCGGCCGCGCCGGCCACGAAGATCTTGCGGCCCCGGCCGGCCCGCGCGGGGTCACGCTGCTCGGTGCCGACGGCCTGGGCCCACGCCGGGGCCTCCGACTGCGGGGGTACGCCGGCGCCGGGCGTCCACGGGCCGTGCTGGCCGGGCGCTCCCTGGGCGGCGTACTGCTGGTGGGGCTGGCCGGCGTAGGCACCGGCGTAGGGCTGCTGGGGCTGGCCCGGGTACTGCTGGTGGCCGTAGGGCGGCTGCTGGCCCGGGTGCTGGCCGCCGTGCTGGCCCGGGAACTGCGGGGCCGGCGGCTGGCCGCCGCGCTGCCAGGGCGACGCGAGCCACCCACCCGGCTGCTGCGGAGCACCGGACTGCGGAGCACCGGACTGCGGAGCACCGGACTGCGGAGCACCGGACTGCGGAATACCGGACTGCGGAATACCGGACTGCGGAATACCGGACTGCGGAATGCCGGACTGCGGAGCACCGGACTGGGGGGCACCGGACTGGGGGGCACCGGACTGGGGGGCGGCCGGCTGGCTCAGCGCGGGCTGCTGGGCCGTGACGTCGGACTGTCCCCGCTCCGGGCCGGTGCTCGCGGGAGAGGCGTCCGCGGGCCGGTGCGACTGCTCCTCGGACGGGGAGTTCTCGTGCCGCTGCGGGTCGGTCTCGTACTCGTTCATGGGCACTACATTGCCCCTGCCCGCTCCGACTCACCTGTGCTGGCCCTGGACGTTTTCTGTGAATGGGATGCCCGGAAACTCAGGACTCGTCCGGTTCCAGAGCGGGCAAAGTGACCCGGAACGTCGCGCCCTTGCCGGGTTCACTCAGCACCTCCACAGTGCCGTGGTGGGCCCGTACGATCGCCGCCACGATGGCCAGCCCCAGCCCGGTGCCGGTGGCCGCGCGGTCGGTGCGCCGGGTCCGGGCCTCGTCGACCCGGTAGAAGCGCTCGAACACGTGGTCGCGCTGCTCCTCGGAGAGCCCGGGCCCGGTGTCGCTGATCTCGATGACGGCGCGGTTGCCCGATTCCGGGTAGAGGGCGAGGGTCACCGAGGCGTCCGGCGGGGTGTGCACCAGCGCGTTGGTCATCAGGTTACCGATCACCTGGCGCAGCCGCGCGTCGTCGCCGTACGCGACCAGCCGCTCCGGCGACTCCCGCACGTCCAGCCGGATCTTGCGTTCCGGGGCGGTCGCCTGCGCCGCCTGCACCGCGTCCATCGCCAGCACCGGCAGCTCCACCGGGGCCAGCGTGACCGGGCGTTCCCGGTCCAGCCGGGCGAGCAGCAGCAGGTCCTCGACCAGCAGGCCCATCCGGGCGGCCTCGTCCTCGATCCGGCGGACCAGCTTGGCGACGTCCTCCGGGCTCGCGACCGCACCCTGCCGGTACAGCTCGGCGAAACCGCGGATGGAGGTCAGCGGCGTGCGCAGCTCGTGCGAGGCGTCCGCGACGAACTGCCGCATCTTCTGTTCCGAGCGCACCGCGCGGGCCTCGGAGATCTGCGCGGCCTCGGCGGCGTCGCGGGCCTGGGACTCCGCGGCGCGGGCCGCGGTCTCGGACAGCGCCCGGGCGGTGAAGGCGGCCTCGATCTGGGCCAGCATGGCGTTCAGGGCCCGGGACAGCCGGCCCAGCTCGGTCTTGGGTTCGCCCTCGTCGGGCTCGGGATCGGGGACCCGCTGGGTGAGATCACCGGCCGCGATCGCCGCCGCGGTGCGTTCTATCTGCACCAGCGGGATGAGGCTCTGCCGCACGATCGCCGCGCCGATCGCCGCGAGCGCGAACAGCACTCCGGCGCCGACCAGGATGTCGACCCAGATCAGCCGGCTGATCGCCTCGTCGATGCCGAGCAGCCGCTGCCCGGTGTGCAGCACGGTGCCGTTGTCGATGTAGGTGATCAGCATCCGCCAGACCACGGTGCCGTCCGGGGACTTCACCGTGAACGGCCGGTCCACGTGCTTGTTGACCTGCTCCAGGCCCTTCACCAGCGGGGGCAGCTGGCTGGGCTTGAGCGCGTAGTCGTACTTGAGGTAGTCCGGGTTGCCGACGCCGTCGATCGTGGTGGCGTAGACGTAGTAGTCGGTCGGCAGGCGCAGTTCCTCGTTGCCCTTGAGGCTCGCCAGCGTCTCGGTGAACCGGACCAGCCCCGCGTCCAGCCGGCCGATCATGTAGCTGTGCAGCGCGTACGTGCTCGCGGCGCTGATCAGCGTGAGCGCCGCCAGCACCAGCACCAGCACCGCCGCGACCAGCTTGGTGAGCAGCGGGATGCGCCGCAGGCTGGTCTCCGGGACGTAGCCGCGGACCCGGTCGGCGATGGTCAGGGACACGAGTGGCTCATGCCGCGGGTTTGCGCAGCACGTAGCCGACGCCGCGCAGCGTGTGGATCAGCCGGGGCTGCACGTTGTCCACCTTGCGCCGCAGGTACGAGATGTACGACTCGACGATGTTGTCGTCACCCCGGAAATCGTACTTCCAGACGTGGTCCAGGATCTGCGCCTTGGAGAGCACCCGGTTGGCGTTGAGCATCAGGTAGCGCAGCAGCTTGAACTCGGTCGGCGACAGCTGGACCCGCTGGCCGGCCCGGTAGACCTCGTGCGTCTCCTCGTCCAGCTCGAGGTCGGCGAAGACCAGGCGCGAGGGCTCCTCGTCGCCGGCGCTGGTGCGGCGCAGCACGGCCCGGATCCGGGCGGTGAGCTCCTCCAGGCTGAACGGCTTGGTCACGTAGTCGTCGCCGCCCAGGGTCAGGCCGCGGATCTTGTCGTCGGTGCCGTCGCGGGCGGTCAGGAAGACCACGGGCGTACGGGCGCCGCCCTCGCGCATGAGCCGGATGACCTCAAAACCGTCGAGGTCGGGCAGCATCACGTCGAGGACGACGAGGTCGGGAGTGGCGTTCTTGGCCGCGCTGACGGCGGCGCTTCCGCTGGTCGCGGTGCTGACGTCGAAGCCCGCGAAGCGCAGGCTGGCGGAGAGCAGCTCAAGGATGTTCGCGTCGTCCTCGACGACGAGGAGCTTCGCCTCGCTCTGCTTTCCCGGGGTCTGGGTGGCGGCCATGCCCCCCATCCTCGTCCAGGTCGCTGCCATCCCGCTGCACAGTGCCTGAAAGTTTTCTGTGAGCCTGCTAGGCGGCGAGATCAAAAGTGGCGGACCGCAGCCCCGCCGACGCCTGGGCCGCCCGGGCCAGCGCCCGCCGGTCCGCGCCCGGCTCGGGTCGCAGCGCCGGCGAGCCGATCAACGTCACGGTCAGCCCGCGCAGGCCGGCCACCCGGCGGACCGAGGACCACAGCGTGTCGTCGCCGACGAAGGACGCGTCCGGGGACCCGTACCGGATGGCGATCGGCACGACCGGGGCACCCGCGTCCACCGCCGCCTGGAACACGGCGGGCCGGAAGCGCCCCCGCTCGGCGCCGCAGAACGTCGTACCCTCCGGAAAGACCGCGACCGAACGACCGGCGCGCAGCGCGGCAGCCACCTCGGCCACCGTCGTGGGCAGGCGTTTCGGCCGGGACCGGTCGACGAAGATCGACCCGGTCAGCGCGGCCAGCGCGCCCAGCCCGGGCCACGACCGCACGTCGTGCTTGGCGACCAGCCGGACCGGCGTCACCGCCAGCAGCGCGACCACGTCCAGCCAGGAGACGTGGTTGGCCACCAGCAGGCTGCCGGGCCGCGGCGCCGGGCCGCGCCACACCAGCTCGACCCCCAGGGCCGCGAGGATGCCGCGGGACACGGTCCGTGCGGCGGCGCGCCGCAGCAGCGGCACGAGCAGCAGAGCGCCCAGCAGTACGCCGAAGAGCGCCGCCAACCGCACCAGCGCGGTCCCCGCCCCCACCGCCTGGGCCCCGGCCGGACGGCACTGCGGACCGCACGCGGAGCGCGGCTGCCAGACCGCGTTGACCCGCGGCGGAAAACCCGGGAGAAGTTCGTCACGTGCGGTCATCGGGTCGCACCCAGGAAGTGGCGCCGGTAGCGCGGGTCCATCCGGTCCATGGAGAACAGCACGTAGAAGTCGGCGCACTGGAAGTCCGGGTCGTAGGCCGGCTCGCCGCACACCCAGCTGCCCAGCCGCAGATAGCCCTTGAGCAGCGGCGGGGGCTGCGTCTTCGGGTCGCCGACCAGGTCGGTGCCGGCGAGCCAGGGCCGGCGCGGCTGGACCCGCAGCGCGGGCGGCGAGAGGTGCCGGGCGGCGACCCGGGCCCAGACCCCGGCCGCGGTGGCCCCGCCGTCGTCCAGGCCGACCGAGGCGCAGCCGGCGAGCCAGCGCAGGTTGTTCAGATGCAGGTAGCGGGCGATGCCGGCCCACATCAGGTTGACCACGGCGCCGGAGCGGTGGTCCGGGTGCACGCAGGAGCGGCCGGTCTCGACCAGCTGGTCGCGCAGCGGACGCAGGCCGCTGAGGTTGAACTCGCCGTCGCCGTAGCGGCGCCCGGCGCGCTCGGCGGCCTTCGGGGTCATCATCCGGTACGTGCCGACCACCTGGCCGCTCGCGTCGTCCCGGACGATCAGGTGGTCGCAGAAGTCGTCGAACTCGTCGGTGTCCCGGCCGTCCGGGGTGGCCCCGCGCAGCGTGGCGCCGAGCTCGGTGGCGAAGACGTCATGGCGCAGGCGCTGCGCGGCCGCGACCTGGCTGGCGTCGTCGGCGATGAGGAGCGAGTAGCCGCTGGTCCCGGTGGGTGCGGCGGCGGTCATGAGTACCGTCATGAGAACTGTGTAAGGCTCGTGTCTGCCGACGGCGTGTCGTTCCCGGTGGCGCCGGATGTCGCGGACATGAACGCCTCTGGACGCCGCCGCCGGGCGGACACCCGGAAGCGCCGCGAACCGGTAGGTTGACCCCCAGTCGATCAGTGAGGAGCAACCGTGCCGGCCGGGTCCGAGGAGATCGTGGTCTCCCACCTCACCAAACTCTACAAGTCGCTACGTGCCGTGGACGATCTCTCGTTCACCGTGCACTCCGGCCGGGTCACCGGCTTCCTGGGCCCCAACGGCGCGGGCAAGACCACCACCCTGCGGATGCTGCTGGGCCTGGTCAGCCCGACCGCCGGCACGGCCACCTTCGGCGGCGTCCGGTACATCGACCTGGCGCAGCCGATCCGGCACGTCGGCGCGGTGCTGGAGGCCTCCAGCGCGCACAAGGGCCGGTCCGGGCTCAACCACCTGCGGATGATCTGCACCGCGGCCGGGCTGCCCTGGCAGGCCGCCGACGAGGCGCTCGCCAAGGTCGGCCTGACCCCGGCGGCCAAACGCAAGTTCAAGGGCTACTCGCTGGGCATGAAGCAGCGGCTGGGCATCGCCGCGGCGCTGCTGGGCAACCCGCGGGTGCTGATCCTCGACGAGCCGGCCAACGGCCTGGACCCGGAGGGCATCCGCTGGATGCGCGACCTGCTCAAGACGCTCGCCGCCGAGGGCCGTACGGTGCTGGTCTCCAGCCACCTGCTGGGCGAGATGCAGCAGCTCGCCGACGACGTGGTGATCATCGCGGCCGGCCGGCTGATCCGGCAGGGCCCGGTCGACGAGGTGCTCGGCTCGATGGCCGGGATGACCCACGTCCGGGTCCGCACCCCCCAGGCGGCGGAGCTGACCGCGGCGCTCGCCGCGCACAACGCCACCGTGACCCCGCTGCCCGACGGCGCCCTGCTGGTCGCCGGCCTGGACCCGGCGGCCGTGGGGCATGCGGCCTTCACCAGCTCGGTGGAGCTGCACGAGCTCACCGGCGAACGCGCCGACCTGGAGCAGGTCTTCCTGCAGCTGACGGCCGGAAAGGCGGGCATCCGATGAAGCTGGTCAAGGCGGAACTCTTCAAGATCCGGTCCACCTCGACCTGGTGGGTCCTCGGGCTGATCACGCTCGGGCTGTGGGCGGCGACGCTGCTGACCAACTGGGCCGGCAGCTCGATCAACGCCGGGGTGGACCCGGCCGAGCAGGGCCTCTCGCCCGACCAGGCGGAGCAGGTCCGGGTCGCCAACCAGGCCGTCAACGTGGCGTCGAACCTTTACACCAGCGGCCAGTTCTTCGGCGTGCTGATGGTGATGCTGCTGGCCGCGATCGTGGTCACCAACGAGTTCTTCCACCAGACGGCCACCACCACCTTCCTGGTGACCCCGCGCCGGGAGTCCGTGGTGCTCGCCAAGCTGATCGCCTCGACCCTGCTCGGCATCGGCTTCTGGCTGGTCACCAGCCTGCTCAACCTGGTCTTCGTGCCGTTCATCCTGAACGCGCTGGACGTCGGCCCGCAGCTCGGCGAGCCGGCGATCTGGCGGGCCATCGGGCTCAACGGGCTGGCGTACGTGCTGTGGGCGGTCCTCGGCGTGGGCGCGGGGGTGCTGATCCGCAGCCAGGTCGGCGCCACCATCGCGCTGAGCACCGGCTACGTGCTCGGCTACTTCGGCGCCTCGATCCTGTTCTTCCTGCTCACCCCGCGGCTCGGCGAGTGGTTCGGCAAGCTCCAGGTGCTGGTCCCGCCGCTGGCGTCGCAGCTGATGGTCTCCGGCACCGAGCTGCCCGGCAACCCGCCCCGCTGGGTCGGCGCGGCGGTGCTGATCGGCTACGCGGTGGTCGCCGGCGGGCTGGGCACCTGGTTGATGCGGCGGCGTGACATCGCCTGAGCCTTCTTCACCCCATAAGTTGGTCACAGACCGGACGTCCGGATGGCCGGGGAAATCTCACGGCGTAGCCTTGACGGCGATCCCAACCCCGTCCCGTGTGACGAACGTCGCGTGCTGACAACATGGTGAAAGAGGCGAACACGGAAGTGTCGACCCAGCAGACTTCGCATGAGAATCCGCTCGCGGACTTCGGTCCCAACGAGTGGATCGTCGACGAGATGTACCAGCGCTACCTGGCCGACCCGAGCAGCGTCGACCCGGCCTGGCACGATTTCTTCGCCGACTACAAGCCGGCGATGGCCTCGGGCTCGATCGCGACGCCCGACGAGGCCACCGCGGCCAACGCGAAGGCCACCGCCGCCAAGGCCGGCACCGATGCTCCCGCTGCCGCGACCATCGCGCCCGAGAAGCCGACCGTGCCGGCGGCGCCCGCCCCGGCTCCGGCCGCCAAGCCGGCAGCCGAGCCCGCCAAGCCCGCCGCGGCGAAGGCGGCCCCGGCCAAGCCCGCGCAGGTTCCGGCGCCCGCGAGCGGTGCCAAGGTCACGACGCTGCGTGGCGTGGCCGCCCGGATCGTGCAGAACATGGACGCCTCGCTGGAGGTGCCCACCGCGACGTCGGTGCGCGCCGTCCCGGCGAAGCTGCTGGTCGACAACCGCATCGTGATCAACAACCACCTCGCCCGCGGGCGCGGTGGCAAGGTCAGCTTCACCCACCTGATCGGCTGGGCGCTGGTCCGGTCGGTGCTGGCCCACCCGGAGATGAACAACTCCTTCGCCGAGGTGGACGGCAAGCCGGCCATGGTCGCGCCCGAGCACATCAACCTGGGCATCGCCATCGACCTCGCCAAGAAGGACGGCACCCGCACGCTGGTCGTGCCGTCCATCAAGAACTGCGAGCGGATGGACTTCCGCAAGTTCTGGCAGGCGTACGAGGACGTGGTCCGCCGGGCCCGCCGCAACGAGCTGACCATGGACGACTACGCCGGCACCACGATCTCGCTGACCAACCCCGGCGGCATCGGCACCGTGCACTCCATCCCGCGCCTGATGGCCGGGCAGAGCGCCATCATCGGCGTGGGCGCGATGGAGTATCCGGCGCCCTACTCGGGCATGTCCGACGAGACGCTCACCGAGCACGGCGTCAGCAAGGTCACCACGCTGACCAGCACCTACGACCACCGGGTCATCCAGGGCGCACAGTCCGGCGAGTTCCTGAAGGCCATGCACGAGTTCCTGCTCGGCGAGCACGGCTTCTACGACGACATCTTCACCTCGCTGCGGATCCCGTACGAGCCGGTGCGCTGGGTGCGGGACGTGGCGCGGACCTCCGAGGGGCAGATCGACAAGGCCGCGCGGGTGGTCGAGCTGATCCACGCGTACCGGGTGCGCGGCCACCTGATGGCCGACACCGACCCGCTGGAGTTCGAGATCCGCCGGCACCCCGACCTGGACGTGCTCCAGCACGGGCTGACCCTGTGGGACCTGGACCGCACGTTCCCGGTCGGCGGCTTCGCCGGCAAGCAGAAGATGAAGCTGCGCGACGTGCTCGGCGTGCTGCGCGACACCTACTGCCGGCGCGTGGGCATCGAGTACATGCACATCCAGGGCCCCGAGGAGCGGCGCTGGATCCAGGACCGGATCGAGATCAAGTACACCAAGCCGTCGCCGGAGGAGCAGAAGCACGTGCTCAACCGGCTGAACGCGGCCGAGGCCTTCGAGACGTTCCTGCAGACCAAGTACGTCGGGCAGAAGCGCTTCTCGCTGGAGGGTGGCGAGTCGCTGATCCCGCTGCTGGACGAGGTGCTGCAGGCGTCCGCCGAGGGTGGCCTCGACGAGATGGTCATCGGCATGGCGCACCGCGGCCGGCTCAACGTGCTCGCGAACATCGTCGGCAAGCCGTACGGGAAGATCTTCAACGAGTTCGAGGGTCAGATGGACCCGAAGTCGGCACACGGCTCCGGTGACGTCAAGTACCACCTGGGCCAGACCGGCAAGTACACGACGCCGGACGGCGAGAGCGCGACCACCGTCAGCGTGGTGGCCAACCCGTCCCACCTGGAGGCTGTGGACCCGGTGCTCGAGGGCATCGTCCGCGCCAAGCAGGACCGCCTCGACCTGGGCCTGCACGGCTACACGGTGCTGCCGGTCCTGATCCACGGCGACGCCGCGTTCGCCGGCCAGGGCGTGGTCGCCGAGACGCTGAACCTCTCCCAGCTGCGCGGCTACCGCACCGGCGGCACGGTGCACGTGGTCGTCAACAACCAGGTCGGCTTCACCACCGCCCCGGAGTACAGCCGCTCCTCGCTGTACTCGACCGACGTGGCCCGCATGATCCAGGCGCCGATCTTCCACGTGAACGGCGACGACCCCGAGGCCGTGGTCCGGGTGGCCCGGCTGGCGTTCGAATACCGCCAGGCGTTCAACAAGGACGTTGTCATCGACATGGTCTGCTACCGCCGCCGCGGGCACAACGAGGGCGACGACCCGTCGATGACCAACCCGCGGATGTACCAGATCATCGACACCAAGCGCTCGGTCCGCAAGCTCTACACCGAGGAGCTGATCGGCCGCGGCGACCTGACCCTGGACGACGCCCAGGAGCAGCTGCGCGACTACCAGTCCCAGCTGGAGAAGGTCTTCAAGGACACCCGGGACACCGCCGGCTCCCCGCCGCGGGCCCAGCGGTCCGCCACGGACGAGCCGGACCCGCAGGTCGACACCGCGATCGACGCGGCCGGCGTACGCGCGGTGGGCCAGGCCCACCTGGACCTGCCGGAGGGCTTCACCCCGCACAAGCGGGTCCAGCAGCTGCTGGACCGGCGCGCCAAGATGTCCGCCGACGGCGGCATCGACTGGGGCATGGGCGAGCTGATCGCGTTCGGCTCGCTGCTGAGCCAGGGCGTCACGGTGCGGCTGGCCGGCCAGGACTCGCGCCGCGGCACGTTCACCTCGCGGCACGCCGCCATCGTGGACTCGAAGACGGGCAACGACTTCCTGCCGCTCTCCACGCTGGCGACCGGCAACGCCCGCTTCTTCGCCCACGACTCGCTGCTCAGCGAGTATGCGGCGATGGGCTTCGAGTACGGCTACTCGGTCGAGAACCCCGAGGCGCTGGTGCTGTGGGAGGCCCAGTTCGGTGACTTCGTCAACGGCGCCCAGTCGATCGTGGACGAGTTCATCTCCTCCGGCGAAGTGAAGTGGGGCCAGCAGTCGTCGCTGGTGCTGCTGCTCCCGCACGGCCAGGAGGGCCAGGGCCCGGACCACTCGTCCGGCCGCCCGGAGCGGTTCCTGCAGCTCTGCGCCCAGGACAACATGCGGGTGGCCAACCCGACGACCCCGGCGAACTACTTCCACCTGCTGCGCCGCCAGGCACTGTCGCCCAAGCGCAAGCCGCTGATCGTCTTCTCGCCGAAGTCGCTGCTGCGGCACAAGCTGGCGGTCTCGTCGGTGGCCGACTTCACCACCGGCCGGTTCCAGCCGATCATCGGGGACGCCGGCGTCAACGGCTCGCCGCTGGACGCCGGCGCGGTGAAGCGGGTGCTGCTCTGCTCGGGCAAGGTCTACTACGACCTGTTCCAGGCCCGCGCCGAGCGCGGCAACACCGACACGGCGATCATCCGGATGGAGCAGGTCTACCCGCTGCCCGTCGAGGAGCTGAAGGCGGAACTGGCCAAGTACCCGAACGCGGAGGACTTCGCGTGGGTCCAGGAGGAGCCGGCCAACCAGGGCGCCTGGTCGTTCGTGGCACTGAACCTGCTCGAACACCTCGAGGGCGTCCGGCTGCGCCGGATCTCCCGGCCCGCCGCGGCGGCCCCCGCGGTCGGCTCGGCCAAGCTGCACGACGCCGAGCAGAACGCGCTGGTCGAGGCGGCCCTGCCCCGCCCGTGACGCACTGAGAAACCGGGGGCGCTCCGCTGCGGCGGGGCGCCCCCGCTTACTATCCGGACATGTACTTCACGGATCGTGGCATCGAGGAACTGGTCGAGCGGCGCGGCGAGGAGTCCGTGACCCTGGAATGGGTCGGCGACCAGCTGAAGAACTTCGTCGACGCGCACCCGGAGTTCGAAACGGCGATCGAACGCTTCGCCACCTGGCTGGCCCGCGACGACGAGGACGACGACGAGTAGGGCACGGCGCGACTGAGCCACCTCGCGGTCAGGCCGGTCGATGATCATGCCCTTCGGTTGGCTCTGCCGGCAGGGGCAGGCCTGACAATCGTCATCGGCAGACCGTGGCGGCCGACGCGGCGCGGGCTAGGTTGAGGCATGGTCGCGGTGGGCAGGGAGGCCGGTCGCCCGATCCGGCGGGTCGAGGTGGACGGCGCCGTCGAGGTCGACCGGCAGGCGTGGTGGGCCAGGATTCCGGCCATCGCCGCGATCCTGGAACGGGGCCTGAACATCCCGGCCGGCGTGACGTTCCTGGTCGGCGAGAACGGCTCAGGCAAGTCGACGCTGATCGAGGCGCTGGCCGCGGTGCACGGGCTCAACCCCGAGGGCGGCTCCAGGTCGGCGCGGCACAGCACCCGGGAGACCGAGTCGCCGCTGGGCTCGGTGCTGCGGGTCGTCCGCACCCCCGGGCGGGCCGTGAACTCGTACTTCCTGCGGGCCGAGACCATGCACGGGCTGTACACGTACCTGGAGGACCTGCCCGGCGGGCCGGACCAGGACCTGCACGACCGCAGCCACGGCGAAGGCTTCCTGGAGTTGCTCGACCGCAAGTTCCGCGGCTACGGCTTCTACCTGATGGACGAGCCGGAAGCGCCGCTGTCGTTCACCTCGACGCTGGGGTTGCTGTCCCGGCTGGACGGGCTGCGCGACGCAGGCGCCCAGGTGGTGGTGGCGACCCACTCGCCGCTGCTGACGGCACTGCCGGGCGCGACGATCCTGGAGCTCAGCGAGGCCGGCATCCGCAAGGTGGCCTGGGGCGATCTGGAGATCGTGGCGCACTGGCGGCGCTTCCTGGACCGGCCGGACAGCTATCTGCGCGCGCTGCTCTGAGCGGCCGCCAGTCCCGCCCTGCGTTTCGCGCAACACGGGCAGCCGCGCGTTTCTCCGCACGGTCGCCGAGCCGGCCGGCAACCGCTCGCTGATGGCTCTGCTCACCGATAGGCCGCTGCCTGTAGGGTGAACAGCTCGGCGTAGAGGCCGTCGCGGGCCATCAGCTCCTGGTGGCTGCCCGCCTCGGCGATCCGGCCGTCCGCGACCACCAGGATCAGGTCGGCCATTCGCACCGTGGAGAAGCGGTGGGACACCAGCACGGTGATGCCGCCGGTCCGGCGGCCCACGTCGCGGGCGGACTGTGCGTACCGCTCGAAGAGGGCGTGCTCGGTCAGTGGGTCAAGCGCCGCCGTCGGCTCGTCCAGCAGCAGCAGGAGCGGCTCGTCGCGCATCATCGCCCGGCTCAGCGCCACCCGCTGCCACTGGCCGCCGGAGAGCTCCTCGCCGTCCTCGTAGGACTTGCCGAGGTGGGAGTCCAGCCCGTCCGGAAGCCGGTCGATGACCGCCTGCGCGTCCGCCCGGTGCACTGCCGCGGTGACCGCCGCCCGATCCTCGATGCGGGGCAGGTCGCCCACGCCGATGCTCTCCCGGGCCGGGGCGTCGAGCTGCACGAAGTCCTGGAACCCCGCCGCGATCCGCCCGCGCCAGCCGCCGGGGTCGATCCGGCGCAGATCCACGCCGTCGACGCGGATCGTGCCGGCCGTCGGTCGGTAGAACCGGCACAGCAGCTTGACCAGCGTCGACTTGCCCGCGCCGTTGTCGCCGACGATGGCCACGGTGGCCCCGGCCGGGATCCGGACGGTCACGTCGCGCAGCACGTCGGCCTCGGTGCCGGGATAGCGGAACGCGACGCCGTCGAGGTCGATCCCGTCGCGCAGGGTGGCCGGCACCGGGTGGTCCGGCACGATCGGGTCCGCGGACCGGGCCGATTCGCGACTCAGCCAGCGCACCCGGGCCAGCGCCCGGGCGTTGCGCTGGAGCGCGCCGGCGACCGCCACAGCGCCGGCCGCCTGGGCGTTGGTCTGCACGGCCAGCGTGATGACCAGGACGACGGCGCCAACCGACTGCTCCCCCGCGATCGCGGACCGGACCACGACGACCACGGCGGTCACGTACCCGATCGCGAACACGAGCTGCCCGGCCAGCCGCAGGCCGAGACCGGTCAGCTCGGCGCGGCGCAGCGGGACCTCCTCCCGTCGGCGCGCGGCGGCCTGCCGCTGCCGCAGCGTCCGCTGCAACCCGAACAGCCTGATCTCCTTGGCGGCGGCCGGGCTCACCGCCAGCTCCAGCAGGTGCCAGCCGAGCCGCCGGGATTCAGCGGTGGCGAGCTCGGCCCGCTCCAGGCGCGCCTCGCCGATCCGGCCGGCGACGAGCGGGGGTACGGCAAAGAGCGGCAACAACAGCAGCCACGGCTCCAGCCGCGCGAGCAGCACAGCCGTCAACACGATTTGGACGGACAGGGTGATGGCGGTGAGTACGGTCTGCACGCCCGCGGCGATCTCCCAGCTCTCCTTGCGCAGCAACTCCATCCGGTCGGCGTTGTCCTGCCGCTCGTGCTGGTCGAGGCCGGCCGTGCGGTGCGCGAGATCGCCGATCTGCCGCTCGATCCGCAGGTGGTGCAGGTCGGCCAGCTCGAAGAAGAAGATGTGCGCGAAGTGCTCCATGGTGAGGCTGGTCAACGCGACCACGGCGACGGCGGCAGCCGCCCAGGCCGCCGCGGTGGTGTCGTTGCCCAGCGCGGCGTCCGTGGTGATCGCGAGGAAGACGGCGATCAGCGGCGCGCTGATGTTGCCGAGCAGCATGAGGAAGGCCGAGATCAGCAGCCGGCCGGGGCTCGCCCGCCAGGTCGAGCGGAGCACTCCGGTGATACCCAGCCATAGGTCACGCATCAGCGGCCTCCCCGATCAGCTCGTCGTGCACCGGCCCGTCGTCCGCGCGGTCGCTTTCGACGGACTCCCCCTCCGCCGGCTCTTCCGCGAAGCGGGCGGCTTGCAGGGTGAACAGCTCCGCATACCGGCCGCCGGCGGCGAGCAGCTCGTCGTGGGTGCCGGATTCCAGCACACGGCCGTGCTCCAGCACCGCGATCCGGTCGGCGCGGCGGACCGTGGAGAAGCGGTGCGAGATCACCAGGCTGGTCGCGCCCCGGGTCAGATCGAGGAAGCGGGAGAAGAACGCCACCTCGGCGCGCGCGTCCAGGCTCGCGGTCGGCTCGTCCAGCACCAGCACCCGGGCGCCGCCCTGCACGGCGATCAGGGCCCGGGCGATGGCGATGCGCTGCCATTGGCCACCGGAGAGGTCGGCGCCGTCCGTGTACTGCCGGGAGAGCGGGGTGTCGAGCCCGATCGGCAGCCGCCGGACGAACTCCAGGGCGCCGGCGCGGCTCAGGGCGTCCTCGATCGCGGCGTCGTCGTGCAGCTCCGCGGCGCCGAAGCCGACGTTGTCGCGGACCGGCAGCTCGAAGTGCACGAAGTCCTGGAAGATCGCGGCCACCCGGCGCTGCCAGGCGGCGCCGTCGAAGGTCCGGATGTCCACCCCGTCGGCGGTGATCCGGCCGGATTCCGGCTCGTAGAGGCGGGCGAGCAGCTTGACCAGCGTGGTCTTGCCCGCACCGTTGAGGCCGACGATGGCCGTTGCGCTGCCGGCCGGGATGACCAGGTCGAGCCGGTCGAGCACGAGCGGCGACTCCGGCGTGTAGCGGAAGGTGACCTGCTCGAACCGGAGCTCCCGGATCGGCAGGTCGGCCGCCGGGACCTCGCCGCCGCCCGGACCGGCCGCCGCGGTGGTCAGCTCGCCGAGGCGGCGCAGGGCCTGCTGGGCGTTCATGCCGTACTCGGTCTGCACGTCGGACTCCGCGATGAACGCGCCGATCCGGACCGAGGAGAGCGCCGCCTGCATCACGATCAGGAAGGCACCGATGCCCAGGACACCCTCGGCGGTGTCCCGCGCCGCCGCCGCCAGCGCACCCCCGAGCAGCACAAACGCGAGGAGTGTATAGAGCACGTACGGTCCGGAGAAGATCCGCCGGCGCTGCTGCCAGACCGGGATCGAGCTCGCCATGAACGCGTCCGCGTAGCGGTCGCCGACCCAGTCGAGCAGGCCGAACACCCGGATCTCCTTGGCCGCGACCGGAGTGAAGAGCAGGTCCCGGAAGTAGAAACGCCGCCGCCGGGTGCGCTGCTGCGACATGAAGATGCGGCCGAAGACGGACAGGCCGATCCGGTAACCGAACCGGATGTCCAGGCCGGCCAGCAGGATCGCGAGCGCCGCCCACCATGCGTACACCACCGCGACGACGACCACGGCAGCCACGGTCTGCAGGTAGCGGGAGAGCAGAGCCATGAAGCCGGCGCAGGCGGCGCCCGGCGTCCAGTCCGCGAACCGCAGCAACGAGACACCGTCGGCGGCCTGGTCGAGCACCTCGGGGTCCTCCAGGACCGCGATGCCGGAGCCGCGGAAGGAATCCGCCATCAGCTGATCGCGAACCAGGTCGTCGATGCGCCGGCGGACCAGCTCGCCGAGGAACGCCTGGACCGGCAGCGCCAGCTGGATGGCGAAGAAGATCGCGGCCGCGGCGATCAGATGACCCCGCAGGTCGAGCCACGCGGCCGACGCCACCCCACCGGCGACCGCGGCCGGCACCCCGGCGATCACCCAGGCCGTCGCCAGCACGAAGCCGACGGGCAGCAGACCGGCTATGACCTGCAGCAACACGGCGCTGCCGACCACGGCCGGACCACCGCGGGGCAGCAACCGCAGCATGGCGCGACGCTGGGCCCATCGGCCCCCCATGCCCGCGGTGAACTCCCGCCATACCGATCTGTCGACCTCGTCGCCTGCCATCGCCCACCCCCGCGTGTCGTCGATACGGCAACCTACCGAGGCCGGTGCGGGGACGTCGTCCCGATTCCCGCGGCCTGTGGACAACCGGGCCGAAGGACCGTTATCCACAGGGTCCGGCGACCCCGGGCGGGACCCCACCCGGGCCGGTAGGTTGAGGACGTGACGAGCAGCGTGTACGTGGCCGGGTTAGGCCCTGGCGTCGGAAAGAGCACGGTCGCGCTGGGGCTGGTGGAGTTGCTGTCCCGGCAGGTCGCCCGGATCGGGGTCTTCCGGCCGGTGGTCCCGGGACACGGCGACGACCCGCTGCTGACCCTGCTCACCAGCCGCTACCCGGTCGTCGCCCCGTATGCGGACTCGTTCGGGGTCACCGCCGCCGAGGCGGCCGCGCTGGTGGCCGACGGCAAGCGCGAGGAGCTCATCTCCCGGATCGTCGAGCGTTATCGCGAGGTCGAGCGCCGGGGCGCCTCCATGGTCGTGATCGGCAGCGACTTCTCCGACGGCCAGGAGGAGGGACACGACGAGCTGCCCCGCGAGCTGGCCATCAACGCCCGGCTCGCCAACGAGTTCGGCAGCGTGGTCGTGCCCGTCGTGGGTGGGCAGGGCCGGCGCACCGATCTGCAGGCCGCGGTCGGGTCCGCGTACCACTCGCTTGTGGATCTGGATGCGACCGTGCTGGCCGTGATCGCCAACCGGGTGCCCGAAGGGGCCGGCACGCCCAACGGGCTGCCGGTGCCGGTCTGGGCCATCCCCGAGATCCCCGGGATCGCCGCCCCGACCGTCGCGGAGGTCGCCGCCGCGCTCGACGCGACCGTGGTCACCGGCAGCGAGGCCGCGCTCGACCGGGACGTGCTCGACTACATCGTCGGCGCGGCGCACGTGCCGGCGGTGCTCGACCACCTCACCGACGGGGCTCTGATCATCACGCCGGGCGACCGGGCCGACCTGCTCGTCGCCGCGAGTGCCGCGCACGCCGCCGGCAACGTGACGCTTGCCGGGCTGGTGCTGACCATCGGCGAGTTCCCCGACCCGCGCGCCGTCCGGGTCATCGAGCGGCTCAACACCGGCCTGGCGATACTGGTGGTGCAGTCCGACAGCTACCACACGATCAGCGCGGCCGGCCGGATCGAGGCCAAGCTCAGCCTGGCCACCCCGCGCAAGGTGGAGGCGGCGCTCGGCGCCTTCGAGAAGCACGTGGACACCACCGAGCTGACCCGGTTGCTCGACGTGACCCGGTCCAGCCGGGTGACCCCGCTGATGTTCGAGAACGACCTGATCGAACGCGCCCGCGCCGACCGCAGGCACCTGGTGCTGCCCGAGGGCACCGACGAGCGGATCCTGCGCGCGACCGAGACCCTGCTGCGCCGCGGCGTCGCCGAGCTGACGCTGCTCGGCGACCCCGCCGAGATCGCCCGCCGGGCGCGCGAGCTCGGCGTCGAGATCGGCGGGGCCCGGCTGATCGACCCGGCCGAAAGCGAGTGGCGCGACGACTTCGCCGAACGGTACGCGGAACTGCGCAAACACCGGGCCGTCACGCTGGACCTGGCGTACGACGTGGTCCGCGACGTCAACTACTTCGGCACGATGATGGTCGCCACCGGGCGGGCCGACGGCATGGTCTCCGGGGCCAACCACACCACCGCCGCCACCATCCGGCCCGCGTTCGAGATCATCAAGACGGTGCCCGAGGTGTCGGTCGCGTCCAGCGTGTTCTTCATGCT
The DNA here is from genome assembly GCF_044465625.1 of Actinoplanes sp. NPDC049599. Lineage (NCBI taxonomy): Bacteria > Bacillati > Actinomycetota > Actinomycetes > Micromonosporales > Micromonosporaceae > Actinoplanes > Actinoplanes sp. NPDC049599. The sequence continues at coordinate 141,316 of NZ_JBITLX010000023.1, forward strand.
GCTCGCCGACCGGGTGCTGGTCTACGGCGACTGCGCGGTCAACCCCGATCCGGACGCGGCCCAGCTCGCCGACATCGCGCTGTCGTCCGCGCAGACGGCCGCCGCGTTCGGCATCGAGCCGCGGGTCGCCATGTTGTCCTATTCGACCGGCAGCTCGGGCACGGGCGCCGATGTGGAAAAGGTGGCCGCCGCGACGAAGATCGTCCGCGAGCGCCGCCCCGATCTGCCCGTGGAGGGTCCCATCCAGTACGACGCTGCGATCGATCCCGGAGTGGCCGCGACCAAGCTGCCGGAGAGCATGGTGGCAGGCAAGGCCACGGTGTTCGTCTTCCCGGATCTCAGTTCCGGCAACAACACCTACAAGGCCGTGCAGCGCTCGGCGCACGCGGTCGCGGTCGGCCCGGTGATGCAGGGCCTGCGCCGCCCGGTCAACGACCTGTCCCGCGGCGCGACGGTCAAGGACATCGTCAACACGGTGGCGATCACGGCGATCCAGGCCGGCTCATGAAGATTCTGGTGCTCAACACGGGCTCGTCCTCGGTCAAGTACCGCCTCTTCGACGGCACCGAGACGCTGGCCAAGGGCCTGGTCGAACGGATCGGGGAGGCCGGCGGCGACGCGAGCGACCACGAGGCGGCCCTCCAGCAGGTGATGGCCGGCATCGACCTGACCGACCTCGGCGCGGTCGGCCATCGGGCGGTGCACGGCGGCAGCGAGTTCAGCCGGCCCACGGTCATCGACGACGAGGTGGTCGCGGTGATCGAGCGGCTCGTGCCCCTGGCGCCGCTGCACAATCCCGCGGCGCTCAGCGGCATCGCGGTGGCCCGCAAGCTGCTGCCGGAGGTCCCGCAGGTCGCGGTCTTCGACACCGCGTTCCACCAGACGATCCCGCCGGAGGGCGTGACGTACGCGATGGACGCGGCCCTGGCCGAGCGCTGGCAGATCCGCCGCTACGGCTTCCACGGCACGTCACACGCGTACGTGGCCCGGCAGACCGCCGAGCTGCTCGGCCTGCCCGCGGACCAGGCCAGGGTGATCACCCTGCACCTGGGCAACGGCGCGAGCGCCTGTGCGGTCTCCGGCGGGCACAGCGTGGCCACCTCGATGGGCATGTCACCGCAGTCCGGCCTGGTGATGGGCACCCGCAGCGGCGACATCGACCCCACGGTGATCTTCCACCTGCACCGCGTCGCCGGCCTGCCGATCGACGAGATCGAACGCTCGCTGATCCGCTCGGCGGGCATGCAGGGCCTGACGGGCGAGAACGACATGCGGACGATCGAGAAGCGCGTGGAGGCCGGCGACCCGGCGGCCACGCGGGCCCTCGATGTCTACTGCCGACGGATCAAGGAGTACGTCGGCATGTACCTCGCCGTCCTGGGCGGTGCCGACGCGATCACCTTCACCGCGGGGGTGGGCCAGAACTCACCGGTGGTCCGGGCGGCGGCCCTGTCGGGGCTGTCCGGGCTGGGCATCACGGTCGACAAGACCCGCAACGAAAGCCGCGACCAGATCATCTCCCCGGACGGGTCGCCGGTGGCGGTGTGCGTGATCGCGACGGACGAGGAGCTGGAGATCGCCCAGCAGGTCACGGCCGAGCTCGCGGCGCATCCGCCCGCGGCCGGAGAAGGCGGACAGCCGGCCGCCGGCTGAACGGGCGGACCGGGGGGCGGGTTCGGCGCAAGGCGGGCTGGATGCCGGCTGAGCGGGCGAACCGGCAGGGCAGGTTCGGAGCAAGCCGGGCAGGCCGGCCACCGACTGAGCGGGCCGGGCCGGTGGTCCGGTCTGGGTGGAAGCCGGCCGGGCCGGTGGTCCGGTCTGGGTGGAAGCCGGCCGGGCCGGTGGTCCGGTCTGGTGGAAGCCGGGCGGGCCGGTGGTCCGGTCTGGTGGAAGCCGGGCGGGCCGGTGGTCCGGTCTGGTGGAAGCCGGGCGGGCCGGGCGCGACGGGTTTCACCCGTCGGCGCCCCGGCCCGCGCACAGCCCAGGTAGGTCGGCTCGGTCCTGGTCAGCCCAGGGCCAGCCAGGCGATCAGCGCGATCAGAACGATCGCGACCGCACCGGCGCCGATGATCAGCGGGGTCTTGGAGGCGGCTGGCGGCTCCTGCGGAGTGCTCTGCGTGAAGGCGCGGAACGCCTCGGTGTTGCCGCTCGGGTCGACGGTGTTGTCAGGCATGCGCACGACCATAGCGAAGCCCGGCACCCCCGCGACAGTCTGTCTCAGCCTCCTAGCAGGGCATACTCCCCGGCCGCGGAAATATCACCCGTTCGTGGGTGTGTCCCGCTTGGCTACGCTCCACCGATGGACGCCGATCATCAGCTGCGGGCGATTGCCGGCATCGTCCGGGCCGTCGACGGCGCGCTGTGGTTGCGTGGCGGCTGGGCGATGGACTTCTTCCTCGGCCGGGTGACCCGCCCGCACCGGGACATCGACTTCTTCTGCCGGGCCGACGACGCGGACCGCATCGTCGCGCGGCTGGCCGGGCTCGGCTATCGGCCGTTGCCCGGCAACGACGCACTGCAGCGGGACCTGCTCGGGCCGGACGACCTGGACGTGCAGGTCACGCTCCTGGGCCGGGACCCCGGCGGCTGCCCGACCGTGCCCGCCGGGCCGTATGCGGGCGCCCGCTGGCCGCCGGACCTGCTGGACGGACCGCCCGGCCGGATCGGGGACCTCGTCTGCCCGATAGTGAACCCGCGCGCCCAGATCGAGATCAAGGAGATGATGCCGGTCTGGGTGCCGGGCCTCCCCCGCCGCGACAAGGACCGCGCGGACATCGCCCTCCTCCGCGCGGCCCTGACCGCGGAGAGACACGACGCCGGCCGCCGAGAGACGCGGCCCTGACCGCCGCGAGACGCGCGGCACCACCCGCCGCGGGACACGCGGCACCACCGCCGGGAGACATGCGCACCTCACGGCCTGAGAGACGCGGCACCACCCGCCGCGGGACACGCGGCACTCACCCGCCGGAATGCACGCGACGCCAACTGCTGGGAGACGCGCGGTATCAGCCCGCCGGGAGACCGGGAGAAGGCCCGTCACCATGAGCCGGGCACAATGATCAGATGGGACGCCGTACATTCGCGCTTTTGCTCGCCGCCGCCTGCGCGACCGGCGCACTCACCTCGTGCTCCGCCGACTCGGGCGGGGAGCCCACGCCGGCAGCCCCGGCCGCCTCGCAAAACGCGAACCTGAGCGCGGCACCGAGCGCGATCCCGAGCCTGAGCGCCAAGCCGACCCGCGGTACGGCGCCGGCCAAGGCGTTCTCCGTCAAGACCCGCAAGCTCCAGCTCAGCCGCGGCAAGGGCCGTCCGCTGCCCACCACCGTCTGGTTCCCCGCCACCGGCAAGGGCCCGTTCCCCGTGATCGTGTTCAGCCATGGGCTCACCGGCCGGCCCAGCGACTACAACGACCTCCTGACCCCGTGGGCACGGGCCGGGTTCGTCGTCGCCGCGCCCGCCTATCCGCACACCTCCGCCGGGACCAAGATCGACTACACCGATGTGCTCAACCAGCCGGCCGACGCCTCGTACGTGCTCACCAAGGTCCTCGACCTCGGCAGCAAGAAGGGCGATCCGCTGGCGGGCCGCCTCGATCCGGACCACGTCGCCGCGGCCGGGCACTCCGCCGGCGGGATCACCACGCTGGGGATGCTCAGCGGCACCCGGGACGATCGGCTCGCCGCCGCGGTGGTCCTCGCCGGCCGGGTCGCGCTGCCCGGCACCTTCACCGGCCCGGCCGTTCCGGTGCTCTTCGTGCACGGCAAGCTCGACCGGACCGTGCCGTACGCCGACGGGCTCGCCGCCTTCAAGGCCGTGCCCTGGTCCAAGGCCCTGCTCACGCTGCCCACCGCCGGTCACATCGTGTCCAGCGGCAAGCAGTTCACCCTGATGATCGATTCCTCGACCGACTTCTGGCGGTGGAGCCTCTACGGCGACGCCGGCGCGCTGAAGCGGCTGGAGCGGCGCGACAACCTCGACAGCACCCTTTAGGTCGTGTTTAGAAAGTGTCATAGCCACTCGTTGATTGCGGCGATCTGGACGGTGGCCTCGTACCGGACGGCGAGTTTGTCGTAGCGGGTGGCCACGGCCCGATTGCGTTTCAGTCGGTTGATACCGCACTCGACCGCGTGACGCTGCTTGTACAACTGCGGGTCGAACGACGGAGGCCGTCCGCCCTTCGAGCCCTTCTTACGACGGTTCGCCACCTGATCGGCCTTGACCGGGATGCACGCCTTGATACCCCGCTTACGCAGGTACTCCCGGTTCGCCTTCGACGTGTACGCCTTGTCGGCCAGGACCCGATCCGGGCGGGTCCTCGGCCGGCCACCACCGGCCCGCTTGACCCGGATACCGTCCAACACCGTCGTGAACTGCGGGCTGTCACCACGCTGCCCGGCGGTCAGCACCACCGACAACGGCTTCTGACCCTGCTCACAACCCAGATGAA
>NZ_JBITLX010000024.1:0-709 GCF_044465625.1 Actinoplanes sp. NPDC049599
ACCGAACGCCGCAAACGCAACCACATCCGCCAGCTCGAAGCCCTCGGCTACCACGTCACCCTCGACCTCGCCGCATAACCACCGCTTCAACCAAGGACCCATCCCACGCCGCTGCGCGACGCGGGATGCTGCCGCGCGTCTGGTCACCGTCGATTTTCGCGTTAGTTGGCGACGAGTGGATCCTGGTCGAATAGTCGCGGCGGCGTGCCGGCGCGAGCCGCTGGACGGATCGCTACTCCTGCGGCGGCTCACACCCCACTCTCCTGCTGCTGCGGATGCCGGGCGGGGCGCGACGTCCGGCGCGTCGGTGCTCGGGGTCGGCGGGGCCGTCGCCGCCGAGGCGCGCGGCATGGAGCCCATGAGTCTCACGTTGGCCCAACGGCACGAGTTACGCGACGTTGGACTGAGGCCGGCTTTCCCTATCAGCTGTCGATTTGGGAAGCCGCCGTCCCGCCCGTGGGAGTGAGGCTCTACCCGCACTTGGGTCGATGAAGCTCGGCTCTCAGTTCCCGGCCGTCTAGACCGGCGATGGCGTCGCTCGAGTCGTCGAGGGGGCGCTGGGTGATGGCTGCCCTGCGGTCCGGCGGTCATCCGTACTGGCGTTTCGGTTGCGCGCTGAGCCTTGGCCATCATCTGGTTCTTGAGGTGACCGGGGAAGTAGCAGGGTTCCACGTGAAACGGCCACACTGGGCACCGACAATTGCCGGGA
>NZ_JBITLX010000024.1:805-1976 GCF_044465625.1 Actinoplanes sp. NPDC049599
GGGAGCCGGGAGCCGGGAGCCGGGAGCCGGGAGCCGGGAGCCGGGAGCCGGGAGCCGGGAGCCGGGAGCCGGGAGCCGGGAGCCGGGAGCCGGGAGCCGGGAGGGTTCACGTGAAACGGTGCGCTCTTCGCGGGTGGCTGCGCGGAAGTGCTCAACCCCGACCGCATCATGAGCGAGTGTCCTCGCCTGCCCGTCAGGTATCGCCTCACGGCTTGGGAAGCCCCCGAGAGTCTGAAGCCGGCTCGACTACGTGGAGCTTGTTCGGGAGACGACGGCCCGTGGTGCTGGCCCGGCATCGTCGCCCGGTGGGTAGCGGCGTCGGTGATCCACACCGTGAGCGGCGAAGGACCACTGAGTTTCGGGCCTTCCATTCGAAGCCTTGCCGCACTGAGTACCGCTCCGCCAGATCTACTTTGGGCCCAGGCCCGCGTTGGGCTCGTGCAGGATCAGGAAGCCCGGGGCGGGCATAGCTTCTTGCTCGGAGATGCTGGAGATGCTTGCTGGGGAGATCGAAGGCGCCTCGGGCAGAAGCCTGCGTGTACCGGCGGAACTCGGCCCGGGCAACCGTTGAAGCTACTGCCACAGCTGGTCGACAAGCTGACGTCGCGGTCCCGCGGGCCGAGTGGCCCAGAAGTGAGCTTGCAGCGAGGCCATCCGCAGGCTGCCCCTGACCAGAGCGAGTCGTGACGACTCGAAGCAGCCGAGAACCAGAAGCGGCCTGCCGTTTCACGTGAAACGAAGTCGCGGGAGACGCCCGGGCATAGCGGGAGCCTCGGCCGAAGAAGGGCGTAGCGACGGCAAACCACCAGCTGGCCATGCACCGCCCAAACGAGGCACAGTGCAGCGCGGCCGCACGGATGGCCGCTGCGGTGATCGTGCGCTCGCACGCAGAAGCCACCACACGCCGGATCGTTCGCCGCTAGGGGCCAACTATCCCCCTCGTCGATTCAGCACGCCACGCGATCCCTCAGGCACGTGGAAACCTCCGGTCCTTGACCACCCCAGCCTCACAGGTCCGCGATGCCGGGCGGCCGGCACACTAGGTCGCCCCAGATAGACCTCGGAGAAGTTCCGCTGCGTCAGGTCTCAAGAGACGAGCCAGCGGGCGGATCTCCCGACGCAAGCGTGAGGCACTCGATCAGAGAAACGCACGGCACAATTTCAAAGAGCC
>NZ_JBITLX010000024.1:2074-142292 GCF_044465625.1 Actinoplanes sp. NPDC049599
CCCGGAGCCCGGAGCCCGGAGCCCGGAGCCCGGAGCCCGGAGCCCGGAGCCCGGAGCCCGGAGCCCGGAGCCCGGAGCCCGGAGCCCGGAGCCCGGAGCCCGGGCGCGCGACAGGCCCTGAAATGCAGTCTCGTCGGAGCGCGTCCCCCGGAGAAAATCCCCCAGGGGGAAGGGCTCCCGGACAAGATGCCGCGAGCCCTTCAACCCCTTCGAGCTAGCCGATCCAGATTCTCAGAAGGCAAGAGAGGATCGGCAGCGCCCGCCAAGGCCGGCACCGTCCACCACCACGGAGCAGCCGCGAGCCAGGCGTGCGGGTGTGACGCCAGTCGAGGTGCGGTCGGTGGCGACGGGATCATGTAGCGCCGGATCGGGCCCGGGCAAGAAATCCTCAGGCCGTCCGCTGCCCCCCAACCAGACCAGCACGCCCTCAGGACCCAACAAACGCGAGGCAGGAGAACCACCCTCCACCCCGCCCGCCCAAAGCCCATCGATGCCGACCCCACCCCCAACACCGACCACGGGCGGAAGCCGAACAGAGCCCGACCCCACCCACCCCCAACCCACCTCCAAGACCGAATCGAACCCCCGCATCCCGACCCCAGCACAACCCAAACCAAGCCACCCGTTTCACGTGAAACGAAGCCCAGAAGCCCCAGACTGCCCGCCCTCCCTCAGCAACCCCACACCCCCACCCCACGCCCCAACGAGATCGGCAACGAGCACTATCCACAAGCTGTGCGTAGAGACTGTTGAAGACGCTCCCCGTGGCCGTTTCACGTGAAACAACTCCGATGGATGACACGTCGTCCACTGCTGTATCCACAGGGGGTGCACGCGTTCTACGTCGTGTTTCACGTGAACCTGGTCAGCCTGTGGATAACTTTTGTGGATAACTACGGCCGTGGCGCGGCGCCCACCGAACGTGACGGGTGTCGACGTTTTGGGGACTGTCTGAACGGGTGAGGGCGCATCGGCGGGTCCGCCGGAAATTGACCCGGGACAGTCGCCGGTGGGCTGGGCTAGGGTCACGTCGTGCCCCAGAACCCCCCGCCGCTCCCCGACTTCACGCGCTGGCCTTCGTTCCCTTTTGAGGGCGACATGCGCGTGAAGAAACTTGCCGAGCCGGTCGCGGTGGAGCCCCCGCGCAGTGGCGAGGACGCCGCCGATTGCGTCGCCTGCAACACCCCGGATGACGCGTACATCTGGGTCAGTGAGCGGTGGCGCGTCCGCGGCATGGACCGGCCCACGGGCCTGCCGATGGTCTTGATCCTCGAGTGCCGCTCGCACCTCGACATCGGCGATCTGCCCAACCTGCTGGCGGCGGAACTCGGCGTGATGACGGTCCGGCTCGAGCGCGCGATCCGAACCCTCGACGGCGTCGCCCGCGTGCACGTGAACCGCTGGGGCGACGGCTCGGCGCACCTGCACATGTGGTTCCTGGCGCGCCCCTACGGGCGGCTGCAGCTGCGCGGCACGTTCCTGTCGCTCTGGGACGACCTGCTGCCGGTCATCCCGGAGGAGCAGTGGCTCGAAAACCTGGCGCTCGTCGCCGAGTGGCTCGCCGGCTTCGGCGGCCGCGCGATCGCCGAACCTCCCCACATCCACTGGCAGTCGCCGTCCACGTTTGGCAACGAAGCACCAAGCGCCCCGGACACGACCGCCACCCCCGACGCACGCCCCCCGGCCGTCGGCACGGACCGCGAGTCCGACCACGCCGAGCCGGCCCCCCGCAGCGACCTCACCGCCGTCAACGCGGAAACCCGCGACCTATCCCCCTACGCCCTCCCCAACGGCGCGTCCCGCGCCGCAACCCCAGAACCATCCACAAGCTCACCGCAAACGACCGAGCCCGACGCACCCAAGCTCCCCGACGCATCCGGTACGGCCACAGCACCCCCAACCGCAAACCCGGCCGCACCGACACACGGCTCAGCACCGGAGTCGCCGCTGAACGAAGCACGCCCCCAAGCCCAGGACACCCCCGGAGCCGGGGAACAGAACGTGGTCCCGACACCCGACAAGGCGCCGGCAACCAACGCGCCCCACCCGCACTGACAAGGTCGACGCGACCGCCCGAACACTCCCCGGCCCCGATCAAACGGCTGGCGCCGCGCGACCCGCAGCCTCAAATCGGCTCCACACGCGCACAGGCGGGGACTGCGCCCAACCCAGACGACAGCGAGCGGGCCGGTTGCCCGGCGGACCACCTCATCAACTTCCGTGTATCACCCGCCGTCAGTGCAGGAGTGCGCCACGGGACGCGGCCGGCCACGCCCGCTCCTCGCAGACGCAGCCCCCGCTCCCGCACATCCGGCCAGCCCACAAACAGCAAAACGGCCGCCCCGAAATCCGGAGCGACCGCCTCACCACCAACCTCACCTCACCCGGGCCCGCGCGCCACAGCCCGCCCCACCAACCCAGCCAGCAGCTTCCCGAAATCCATTCCCTCAGCCTGCACAGCCAACGGCAGCAACGACGTCTCCGTCATCCCCGGCGACACGTTCACCCCCAGCACGTGCGGCCGCCCCTCCCCGTCCACGATCAGATCCACCCGCGACAGATCCCGCACACCCAGAGCCGCGTGCGCCGCCAGAGCCGCCGAAGCCACCGCCTCGGCCACCTCCTCCGACAGCCGCGCCGGCGCGTGCCACGTCGTCAGCCCCGCCGTGTACCGGGCCGCGTAGTCGTACACCCCGTCCCGCGGGACGATCTCCACCGCCGGAAGAGCCCGCGGCCCCTCCCCCAGGTCGACCACCGACACCGCCACGTCCTTGCCCGGCACGAACTTCTCCACCAGCGCCGTCGAGTCGTACGCGAAGCAGCCCACCATCGCCGCCGGCAGTGCGCTCGCCTCCCGGATTACCGCCGCGCCCAGGCCCGAGCCGCCCTGGGCCGGCTTCACCATCAGCGGCAGGCCCAGCCGGTCCACGATCCGGTCCAGGACCGCCACCGCGCCCAGTTCCGAGAAGCGGTCGTGCGGCAGCGCCACCCAGTCCGGGGTCGGTATCCCCGCGTCGCGCAGCATCGACTTCGCGGTCGGCTTGTCCCAGGCGAGCCGGGACGCGCGGGCGTCGCAGCCCACGTACGGGACGCCGCACAGGTCCAGCACCCCGCGCAGCGAGCCGTCCTCGCCCGTCGCGCCGTGCAGGGCGATCACGACCGCGTCGGGTGGGTCCTCCTTGAGGGTCGGCAGCAGCGACACGTCCGCGTCGCGCAGTTCGGCCGACAGGCCCGTTGCGCGCAGCGCGTCGAGCACGCGGCGGCCCGATCGCAGGGACACGTCGCGTTCGTAGGACAGACCGCCGGCCAGTACCAAGACGTGCGTCATGGCAGTGATCATGCCAAGTCCGGGCCGGGGGTGTCGGCGCCGGCGTGCCCGCGGCGGTGCGGCGGGGTGGTCGGGCCGAAGACCGCGCGCATGGCCAGTTCCTGTTCCATCACGCCGGCCAGCCGGCGGACGCCCTCGCGGATGCGGTCCGGTGGCGGGAACGAGAAGTTGAGCCGGAGGTTGGCGCGGCCGGTGCCGTCCGCGTAGAAGCCGGTGCCGGGCACGTAGGCGACGCGGGCCGCGATAGCCCGCGGCATCATCGCCTTCGAGTCGAGGCCCTCCGGCAGGCTGGCCCAGACGAACAGGCCGCCGCCCGGGTTGGTCCAGGTGGTGCCGGCCGGCATCAGGTCGTGGAGCGCGTCGAGCAGCGCGTCGCGGCGTTCGCGGTAGATCTCGCGGTACGTCTTGATCTGCTCGCGCCACGGCATGGTCGACAGGTACTGCGTCACGGCGCCCTGGGCGAACGCGCTCGGGCACAGGATGTTCGCCTCGCTGGCCATCACCAGCTTCTCGCGTACCGCATGGGGGGCCAGGATCCAGCCGACCCGCAGGCCGGGCGCGAAGGTCTTGGAGAACGTGCTCACGTACAAGATCCCCGCGCGCCGGCGGGCCCGGAGCGGCCGCGGCGCCTCGCCCGCGAAACTGAGCATCCCGTACGGGTCGTCCTCGACGATCAGCAGGTGGTGCCGTTCGCAGATGTCCAGGATCTCCTCGCGCCGGGCGTCGGTCAGCGTGACACCGGCCGGGTTCTGGTACGTCGGGATGGTGTAGAGGAACTTGGCGCGCCCGGCCGCGGAGACGATGGCCTGTTCGAGCGCGGCCGGCACCAGCCCGTCCGCGTCGATGGCGACGTGCCGCACCTGTGCCTGGGCGGCCTGGAACACGCCGAGTGCGCCGACGTAGGTCGGCCCCTCGGCGAGCACCACGTCACCCGGGTCCAGGAACAGCCGTGCCACCAGGTCGAGACCTTGCTGGCCGCCGACGGTCACCACCACGTCGTCCGGGGACGCGCCGGTGGACGCGTCGATGCCGGACAGGCTCATGACCTCGCAGATGCGCTCGCGGAGCTCGATCGTGCCCTGGCCGATGCCGTACTGCAGGCTGGTCGTGCCGAGCTCGGTCGCGAGCCGGCCCATCATCTCGCCGACCGCGTCGAGCGGCAGCGCCGCGATGTACGGCGAACCGCCGGCCAGCGAGACCACCTCGGGGCGGCTCGCCACGGCGAACAGCGCGCGGATCTCGGACGTGGTCATCCCGCGGACCCGACGCGCGTAGCGGTCGGTGTAGTCGTCTTGAGTCGTGCCGGTCATGCGGCTTCACCTCGATATTCAGCTGGTCACATCGGGAACCATGCTAAAGGTCCGACGCCCGGGGCGGCCTGCGGTTAACGACCGTTACGCTCCCGTTCAAGGCCATTGCGGCGTAGTATCCCTGCGGGGGCGCGGACAAGCATGTGGACAGGACCGTGCTTCGAGTCCGGACAAATCGCCGATTCTCAAGGGGTCCGCATGTCGCGACGCCTGGTCAACTTGACTCTCGACACGCTCGAGGACCTGCCCCGGCCCTGCCGGCAGTGTGTCTTCTGGGAGCTGGATCCGGTCTCCGCCGAACGCGCCTGCGCCACGGGTGACCCCGGCCTGGAGAAGGAGGCCTGGGTGTCGCAGACCCTGCTCGAATGGGGGAGCTGCGGCAAACTGGCCTACGTCGACGGGATGCCCGCCGGCTTTGTCATGTACGCCCCGCCGGCCTACGTGCCGCGTTCCATGGCGTTCCCCACATCGCCGGTCTCGGCGGACGCGGCGTTGCTGATGACCGCGCACGTGGTGGCCGCGTTCGCGGGCGGCGGCCTGGGGCGGATGCTCGTCCAGGGCGTGGCGCGGGATCTCACCAAGCGGGGCGTCAAGGCGATCGAGGCCTTCGGCGACGCGAAGTTCGGCGAGCCCGGCGAGGGCGAGGAAGGCTGCGTCGCCCCGGTCGACTTCTTCCTGTCGGTCGGCTTCAAGACGGTACGCCCGCACCCGCGCTACCCGCGGCTGCGGCTGGAGCTCCGCACGGCGCTGTCCTGGAAGTCCGACGTCGAGTACGCGCTGGAGAAGCTGCTCGGCTCGATGAGCCCCGAGACGCTGCTCCGCCCGGTGCGCCCGGTGGCCGCCACCACCTCCACGCCCGACTGAGCGTCAGGCGTTGCGGGAGGCCAGCGCGAGCCGCAGCTGCCGGACGTCGATCGAACCGGTCGGCACGTCGGCCTCGACGGGGAAGTACATGCGCTGGACGGCGGCCAGGAGCGCCTCGACGACCTGCTCACGGAAGGCCGGGTCGATCAGGCGGGCCCGGTCGGTGGGCGAGGTCAGGTAGCCCACGTCCACCCGTACCGCCGGCATCCGGGTGAGCCGCAGCAGCTCCCAGGTCTTGGCGTGGATCCGGCAGTCCTGCATGCCGGTGCGCACCACGATCTCGCGCTGCACCAGGTTGGCGAGCCGCTCCCCCACCGTCGAGGTGAGCCCGCTGCCGGTGCCGTAGTGGTACGTCGCCACGCCCTCGGCCGCGGGCGACTCCTGGCCGTCCAGGTGCAACGAGATGAACAGGTCGGCGCCGAGGCTGTTGGCCAGCGCCGCCCGCTCCTGGCCGGTCATCGGCTGGACCGGGGACGGCCCGCGGGTCAGGTGCACGCGCATGCCGGCGGCCAGCAGCCGGCCCTCGAGCCGGGTGGCGAAGTCGAAGGCGAGGTCGGCCTCGGTCCACCGCAGCTGCCCGTCCGGCACGATCACGCCGAGGTCCTCGGCGCCGCCGTGTCCCGGGTCGATGACGATGGTCTTGCCGACCAGGCTGGAACCGGACTGGCGGAACGCCTCCGCCTCGCGCAGCCACTGCGGGCGGCCACCGACGACCTTACGACCGAGGCGGCGCAGCGCCTTCATGGTCTGCGGGCCGCACGAGCCGTCCGGGGTGAGGCCGCACTCGCGCTGGAACTGGGCCACGGCGCGGGCCGTGCGGGGACCGTAGATGGCGTCGGCGCGGCCGCTGTCGAAGCCCATCTCGAGCAGCCGCTCCTGCAGCGCCCGGACGTCCTCGCCGACCAGCGACGTCGGCACCGAGTGGTAGAGCGTACGGGCGCCGAGCTTCCAGCGGGCTCCGTCGAGCGCCTGCCAGGTCTCGGGGCCGACCAGCCCGTCGACGCCGATGCCGCGGCTCTGCTGGAAGGCCCGTACGGCGTTCTCGGTGGATTCGTCGAAGGCCTCGGTGGCCACCGGAAGCAGGTCCAGGCTCACCAGGATCGACTGGATCTCCTCCACGGCCGGTCCGGTGTCTCCACGTCGGATCGAACGCACGCGCGGCTCCCTAACAACTGGGGGGAAGAGCAGAGGGCAACTCACGGAGAGTACCCCGCGACGGCCTTCCGGCAACGGTTGATGACATGCGCAACGCCCCGCACCCGGACGGATGCGAGGCGTTGCGGAAGCTAACTCAGAGTGCCGACTCGATGAAGCTCACCAGGGCGCCCTTGGGCTTGGCGCCGGCGACGGAGTTGACCGCCTCACCGCCCTTGAACATGGTCAGCGTCGGCACGGACATCACCCGGTAGGCGCGGGCGGTCTCCGGGTTCTCGTCGATGTTGACCTTGACGATCTGCACCTTGTCGCCCATTTCGCTGGCGATCTCGGCGAGCAGCGGGTCGACCTTCTTGCACGGCGCGCACCACTCGGCCCAGAAGTCGACCAGCACCGGCTTGTCGGACTGCAGCACGTCGGTGACGAAAGTCGCGTCGGTGACCGCCTTGGTTGCTCCCACGGATAACCCTCCTGATTTACAGCTCTACGAACGAGGCGATGAAGCGTTCCGCGTCGAGCGCGGCGGCGCAACCGGTGCCGGCGGCCGTGATGGCCTGGCGGTAGGTGTGGTCGACGAGGTCGCCGGCGGCGAACACTCCCGGGATGTTGGTGCGGGTGCTGGGGGCGTCGACCTTGACGTAGCCCTCGTCGTCCATCTCGACCTGGCCCTTGAACAGCTCGCTGCGCGGGTCGTGGCCGATGGCGACGAAGACGCCGGTCACGTCCAGGACCTTGGTCTCGCCGGTCTGCAGGTTGCGCAGCCGGGCGCCGGCCACCTTGCCGTCGTCACCGAGGATCTCCTCGACGACGCTGTTCCACTCGACCTTGATCTTCGGGTTTGAGCTGGCCCGCAGCGCCATCACCTTGCTGGCGCGGAACGAGTCGCGCCGGTGCACGATCGTCACCGTCTCGGCGAAGCGGGTGAGGAAGGTCGCCTCCTCCATCGCGGAGTCGCCGCCGCCCACCACGATGATGTGCTGGTTGCGGAAGAAGAAGCCGTCACAGGTGGCACAGGACGACACGCCGTGACCGAGCAGCTCCTGCTCGCCGGGCACGCCCAGCGGACGCCACGCGGAGCCGGTGGAGAGGATGACGGCGCGGGCGAAATACTGCTTCTCGCCCACCCAGACCGTCTTCAGACCCTCGGCACCCGCCGCGGTGGGCTTGTCGCCCAGCTCGACGCGGGTGGCGTCGTCGGTGATGAACTCGGCGCCGAACTTCTCGGCCTGCTTGCGCATGTTGTCCATGAGCTCGGGGCCCATGATCCCGTCCGGGTGACCGGGGAAGTTCTCGACCTCGGTGGTGGTCATCAGGGCGCCACCGGACTGCACACCCTCGATGACGAGCGGCTTGAGGTTCGCCCGGGCCGCGTAGAGCGCCGCGGTGTAACCGGACGGTCCCGAGCCGATGATGATCAGGTTTCGGACCTCGTCCACTGCCGACTCCTCAGTCTGGGGTTCGCCGCATCAACGGCGACATCGCATGGTGGAACGCTCATCGTATGAGGGCGCATTCCCGCGCGTCACGGCATGTGCCGGAGGGCATAGGTGGCCCACCTCACGCCGGGCGGGACGACGTCCGTTCAGCCTACCTTCACCGATGCGAGGGTGGCCGCGCCGACTCCGGGCGTGCCGCAGGCCGGGCCGGACGCCCACACCCACGAGCCGGCGGCGGTGCTGAACTCCACGATCAGCGCCGGGGCGCCGTTGAACCGGGCGAAGTCGATGGTCTGCGGAGTGATCTCACCGGCGCCGTGCTGGGCCGCGATCGCATCGAGGCAGGCGCGCAGGGCGTCCGCCGCCCGCAGCCGGTCCAGCCCGGCGCTGGTCGTGGTCAGCCCGCCGGCGGCCGGCATGCTGTTGCGGAAGTCGCCGGCCTGGTCCTCGTCGAGCTGCGGCTGGGGCGCCTTCACCCGCTGGCGGGCGGCCTGCTCCAGGGTGTCCGGGCGGTAGTCGGTGCCGCTCGCGTTCAGCCGCACGGAACCCTCGGGCAGCGCGAGCTCCGCATCACCGGCGGCCAGCGGCGCCGCCTGCTCGGCGCCGGCACCCGAGCTGGTGGCCGTATCCTGGCTCGCCTCGCCGGCGAACTGCTGCTGCAGACCGAAACCCACAAACGCCAGCACCCCGGCGGCGATCCCCACCGGCGCGGCCCACCGCAGGCGGCGCGCCGGCCTACTGCGAGACCCCGACGGTACGGCGACCAGATGCCGATCAGGCGCAGCACCATCACTCCCCGGCTCCATGGCGGCCGGCCCGACCGTGACACCTGAAGAACGGTCACCGATCGAGGGGGACGTGACCCGCTCCTCCCGGCCGGCCGAGAGCAAGGCCGCGTCGAGGCGGGCGCACACGTCGGCGGGCATCGGCTCGGCGCTCGCGCCCAGCGCCTGCAACTGGCCGGACACCGCGGCGACCCCGCCGGCGAGCTGGGCGTGCGCGTCGCGCCAGGCGGCGTCCTCAGTGATCAGTGCGGCGACCACAGCCTCGTCGGGGGTGCCGTCCAGCGCGCCGCCGACATAGTCGGCCAGCAGGTCGATGTCGACCCCACTGAACTCTGCCCCGGTCACTGCTGGTCCCCTCGGTCAGGCCCGCTGTCACGGGCGGACGGGTGCTGTGTCGTCACGCCCGACCCGGATGGGACGCGCGCGGCGGCTGACCGGTTCCCGGCGTGATCGCCGTCTCCCCCGCCCCGCCCGGCGGGGCCCTCGGCCGGGGTGCCGTCGGAGCCCGTCCGCAAGTGGCCGAGGGCCAGGGCCATCCGGGCGCGACCGCGGGCGCACCGGCTCTTGATCGTGCCCTCGGCGACCCCGAGGATCTCCGCCGCCTCGATCACCGGGTAGCCCTGGACGTCGACCAGCACCAGGGCCGCGCGCTGCTCGACCGGCAGGGCCGCCAGCGCCGCGCGGACCACCAGGGCGGTGTCGTGGTCCTGGATCGGTGCGGCCGGCTCGGGACCGCCGGGGCTGTCCTCCGACCGGGAACCGTCGGGCAGCGGCACCGTGGGGTGGGCCTGCCGCCGGCGGATCCGGTCCAGGCACGCGTTCACCACGATGCGGTGCAGCCAGGTGGTCACGGCGGACTCGCCGCGGAACCTTGCCGCGCCGCGGTGCGCCGACAGCAGCGCGTCCTGCACCGCGTCGGCGGCCTCCTCGCGGTCGCCGATCGTGCGCAGGGCCACCGCCCACAGCCGGTCCCGGTGCCGGCGGACCAGCTCGTTGAACGCCTGCGGATCACCGTCGACGTGCGCACGCAGCAGTTCGGCGTCCGTCCGCCCGGGGTTGTCCGGGGCGGACGTGCCAGTCTGCGCGTCGCCGGAAGTCACGCCCAGCAATCTAGCCGAGCGGGGCGATCAGGTGGTGCGACCGGGTGGGCCGCCCCGCCGTCAGTTGCCGTAGACCTCGACCTTGCTGATCTCGGCGCGGTACTTGCCGTCGCTGTCCTGCGGCAACTCGGTGATGAAGACCAGGATGTACTGGTATTTCAGGTTCTCGTCGAAGACCGGGAACACGGCGTTGGTGCCGTCCGTCTTGCCCGTGTCGCCGTCACCCAGTTTTTTGTAGGTCTCGACGATCTTCTTGTCACCGTTGGAGGTGTTGCCCGGGTCGGTGGAGCCGGTCCGGATGTCCATCGCGATGCCGGGCGCCGAGGTCTCGACCCGGACGTCGCTGACGGTGCGCGGGCTGCCCAGGTTGATCAGCAGGCCCATGCCGGGCTTGTTGTAGAACTTCGCCTGCAGGAAGCCCGAGGTCTTCCAGACCGTGTCCTTGTCGTCGTCGACGGTGTACGCGGCCTCACCCTCGTCGGTGCGGTCACCCTCCGGCGGGTCGACGATCCGGACCATGTCCGGGGTGATGGTCAGCTTCTTCGGCGGGGCGGCCGGCGCCGCGTCCTCGCCGGTGGTGCCGGTGTCGGTGCCCGCGGAATCCTGCGGCGCGGTGTTGGCCTGGGTGGTCGACGGCTTGTCGTTGCCCGACTCGCTGATCGCCCGGATGCCGAAGACCAGCCCGATCACCGCGATCACCAGCAGCGCGCCGACGCCGATGGCGATCTTGCGGGTGCTGCGGACCGGCTCGGCCGAGGTGCCCTGGGTGAAGCGCAGCGGGCCGACGTCCTCGTAGTCCTCGTCGGCGGAGTCCAGCCGGGCCAGCTCGGCGGTGAGCGCGTCCGCCTCGGGGGTTGCGACCCGCTTGTCGAGCAGGTCCATGGTCAGGTCGTCGAGGTAGGCCGGGATGCCGGCGCGGATCTGCCGGGGCGGGACGACCGACCCGGTGCCGTCGCGCATCGCGTCGGGCAGCGCCGAACCGCGGATCTCGGCGTGCGGCCAGTGGCCGGTCAGCGAGAAGTAGAGGATGCCGCCGACCGAGCGCACGTCCGTCTCGGTGCTGTCGGCGGAGTCGGCGCGCGCGTCGGCGAGCACGATCCGGCCGTCGTCACCGATCAGCGTGGTGCCGGGGTGCACGTTGCCGTGGACCATGCCGGTGGCGTGGACCGCGGCCAGCGCGTCGGCGATGGAGTGCGCGATCGCGGTGGCCCGTGCCGGGTCCAGCGGTCCCTCCTGCGCCACCAGCTCGCGCAGCGCCTCGCCGTCCACCCATTCCCGCACCACGTAGGCCCGGGAGCCCTCGTCGATGGCGTCGTAGACGCCGACCAGGTTGGGGTGTATGACGCGGCTCGCGTCGACCGCGGCCTGCAGCATCTCGGTCGCGGAGTCGCCGCCGGGATACCGCAGCACGACCGCTACGGGGCGCCGGAGGATCACGTCGATGCCGCGCCAGACCTGCCGCCCGGCGCTGTCGTTGTTGACGTGTTCCTCGAGCTGGTACCGCTCGGCCAGGATCTCACCGACGGTGGGTGCACCGAAGGTCATGACCGGCCCGGCCTCATCGGCCGCGGTCTCGTGGCCTTCGCCGACCTGGGTCACCAGTCCTCCTCGGTGGGTCCGCACGTGTCGAGCACGACCTTACCCGCCCCGGGCCAGTGACCTACACGTCATCCCCCGCCGCGGCATCCGTCCGGGGCCGCCCGCCAGGGCCGTTTCCGCCGCTCGGTGGGGCGAAACTACCTGATCAGAGAATTATCCACAGGTTTTCCACATCGTTAGCGACCGAGTTTGCGCCGCACCATGCCGACGACCTGGTTGATCTCGTGCACCCGCAGCAGCGCGGCGCTCGCCAGGTACACCACCATGATCGTTCCGCCGGCGACGAGGACTTGCACCGCGGCTGTCAATCGCCCGGGCGTGTCACCCCCGGGCAGCAGGTGCATGACGAGCAGGCCGGCGGCGGCGGCGACCGCGGCGGCCACGAGCACCTTCAGCAGAGCCTTGGCCACCGAGCCGAGGTTGAGCCGGCCGATCCGGCGGCGCAGCACGGCGAGCGAGATCACCGCCGACAGCAGGTACGACACGGCGTTGGCGGCGGTCATGCCGGCCGCCGCGAGCGAGTCGGAGAGCACCTCGGCCAGCACGAAGTAGCCGGCGATCCGGAGCAGCACGACCGGGATGTTGATCAGCGCGACCGTCTTGTTGCCCTGCAGCGCGTAGAAGGCATAGGTGCAGAGGTAGCTGACCGAGAGCGGGATCACAGCGAACGCGGCCACCACGAGCACGGTGCCGGTGGCGAAGGCGTCCCGGTAGGTGAAGGCGCCGCCCTGGAACAGCGTGACCGCGATCGGCACGCCGAGGACGCCGTACGCGACGGCGATCGGGGCCAGGGCGGTGACTGTCAGCCGGATGCCGCGGCTCAGGTCGGCGCTGACGTCGGCGTGCCGGCCCTCGGCGGCGGCGGCGCTCATCTTGGGCAGCAGGGCGGTCATCACCGAGACGCCGATGATGCCGTGCGCCATCATGGTCAGCAGGTAGACGTTGTTGAAGGCCAGCACGCTGGCGTTGTTGCCGCCGGAGACGCCGTTGAGCACCCGGACCACGACGAAGACCGCGAGCTGGTTGGCGGCGACGTAACAGAGCATCCAGCCGGCCAGCCGGCCCACCTCGCCGAGGCCGAGCGAGCGCGGCGCCCACCGCCACTTCCAGGCGAAGCCGACCTTGCGCAACGCGGGCAGCAGGCCGATCGTCTGGGCCACCATGCCGAGCAGCGTGCCGCCGGCGATCAGAGCGATCCGCCCGGCCGTCATGTCCTCGGGCGCGAAGCCCTTGGTGGTGCCGAAGACCACGATGAAGACGCCGCAGGTGGCGATGACGACGAGGTTGTTCAGGATCGGCGCCCACATCGGCGCGGCGAAATGCCCGCGCACGTTGAGCACCGCGCTGATCATCGCGGACACGCCGGTGAAGAAGATGATCGGCAGGATCAGGTACGCGAACGCGGTGACCAGCTTCTGATAGCCGCCGGTCGTGTTGTCGCTCGACTGGATCGCGGTGATCAACGGCGCGGCCGCCACCACCAGCACCGTGGCGAGGCCGAGCATGACAACCGCGAAGGTCAGCAGGCGCTGGGTGAACAGCAGGCCGCCGTCGGGGTCGGCCTTGCGCCGCCGCACCAGCAGCGGGATCAGCACGCTGGAGAGGATGCCGCCGAGCAGCAGCTCGTAGATCTGGCCCGGCAGGAACTGCGCGCTGGTGTACGCGTCGCCGATGCCGGCGCCCAGCGTCATGCCGATCAGCATGTTGCGGACGAAGCCGATGATCCGGCTGACCAGGCTGCCGGCCGCCATGATCGCGCTGTTGCCGGCCGTGCTGCCGCCCTCGCTCCCGCCGTCGGTGGGCGGCACGTCCTCGGGCGGCAACGCCTGGTCGCCGGCCGCGGTGGTGCCCGGCTCGTCCACCGAGATCAGGATCGCGCCGTCGGACGACTGGGGGTCACCGTCGCTCGCCGCGTGCGCGCTCCGGTACAGGCCGCCGTTCACCAAGACCTCCCCAGGGGTACTGACACACCGTCACCCTAGCCAGGCCGCGCCTCAGACGTGTCGGCGCAGCAGGGTGCCGGGCAGTGCGCCGGCCAGCGTCTCGACCATCCAGCAGGCCTCGACGGGCACCAGCGGCTCGCTGAGCGCGTCCAGCACGGTCGGGTGGTCGCAGCCCGCCTCGGTGAGCACCCCGAGCAGGTCGTTGACCGGGCGCAGGTCGCCGGTGTCCGCGATGTGCCGGGCCAGCGGCCGGACCTGGGCGTACCACTGCTCCTCCGGCAGCCGGGACAGCCGCTGGGCTGCCTGCCGTACCAGCTCGGCCAGGCCCTCGCGCGGGAAGCGGGAGCCGCCGCGGACCTCGAGCCGCACCTCGGCCGGGGTGGTGTAGGCCGCGACCGCGGCCTCGTCGATCACCCGGGGTGACGGCGCGGCCGGCTGCGGCCACCAGCTCTCCGCGGCGAACAGCGGCAGCGGCGCCTGCTCCGGACCCACCGGTACGGGCGGCGGCACCGCCCGGTGCAGCGACCGGTACGCGGCCGCACGCACCGCCGCCACCGCGCTCCGGTCGTCGTCGTCGGTCGGCGGCGCGAACGGCGACAGCAGCGCCACGACCAGCCCCGGATGCGGCATGGTCGGATCCTCCAGGGCGATCACCCGGGCGCACAGCTCCAGCTCGTGCCAGCGCAGCGCGGCCGGGTGCGGCCGGCCCGGCGCGGCCCAGCCCAGCTGCACCGGCTCGCTGCCGGCCGGCTCGCGCAGCCCCAGGGTCTGCTCGCCGGTGCTCAGGTCGAGGTCGAGCACGAGGCCGTAGCCGCCGGTGACCGGCAGGCTCACCCGCAGCTCGGCCGGGTCGGGATCGGGGAACGCGCCGTCGTGGGCGAACAGCAGGGACCAGAACCGCGGGTCCTCGCTGAGGCGACGCAGCGCCTCGGGAACGGGCACGCTGCCCATCCTGCCCGCTGCCTCCGGCGACCGCCAAGACCGCCGCTCTGGCGCCGAGTCCGGGCAGCTAGTCTGGTCGTCCCATGTCTGAGTTGAGCAAAGCCCAGCGCAACGCCGTCGCGGAGTTGCTGCGGGTCTCCCCCGTCGCCGACGAGTTGGGGCGTCGTTTCGGCGCCGCCGGCCACGAGTTGCACCTGGTCGGTGGCTCGGTGCGGGACGCGCTGCTCGGCCGGCTCGGCGACGACCTCGACTTCTGCACCGACGCCCGGCCGGAGCAGACCCTCGCGCTGGTCAAGAGCTGGGCGGACGCGATCTGGGAGACCGGCCGCGAGTTCGGCACGATCGGGATCCAGAAGGACGGCCTGCGGATCGAGATCACCACGTTCCGGGCCGAGGCGTACGACGGGGTGACCCGTAACCCGGTGGTGGAGTACGGCGACAACCTGCTCGACGACCTGCGCCGGCGCGATTTCACGATCAACGCGATGGCGGTCAGCCTGCCGGAGCACGTCTTCACCGACCCGTACGGCGGGCTCGAGGATCTGGCCGGCGGGCTCATCCGGACGCCGGACTCCCCCGCCCGGTCGTTCGGCGATGATCCACTTCGGATGCTGCGCGCGGCCCGGTTCGCCGCCAAGCTGCGGTTCGCCGTGGACAAGCCGGTCGTCGAGGCGATGACGGACATGGCCGCCGATCTCGACCGGATCACCGCCGAGCGTATCCGCGACGAGTTCACCAAGCTGCTCTGCGGGCTGGACCCGATCGCCGGGCTGCGGCTGCTGGTCGACACCGGGCTGGCCGACCGGTTCATCCCGGAGATCTCCGGCCTCAAGCTGGAGATCGACGAGCACGCCCAGCACAAGGACGTCTACGAGCACACGCTGATCGTGGTCAGCAACGCCATCCGGCTGGAGGGCGACGCCGGCCCGGACTTCGCGCTGCGGATGGCGGCGCTGATGCACGACATCGGCAAGCCGGCCACCAAGGCGGTCGGCCGCGACGGCCGGGTCAGCTTCCATCACCACGAGGTGGTCGGCGCGCGGCTGACCAAGCAGCGGATGAAGGCGATGAAGTACCCCAAGGACGTGACGTCCGACGTGGTCGAGCTGGTCGCCCTGCACCTGCGCTTCTACGGGTACGGCCGGGGCGAGTGGACCGACTCGGCGGTCCGGCGGTATGTGACCGACGCCGGTGAGCTGTTGCCCCGGCTGCACAAACTCACCCGCTCCGACTGCACGACCCGCAACAAGCGCAAGGCGGCGGCGCTGTCCGCCGACTACGACGCGCTGGAGGAGCGGATCGCCCGGATCGAGGCCGAGGAGGACCTGGCCCGGGTCCGGCCCGACCTGGACGGCAACGCGATCATGGAGCTGCTCGGCGTGCCGCCGGGACCGATCGTGGGCCAGGCCTGGCGGTTCCTCAAGGAGCTGCGGCTGGACCGCGGCCCGCTGGACCGCGACGAGGCCGAGGCGGAGCTGCAGCGCTGGGCCCGGGAACACGGGCACATCTCCTGACCTGTCGTACCCCTGGGGCAGGATGGGGTCGTGCAGCTGGTGGTGGAGTCCCCGATCGGACCGCTCGGCATCGTGCTCGACGGTGACG
Organism: Actinoplanes sp. NPDC049599; assembly: GCF_044465625.1. Classification (NCBI taxonomy): domain Bacteria; kingdom Bacillati; phylum Actinomycetota; class Actinomycetes; order Micromonosporales; family Micromonosporaceae; genus Actinoplanes; species Actinoplanes sp. NPDC049599. The sequence continues at coordinate 18,139 of NZ_JBITLX010000024.1, forward strand.
TGGTGGTCGGCGTGCGCTTCGGCGCGACCCACGGCGAGTCCGGCGAGCATCCGGCGGTCGCCGAGCTGGCGGCCTACTTCGCCGGCACGCTCACCGACTTCACCGTGCCGGTCGAGCTGCGCGGCGGCTCCCATTTCGAGCGCGCGGTGTGGGACCAGATCGCGGCCATCCCGTACGGCGAAATGGTGACCTACGGCGCCATCGCCACGGCATTGGGTGATCCCGGCGCGGCCCGTGCCGTGGGGACGGCGTGCAACCACAACCCGGTGCCGGTGATCGTGCCGTGTCACCGGGTGGTCGGGGCCGGCGCCAAGCTGGTCGGCTTCGGCGGCGGGCTGCCCCGCAAGCGGCAGTTGCTGGAGCTGGAGGCCCGGGTCGCCCTGGAGCGCGCCTGGGGCTGAGATCACCGGCGACAGGTGCCGTCCGCGGCGAGCGGGCCGAGGCTCTCAGCTCCGGCCCCGGCGGCGCCTCTGCCCGGCCGACGGCCAGCGGGTTCAGCTCCAGCCGCAGGGCACGTGTGCCCTGCGGCTGGGCGGGCATGGCGCTGGCCTGGAACGTCACGACCCGGGACGGTGCTGCGGGCGTACCGGATGGGGTGTTGACCGGGCGGGCACAGGCCGCCAGGGAGGCCGGCGAGGCCGAGCGCGACGGCGGCCGTGGTGGGACGCACGTTGGTGAGCTTGGCGATCGCAGTGCCGAAGCTCACAAGGAAGAAGGCCGGACCGCCCTGCGGTCCGGCCTTTCCTCAGCGGTGGATCAGCGCTCGATCTCGCCCGCGATGAACGCCTCGACCGCGTTCTTCGCGTCGTGGTCGTTGTACTGCACCGGCGGGGACTTCATGAAGTACGAGCTCGCCGAGAGGATCGGGCCACCGATGCCGCGGTCCTTGGCGATCTTCGCCGCGCGGACCGCGTCGATGATGACGCCGGCCGAGTTCGGCGAGTCCCACACCTCGAGCTTGAGCTCCGCGTTCAGCGGGGTGTCGCCGAAGCTGCGGCCCTCGAGCCGGATGTAGGCCCACTTGCGGTCGTCGAGCCACGGCACGTGGTCCGACGGGCCGATGTGCACGTCGCTCTTGACCATCTCGTGCGGGATCTGGGAGGTCACCGACTGGGTCTTGGAGATCTTCTTGGACACCAGGCGCTTGCGCTCCAGCATGTTCATGAAGTCCATGTTGCCGCCGAAGTTGAGCTGGTAGGTGCGCAGCAGCTCAACGCCGCGGTCCTCGAACAGCTTGGCGAGCGCGCGGTGCACGATCGTCGCGCCGACCTGGCTCTTGATGTCGTCACCGACGATCGGCAGGCCGGCGTCGGTGAACTTCTGCGCCCACGTCGGGTCCGAGGCGATGAAGACCGGCAGGGCGTTGACGAACGCGCAACCGGCGTCGATCGCGGCCTGCGCGTAGAACTTGTCAGCCTCCTCGGAACCCACCGGCAGGTACGAGACGACGACGTCGACCTGGGCGTCGCGCAGCGCCTGCGCGATGTCGACCGGCTCGGCGGACGACTCCTCGACCATCTCGCGGTAGTACGTGCCCAGCCCGTCGAAGGTCGGTCCACGCTGGACGGTCACGCCGGTGGGCGCGACGTCGGTCAGCGTGATCGTGTTGTTCTCGCTGGCCACGATGGCCTCGGAGAGGTCCATCCCGACCTTCTTGGCGTCCACGTCGAACGCGGCGACGAACTTCACGTCGGCGACGTGGTAGTCACCGAACTTGACGTGCATGAGACCGGGGACGCGGTCATTGGGGTCGGCTTCGCGGTAGTACTCCACGCCCTGCACGAGGGACGAGGCGCAGTTACCCACACCGACGATGGCGACGCGGACGGAGCCCATCGCGATTGCCTCCTTGTTGATCACGGCCGGTCCAGGTCAGGACGCGGTTTTTCGAGGGATGTGTCCCCAGCTGGGGATCGGCCGGAGCGCTCGTTGGTGATGAGCTCCTCCAGCCAGCGGACTTCGCGCTCGCAGGCGTCGAGTCCGTGGCGCTGCAGTTCGAGGGTGTAGGCGTCGAAGCGGTCGGAGGCGCGCGAGAGAACCTCGCGCAGGCCTTCCCGGCGTTCCTCGATGCGGCGGCGGCGGCCCTCGAGGATCCGCAGCCGCGTCGCCCGGTCGGTCCGGGAGAAGAAGGCGAAGTGCACACCGAAGCCGGCGTCGTCGTACGTCTCCGGACCCGCCTGGGCGAGCAACTCGGCGAATCGCTCCTTGCCCTCGGCCGTGATTTTGTAGACAACCCGGCCGCGCTTGCTGGTGAGCGGGGGAATGATCTCGGTGTCGGCGATCTCGGCCTCGCCGATCCAGCCGGCGGTCTGCAGGCGCTTGAGCGTGGGGTACAAGGTGCCGTAGCTGATCGCCGCGCGGATCGTGCCGAGCTTGGTGGCGAGTTCCTTGCGCAGCTCGTAGCCGTGCATCGGGGATTCCTGGAGCAGCCCGAGGATCGCGAGTTCCAACATGACGCCCACCCCCTCCGCCGTCTCGCACGATGTATCGGCCCGATACATCGCAACCGTAGATCGGGTTCCGCTCGACCGCAAGGGCGGCTACGGTTGTGCAGTGGTCGCGCCACGCTGTGTGATGGCTGTCGCCGTACGGGTGTGGACCGCGTACTCTCTTCGCCATGCGCACGCAGCGGCAGGTGGTCGACTACTCGCTTCAGAAGCGAGCGCTGCTGCGTGACGTGCACAATGGCAAGGTGGGGACGCTTGAGGTCTGTGATGCGTCGCCATACCTGAAAAACGCAGCTAGGTTCCACGGCGAGCCGACCGACGACCGGTGTCCGGTCTGCCGTCGCGACAATCTGACCCTGGTGCATTACATCTACGGCGATGAGCTCAAGCAGTCCGCCGGGCAGGCCCGCAAGCTGGCGGAGCTGCCTGTCCTGGCGATGACGCTGCGTGAGTTTCAGGTCTTCGTGGTCGAGGTGTGCCAATCCTGCGCGTGGAACCATCTGATCGAGCAGTACCTGCTCGGGCGGGACGCGCTGAACCCCGACGAACTGGACCAGGGCGGGGCCGTCGCCTCGTCCGCCTCGGGCCGCCACCGCGAGACAGGGTCGTCGTCACATCGCCGGGAGGGCCGACAGTGAGCGGCCTCAACGTCGCTAACGTGGACACGACCCCGACCGATACGGGCATCCAGCGCCGCAGTCGGTCATTCTTGACATCCGACAGGGCGGCTGCGGACCCGCAGCCCAGAATCGTCCGCCCGTGGCATCGCCTCCGAAGTCCCTCCAGGGCTTCTCTGGCGCGCCACCGCGACCGGTAGGTGTGACCGAATGAACTCGTACGGCGATCCGCAGTCTGCGCGTGCCCGGGCCCGAGTGCCCGGGCCGTCCGCTGCATCCACGCCTGACGACGACCAGTCCGGCTACGACGAACGACCCTCGCCCGACGCCTATCGGCGTCCGGTCGGCGGTCGCGCGAGTGTCAGCGGCCCCGCGCCGCGTGGCGCCGCGCCTGTCGGCGCCGCACCGGTCGGCGGCCGGGCTGCTGTCGGCGGCGCCGGCCGCGCCTCGGTCGGCGCAGGCACGGGCAGCGTGGGTTCCGCCCGGGTCGGCGGGCGCGCGTCCGTGGGCGCTCCCCCGGAGGCCGGTCCCGCGTACGGCGGCCGGGGCGCGGTCGCCCGCGCCGCGGTGCGGCCGGTGCCACCCGGCGTCGGTGGTCCGGGTGGACCGGACGACCGTGACGGCGTCGGCCAGGGCTCCCGCGGCAGCGCCTCGAAGATCCTCAACAAGGCCTCGAAGCGACGCCGCCGGATGAACATCCTGACCGCTGCGGCGGCGGTGGTCGTCATCCTGCTCGGCGCGGGCGTGGTCGGCGGCACCTACTTCTTCGACAACGTCACCTTCAAGGAGCCGACCGCCGAGGCGCAGACCACGCAGCTGCTCGCGAGCGACAACAAGACGGTGCTCGCGTCGCTGGGTCAGTTCAACCGGTCGATCGTCCCGAACGCCAGCATCAACCCGCTGATCAAGCTCGCGGTGGTGTCGGCCGAGGACAAGGGCTTCTACAAGCACAACGGCATCGACATGAAGGGCATCGCCCGGGCCGCGTGGAACAACTTCACCGGCGGCGACACCCAGGGCGCGTCGACGATCACCCAGCAGTACGCGAAGTACGCCACCAAGCGTAAAGAGATCACGTACAACGTGAAGCTCCGCGAGGCGGTCATCGCGCGCAAGATGGAGGACGAGTACAGCAAGGACGAGATCCTCGGCCGGTACCTCAACTCCGTTTACTTCGGCCGCGGCGCGTACGGCGTCGAGGCGGCCGTCAAGGCGTACTTCGGCCCGGGTCGCTCGTCGCTGACCCCGGTCGGCACGAAGGGTGCGATCACGGCCGGCGAGGCCGCGATCATCGCCTCGGTGATCAAGCAGCCGGAGCCCAGCAAGACGCACCAGGGCTACGACCCGCAGAACAACATGCCGGACGCCCAGGACCGCTGGCGCTACACGGTCGGCAACATGGCCGAGCTGGCCCTGCCGGCCGGGATGAAGGACGCCGGCGTGCCGTCGGGCATCAACCCGCCCACCGAGTACCCGAAGACCTGGAAGAAGTGGGACCCGGACAAGTGCACCACCACCTGCGGTAACAACAAGCCGAGTGCCAAGATCGTCAAGTACGTGAAGCGCGAGCTGCGCGACATGAACATCGGCGACGACATGCTGAACCAGGGTGGCCTGCAGATCCGCACCACGATCAACACCGCGGTGCAGGAGGAGGCCGAGAAGGCCGCCAACCGCACCAGCAAGAAGTCGCCGCTGGCCGACCTGCCGGACACGTACAAGTCGGCGCTGGTCGCGATCAACCCGGAGAACGGGCGGGTGCTCGCGTACTACGGCGGCCCGGACGCGGCCAGCTGGGACTACGCCGGGCCCAACTACACCGACGACGGCAAGACGTTCATCGGTGGCGGCCGGCCGCCCGGCTCGACGTTCAAGATCTACACCTTGATCGCGGCGCTGGCCGACGGCTACGGCATGGACACCATCTGGGACTCCACGCTGAAGAAGGTCGACGGCGGCGGCAAGATCAGCAACGCCGGCCGGGAGGGCGGCGGCCTGAAGTGCCCGAGCCCGAAGGCGTGTTCGCTCGAGGTGTCCACCGAGCAGTCGTACAACTTCACGTTCTACTGGCTCGCCGACGCCCTGGGCCCGGAGAAGGTCATCCAGATGGCCCACAAGGCCGGCATCCAGCTGATCGGTGACCCGGAGACCGCGGCCCGCTACGACCTCAACAAGCTGAGCGAGTCGGAGATCGAGAAGAAGGGCTACGGCCGCGAGGTCGGCTTCGGCCAGTACGCGATCACCGCGCTCGACCACGCCAACGGCGTCGCGACGATCGCCAACAACGGCGTCTACAACAAGGCCCACTTCGTCCGCGAGGTCGACCAGCGTGACCCCAAGACGGGCAAGTTCGTCCCGGTGAAGAACACCGCCGAGAAGCTCAAGCCGGTCGAGGCGTTCAGCCCCGATGTCGCCGCCGCGGTTCAGAACGTGATGCAGAAGATCCCCGGGATCAACGGCATCAACCTGGACAACGGCCGCAAGGCCATCGGCAAGACCGGCACCTGGGAGTTCACCGGCAAGGGCGGCAAGGACGGCGACAACGGTGACGCCTGGATGGTCGGCGGCACCAAGGAGCTCGCCGCTGCCGTCTGGGTCGGCCGCGAAAAGGTCAACAAGAAGAAGCAGACGGAACTGATGCCGATCTACCGTCCCGGCACCAAGACGCCGATGAACGGTGGCTCGACGCCCGGCAAGATCTGGAAGACCTTCCTGGACGCCGCCTCGAAGGCGATCAAGGCCGACAACAAGGACTTCCTGCCGAACACCACGGCGTTCGTCGACCCGAACAAGAAGGGCAACGGCGTCCTGCCGCCGCCACCTCCGGTCGAGCAGCCGGACAACAACAACAACCCGCTCTGTGGTTTCCTGCCCTGTGGTGACAACAACGGCAACAACGGCGGCAACGGCAACGGCAACAACGGCGGCGAGACCGGCCAGCCCGGCACGACGTTACCGACGATCCCCGGCGGGGACACCGGTAACGACACCGACGGCGGCGGCGGTCAGACCGACGGAAACATCGACGGCGGCGGCTGACGCCCTCGACAGCCGTAGCGGCGCCCGCTCCTCGGAGCCGGGCGCCGCTACGCTTTTGTGACCTTGTAGCCGGACTGTGCCGTAGGGCGTCGCCTGACCGTCCGGCCGATGCGGCATGATGCCAAAGCATGAGCGCGCCATCGTCGGAGGAGACCGACCGCCCTGACCTGCCCGCCGAATCGGACGGTTTCGTCCGGGGGTTGTCGCAGGCGATCGGCGGACCGCTCGGCGACCATGCCGTCCGCCCGGACGCCCGCCGCAGCCGGTTCTGGACCGCACCGCGGATCATCCTGGCGCTGCTCTGCATGACGCTGGCGCTGAGCTGGGTGCAGAAGTCGCCCTGCCAGGACGGCGACTGGCAGAAGAACGTCCAGTACACCCGGTTCTGCTACACCGACGTGCTGGCCTTGTACTACGCCGAGGGGCTCAACGAGGGCAAGGTCCCGTACAAGGACCACCCCGTCGAGTATCCGGTGGTCACCGGCTACTTCATGGGCGCGATCGGCCTGCCGGTGCACGCCCTCGGCCAGAAGTACCCGGAGATCAACCAGGGCAAGTGGTTCTACAACGCCAACGCGCTGGTGCTGTCCGCGCTGGCCGTGGCCTCGATCGCGATGATCCTCGCGCTGCGCCGCCGCCGGCCCTGGGACGCGGCGATCTTCGCCCTGTCGCCGATCGTGCTGATCACCGCGACGGTCAACTGGGACTTCCTGGCCATCGCCCTGGCCGTGTTCGGCGTGTACGCCTGGGCCAGACGATGGCCGGTGGCCGCCGGCCTGCTGCTCGGCCTGGGCGGCGCGGCCAAGCTGTGGCCGCTGTTCATCCTCGGGCCGCTGTTCGTCCTGGGCCTGCGGGCGAAACGCCTGGCCCCGTTCTGGCTGGCGACCGCCACGGCGGCGGTGGCCTGGGTGGCGGTCAACATCCCGGTGGCGGTGCTGTATCGCACGAGCTGGAACCGCTTCTTCGAACTCAACCAGGACCGGCCGATCGACTGGGGCACCTCCTGGTACGTCGGGCGCTACCTGGACACGAAGTGGAACACCGGGACGGTCGGCGATCAGGGCCCGTTCCAATGGCTCAGCGACCACATCCCGGTGCTCAACAACCTCTCGTACGGCCTGACCGCCCTCGCCTGCCTCGGGGTGGCCGTGCTGTGCCTGCTGGCCCCGCGCCGGCCCCGGCTCGCCCAGCTGGCGTTCCTGGTGGTGGCGGCCTTCCTGATCTTCAGCAAGGTCTGGTCCCAGCAGTACGTGCTCTGGCTGCTGCCGCTGATCGTGCTGGCCCGGCCGCGCTGGGGAGCGATCATCGCGTGGACGGTGGCGGAGATCGGCTACTTCACGGCGTTCTACGCGGAGCTGCTCGGCGCCGGCGGCAAGCCGGTCATTCCGGAGGGCACGTTCGTGCTGGCCTCGAGCCTGCGGCTGATCACGGTGGGGATCCTCTGCGGGCTGGTGATCCGGGAGATCTGGCGCCCGGAACTGGACGTGGTGCGGCAGACCTACCGCGACGACCCGGACGGCGGGGTGCTCAACGAGGCGCCGGACGCCGGCTGGGTCGAGGGGCTGCGACGGCGACTGCGGCTGACGCCACGACCCGCGGAGGCCGAGGAAGCGGCCCCACCGGCGGCTTCGCCCACGCCGGTAGGCTGAGCATTCGCCGTTAGTTCAGGTAGAAGACCACCGTGTTGTTGTCCAGGTCCTCCCGGCGGATGCCCAGCGTGTCCACCGGCACGTCGCCGGACCGCTCCCACGGCGTGCCCACCACCTGGCTCCGCAGCAGCAGCACCGCGCCGACCTTGAGCTGCCGCAGGTAGTCGACGCTCGCCCGGTCCGGGAACGCCGCCACCGAACGCCGCAGCTCGGACTGGCGTTGCGGGGCGAACCCGCCGCTGCCGTTCGCCACCTGCTGGAACCGTGACGTCGTCCAGAGCATCACGGTCTGGTCGGTGAGCGCCGTCGTCGGCAGCACCAGCATCGGGCCGGTGATGGTCCGCATCGCGGCCGGCTGCTCGGGCACCACCGGATGCGCGGTTGCGTTCCAGGTCTCGACCACCACCAGCAGCAACGGCACGAGCGTCGCCAGCCGCAGCCACGGCCCGGGCCACGGTGGCATCCGAGCCGCCGCCAGATGCTCGGCCCGCCGGACGAACTCGGCAACCGCCCCCGCGGCGAGGATCGCCAGCAGCAACGTCACCCACAACATCAGGCGGCCGGGGATCCGCACCCCGAACGCCGACGACAGATGGCCGAAGAGGGGCAGGTAGGTCCACCGGCCCTCGAAGAAGGTGGTGCCGAGGGTCAGGATCACGCTGACGACAACGGCGGCGAGCAACAGCAGGCGCTGCCAGATCCGCCACACGGAGAAGACCAGCCCGACCAGCGCCAGGGCATAGAGGACAAACCCCGGTAACAGAGCCATCTCGGCGGGCCAGCCCAGCGACTGCCGCGGCACCGCATGCGGCCCACCCCAGATCCGCGACTCGGCCGGCCCGATCAGCAGGGCCCGCAACGGCGGCGAGAAGAACTTGATCTCGGTGCCGGCGGGCGCGGTGTCCGGCACCCGCAGGTACGGCAGCGCGATCAGCAACCCGACGCCGGCGAAGATCAGGGTGCCGAGCAGATCGGTGACCAGCAGCCGCCAGCCGAGCACGGGCCGCGGCGACCGGCGACGCAACCGGCGCACCAGCACGGCCAGCCCGACCACCACGATCAGCAACGCGAGCACATAGGCGAACGGCAGCCCGAGCGAGAACCCGAGACTGACCTGCCAGACCGCGACGAGCCAGCCGACGGCGGCCCAGCCGGCATGGCGGCGGCCGGGGCGGAAGCCGTACCGCATGGACCAGCCGTGCCCCCGGGCGAGCATGGCCAGAGCCAGCGGAATCCCGCCCGCGGAGATGACGTCGAGGTGCCCCTCCTGGGCCAGTCGCCACGGCGCGTACGCGAACGCAACCGCACCGACCAGCGCACCGGTCCGGCCGGCGCCGCACTGCCGGATCAACGCGTAGCCGCCGATGGCGAGCAGGGCGTGGGCGAGCACAAAGAGGATGTTGTACCGCAGGACGGCGGCGACCGGGCCGCTGCCGAGCATGCCGGCGGGGGCATAGCCGAGCATGCTGTTGCCGGAGGCGAAGCTGTACGGCTCCGGGAAGAAGGCGTTGGCCTGCCAGAGCTTGGCCGGGTCGGTGATGAGGATGTGCCCGGCCCAGGAGATCTGCCAGGCCTGCCGGGACGGATCCCAGATGTCCTGCGGGAACGTGTGCAGCGGGTACTGCAGGGTGGGCCAGGTGAGCAGCACGGCCAGCACCAGGGAACCGTAGGTGACCAGGGCGTACTCGTGGATGAGAACACGACCGACGCGACGGGTGGCGCGGCGGATGCGGCCGGGGGAACGCTCGGAGGTCTCGGCGAAGGCGGTCCAGGGGTCGGGCGGGGCGCCTGGGGGGCGGGTGGAGGGGAGCTTGGGCTTGCGGCGGCGGAGGCCTTTTCCGGTGGTCGCTTCCGGCTCGGCCTTCTTGCCGGCTTCGCCGTCCGGCTCGTCTTTGCCTTCGGTCTTTCCGGCCTTGGCATCGGCCGGGCCGTCGGTCTTGGCGGCGGTCACCGCGGCGTCGGTCTTCGTGGTGCTCGCCGGGCCGTCGGTTTTGGCGGTGCTTGCAGTGCCGGTCGGTGCGTCCGTTTTTGCGGGGCTTGCGGCACCGGCCAGGGAGCCCGCTGCGGCGCCAGCCGTTTTGTTCTCCTTCGCAGCATTTGCGCGGGCGGGGCTGCCCTTTGAGTCGGCCTGGCCAGCTGTTTTCGCGGAGCTTGTGGCTGCGGGGTCAGTCGGACCATCTGTTTTCGTGGAGCTCGCTGTCGCCGTGCCGGCCGGGCCGTCCGCTCTTGCGACGGTTGTGCCCGCGGCGTTGGCCGGGCCTTCCGCCAGTGCGGCGCTTGCGCCTGCGGTGGCCGTGCTCGCGGTGCCGTGCTCGGCAACAGCTGGTCCGTCTGCCTTCGCGGCGTTTGCGCTTGTGGTGCCTGCGGTGTTGTCCCTCGGGCTTTCCCACATCCCGACGTCGGCGCTCTCCTCGGCGGAGATGGAGCTGTAGGCGGCACTCGAGGTGCGGCCGACAGCCGGCCGAGGTCCAATGCCGCCCCTGCTGGCGGCGGCCTCAGGGCGGCTCGTTGGCCGCGCTGCGGCGCCGGTCGTCTGCTCAGGCGCGGAGCCACTGTCGGCCGGGGCCGGGGCCGGGTCGGCCGGCGAGCCGTTCGTGGGAAACATGCTGTCGGCGTCAGAAGCGGGGCTGGTCGATCTATCCCAAGTGTCCTTCGTGGACGGCTGACCTAGGGATGCGGGCGCGGGCGGGACGGCCGGCCGCAGCGCGACCGGAGCACTCTTGCCGGCCCGCGCTCTCCGCAGCCCGCCCCATCGCCGGACAGCCTTGGGCTGCCCCCCGCCCTGCGCTGATCCAGCTGATCCAGCTGACCTGGCCGACTCGGAGGATCCGGCTGATCCAGCGGACCCGGCTGATCCGGCTGATCCAGCTGATCCGGCTGATCCGGCTGATCCGGCTGATCCAGCGGACCCGGCTGATCCGGCTGATCCAGCGGACCCGGCTGATCCGGCTGATCCAGCTGATCCGGCTGATCCGGCTGATCCGGCTGATCCGGCTGATCCAGCGGACCCGGCTGATCCGGCTGATCCAGCGGACCCGGCTGATCCGGCCGACCCGGCCGACCCGGCCGATCCCGCCGACTGCGCGACGGTTTCACCCACCAACTCCGGCCCACTGCCCGCACCGGCGCCCGGAGAGTCGGCGCCCGGAGAGTCGGCGCCCGAGCGACGCGTCTCCCCCGGCGCGGCCTCGGCCGGGTCGGGATCGGCGCCGACCCGCGGCGGCGGCTGGTCCGTCGTCATGCTGCTCCCTCGTGGCGCTGCGTCAGCTGGCCGCCCTCTCGCGCAGCAGCGCGATGTCGGCGGACTGGCCTTCCACGCCGCCGGGTGTCTCGACGATCGCGGGGGCGCCCGCGGCGCGGATCGCCGCCACGACCAGCTCCGGGTCGATCTTGCCATTGCCGAGGTTGTCGTGCCGGTCGCGGCCCGAGTCGAAGCCGTCCTTCGAGTCGTTCGCGTGGATCAGGTCGATGCGGCCGGTGATCGACTTGACCCGGTCCACGATGTCGAGCAGCTCCTCGCCGCCCGCGTGGGCGTGGCACGTGTCCAGGCAGAAGCCCGCGCCGAATTCGCCCACCGCGTCCCACAGGCGGGCCAGGTTGTCGAAGCGGCGGGCCATTGCGTGGTCGCCGCCGGCCGTGTTCTCGATCAGGATCGGCAGTGGCAGGCCGCCTTCCTTTTCCACGTACGCAAAAGTCTTGCGCCAATTGTCGAATCCGACCGCGATGTCGTCGCCGGCGTTCACGTGCCCGCCGTGCACGATCAGGCCGCGCGCCCCGATCGCGGCCGCGGCGCGGGCGTGCGTCAGCAGCAGCTTGCGGCTCGGGATGCGGATCCGGTTGTTCAGTGTGGCCACATTGATCACGTAGGGCGCGTGGACGTAGATGTCCACGTCGGACGCCTTGAGCGCCGACGCGTCCGGTCGCTCGGCCGGGGCCTTCCAGCCCTGCGGATCAGCGAGGAAGAACTGGACGACGTCGGCGCCGCGAGCGGCGGCCGCTTCGAGGGGTCCGGCGGGATCGACATGGGCTCCGATGCGCATGGGTCCGAGCCTACGACGTGGGTACGACGGTCACCCGCCGTTGTCGCATCGCAACCGTACGCGTCACCGGGCTCGTCCGGGCGTCGTTAATCGAGAGGATCACACATACCTACGTACCGGTGCGAACCGGTCGAGCTGGGAGATGGTGCATGTCGCGGCAAGTCCGAAACCGTGTGACGGCGACGGCATTGGGCGGATTTCTGCTCGGTGCCGCGCTGCTGACGACCGGCACGGCCAGCGCCGAGCAGGTCTCCGGCGGCGGTCGGCAGGTGGTCTTCGCGGGCGGCGGGGTGCTCGGCCTCTCCTGCAAGTCCACGCCCTCCGTCGAGTCCATGACCGTGCCGGCCGACGGTCGGGTGCTGCTGGTCAACCGGACCGGGCACGGCGCGCAGCTGCGGCTCAACGGCGAGGCCCGGGGTTCACTCCCGGACGACGGCTCGACCGAGGTGGTCTTCCGCCGCGGCACCACGGCCGTCACCCTCGATCCGACCTGCGCGATCACCGATCAGGCGACGCCGGTCCTGGTCACGGCGACGCCGGTGCTGACGGACGGGCCCGATCCGATCCCCGCGCCGCTCGATCCGGACACGGACACGGCCGAGACGCCGGGCACGCCCACCGAGCCGGGCACGCCCGCCGCGCCGTCGGACACCGGCTCCGCGCTGCCGGATTCGGTCCCGCCGGCGACCCGGCCGCAACGCCCGCCGACCACCGCGGCCGGGCGACCGTCGGCCGGCCGCCCGAACCCGGCGCACGCCACCCGGGTCGCCGCCCAGGCCGCGACCACGGCTGCCCAGGCGATGCCGCAGGGCGGTGCGGCCTCCCGGGTCAAGACCACAAAACCGACCAGGGGTACGGCGGGAGCCGTCGCTCCGGCGTTCTCGGGGATGCCACCCGGTGACGACAAGACGATTCTTCCCGGCGTACCCAGTCTTGATCTGCCCGCGCCACCGACGGTGGCCGCGCCGGACCCGCCGGCCGGAGCGTCCTCGGGCGTTGTCGTGGCGGAGCCGGTCGCGGCGATGCGGCCGTTGCCGGAGTCACGGCCGGTCGGGCTGCTCGCGCTGATCGCGACGGTGAGCGTGCTCGGTGTGGCAATCGGGGTAATTCGGGCAATGGTGTCGCAACGTGCATCTCGGACAAGTGTCGCGTAGACTAGTCGACAGACAGGCTCCGCGGGGCGGCCGTTCCAATCTCATCGGTGTGGTCGTTCCTCCCCAGGTCCCACCCAGCGAATGCGGACCGGGCGCCCCGCGGCTTCCCGCCTTGAAGGGCTCCGTCCGTGGACGGGGCCCTTTTTGGGCGCACGCCCCCGCGCGGGTATGCTGGCTCGGTTCGCAATGTGTCTGCCGTGGGCGCCGCCCACGGTTTTCTGTTGCGAGCGACACAAGACCTCCTGCCACGGAGAGACCGTGGCCGCTAAGCCCACAGGAGGTGAGAACGTCTTGCGTCATTACGAACTCATGGTGATCCTCGACCCCAGTCTCGAGGAGCGCACCGTTGCACCGTCGCTCGACACGTACCTGAACGTGATCCGCACCGCGGGCGGCTCGGTGGAGAAGCTCGATGTGTGGGGCCGTCGCCGGCTCTCGTTCGAGATCAACAAGAAGGCCGAAGGCATCTACGCTGTCGTCGACCTGCAGGCGACGCCGGAGGCTGTGGCCGAGCTGGACCGTCAGCTCCGCCTGAACGAGTCGATCCTGCGGACCAAGGTCATCCGGCCCGAGACCCGCTGACGTTCGTTTTTGTCAGGGGGCTCTGAGAGCCTCCTTGCGAAACGCATGAAGCGGCGAGGAGAAGATCATGGCAGGAGAAACCACCATCACGGTCGTCGGTAACTTGACCGACGACCCTGAGCTGCGCTTCACCCCCTCGGGGGCGGCAGTCGCCAAGTTCCGCATCGCTTCGACACCGCGGACGATGGACCGGCAGTCGGGCGAATGGAAAGACGGCGAGCCACTCTTCCTTGCGTGCAACGTCTGGCGTGACGCCGCCGAGCACGTCGCCGAGTCGCTGCAGCGTGGCGCTCGGGTGATCGTGCAGGGCCGGCTGCGCCAGCGGTCTTACGAGACCCGCGAGGGCGAGAAGCGCACCGTCTATGAGCTCGAGGTCGACGAGATCGGCCCGTCCCTGCGCTACGCCACGGCGAAGGTGCAGAAGATGTCCCGGTCCGGCGGCGGCGGTGGGGGCGGCTTCGGCGCCTCCGGCGGCGGCGCTGGTGGTGGCAACCGGCAGCCCAGCGGCGGCGGAGGCGGAGGCAACAACTCCAACTTCGACGACCCCTGGGCCACGGCGGCCCCGGCTTCCGGCGCCCGTCCCAGCGGGGGCGGCGCCAGCAGCAACTCCTCGTTCGACGACGAGCCACCTTTCTGAGCCCGACGGGCTTTCTTGATTTCAGGAGTTAAGAGCTATGGCTAAGGCTGCGGCACTTCGCAAGCCGAAGAAGAAGGTGAACCCGCTCGACAAGGACGGGATCACCTACATCGACTACAAGGACACCGCGCTGCTGCGCAAGTTCATCTCCGACCGCGGCAAGATCCGCGCTCGGCGGGTGACCGGCGTGACCTCGCAGCAGCAGCGGCAGATCGCCCGCGCGGTCAAGAACGCCCGTGAGATGGCGCTCCTGCCGTACACGGCCACGGCGCGCTGAGGGGAGGCACCGAAATGAAGATCATCCTTACTCAGGAGGTGTCGGGCCTCGGCACCCCCGGCGATGTCATCGAGGTCAAGGACGGCTACGGCCGTAACTACCTCCTCCCGCAGGGTTTCGCGATCCGCTGGAGCAAGGGCGCCGAGAAGCAGGTCACGGTCATCAAGCGGGCGCGCGACGCCCGGGAGATCCGCGACCTGGGCCAGGCCAACGAGGTCAAGGGCCAGCTCGAGGGCCTCAAGGTCACCCTGTCGGCGCGGTCCGGCACCGGCGGCCGGCTGTTCGGCTCGATCACCCCGGCCGAGATCGTCGACGCGGTCAAGACCGCCGGCGGTCCCGCGCTGGACCGGCGTCGTCTTGAGCTGACGGCCCCGATCAAGACCACGGGCGCTTACAAGGTCCAGGTCAAGCTGCACCCCGAGGTGACCGCGTCGTTCCCCGTGAACGTCGTCGCCGCCAAGTAACACGGTTCACGCTCAGCGCGCCGGCCCCTCGGGGCCGGCGCGCTTTGTCGTTCGCGGAGGCTTTTGCTCGTCAGCTGAGCGATTGACCGGTGATCGCGGAGGTCAGCACGGTCGCCAGGCCGCCGCCCATCACCGCCGCGGCGAGGCCCACGCTCGCCGCCTTCCAGGAGCCGCTCGCCCAGCGCAGACCCACGGCGACCAGCATGCTCAGCACCAGGGACAGGCCGAACTGCGGGGCGGCGCCGGCCAGGGTGTCGAGCGCGTGCGCCTGCTGGGTGCCGTTGAGCACGAGCATGTAGAGCACAAAGAGGACAACCGGCACGCCGTACCAGACGACCGTGTAACCCACGGCCGCGAGCGGACCGCCGGTGTCCTCCTCGAGTTCCTCGTCCGGTTCGAGCAGGTCGTTCTGCCGCGCCGAAGGCGACGGCAGCGTGCTGACCGGGCGCCGCTCGTAGGTCCCGGCCGACGACGCCACCGCGCCGCGCGGCGGCCACTGCGTGTCCGGCGGGTCCTGCCACCGGGCGCCGGTGCGCTGAATGACCTCCGTCGCGCCCTCGGAGGCCGAGTTGGCGGCCGGCACCTTCACCGAGGCCGCGGCCCCGTTCTTCGACGGCGGCCGGAACGGCACGAAGTCGGCCGTGCTGATCCGCCGCGACTCACCGTCGGCCAGATCGCTGTCGGCGTTGAGCTCCCGCCGCCAGTCCCCGGTGCTGCCCTCGCGATAGGTCGCCGAGCCACGGCCGGTGTCGTCGGCCTCGGCCTGCCGCCAGGCGCCCGGCTCGACCGGCGGACGGATCTCGGTCGCCGCCTCGCTCACCAGCGGCGGCTCACCCTGCTCTGCGCGCAGCTGGTTCCGCCATGCATCGGTGCGGGCAGCCGCCTGAGCGTCGGCTCGCCAGGCGCCCGGCTGCGAAGACACCGGGGTGGCCGAGCCGGCAGTGCCGGACACGGGCCGGGCTGCGGTCTCCCCGCCGCGCGGCCGTGTCCCGGGGACGGCCACGGAAGCACTGCCGCGCGCACGTTGGTCCGGCGGCGCGGACATCGGCTCGACATCGCGCAGACGCGCCGCCGGCTGATCGTCGGGCATGGCGGAGACCGGGCTGTCCGGACCGGCCCCCCGCCGCCGCTGATCCGGCGGCGCGGACATCGGCCGGTCGTCCTCCCGCTGCCAGGCCGCCGCCGGCATGTCGTCCTCCCGCCAGGAGCGGGGCGGCGCCGAGACCGGCCCGTCCTGGTCACGCTGCCAGGAGGCCGGCGGCTCGTCCTCGTCACGCTGCCAGGACGCGGGCTGGGCCGAAACGGGCACGTTGGCGTCGCGCCGCCGCGAGGGGGAGATCGGCCTGGTCGGTGCCTCGCCGTCGCGGCGCCAGATCTCGGGATCGAGCGGCGGTTCCGCGCTCGCGGTCAGCTGCAGGCGGGTCGTACGGGGTTCGGGCGCGCGGCGGCGTGGACCGTCGTCGTCGGCCGGTTCGCTGCGGAACCGCGCGGCCGCGTCACGATCACGTCGGGCAACCGCCTCGCGGCTCTCCAGTGCGGCGGGGCGTCGTCGCCCACCGCCGCTGCCGCGATCGTCGTCGCGGGGACCTCGGCGAGGGCCTCGGTCATCATCCTCGTCTTCTTCGTCCTCGGGCTCCTGCCGGTGCCACTGGCCGGTGTCGCTGTCCCGCAGCCACACGTCCGACTCAGGGTCCCGGTGCCAGGCGCCGGACTCGAGTTCCCGCTGCCAGCTGGTGTCCCGCTCGCGCCGGCGGTAGTCCCGCTGGGTGTCCGGGCCGCGGTCCAGCTCGGGCCGGCGCGGGCCGCGCTGTCCGTCGGGCCCACGCGGGATCCCGCCGCTGCGCTGACCAGCCTCAACACCGCGCCGAGGCTCCGGCCCGCGCGGCGCTTCGGTGTCGCGTCGGCCTCGTCGGGGGCCGGGGGGTTCGACACCGCGCCGGGACTCGTCGGGGGCGCGTCGCGGCTCGTCGGGGGCCCGGAAGGCTTCCTGTCCTCGGCGGGGACCTGGTTCGCGGAACGGCTCCGGGCCGCGGCGGGGCTCGGGGGCCTGGTAGGCGTCGGGGCCGCGGCGGGGTTCCGGGCCGGGGCGGGCGCCGGGCCAGCGTTCGAGCTCGCCGCCGCGGGACGGCGGCGAGTCGCGGAAGGGAACCGGGCCGGGCTCGGGGGCGCGGAAGGGTGCCGCTCCGGGCTCGGGAGCGCGGAAAGGCACCGGGCCGGGCTCGGGGGCGCGGAAAGCGTCGGGGCTGCGGCGGGGTTCCGGACTCGGCTGGGTGCCGGGCCAGCGCTCGAGTTCACGACCGCGGGCGGGTGGCTCGGGCTCGCGGCGCCACGAGCCGGTGTCGGTGCGGCTGCCGTCGGCCCCGCGCTGCCAGGAGCCCGTGTCGGTGCGGCCGTTGGCCGTGCCCTGCTGCCAGGAGCCCGTGTCGGTGCGGCCGTTAGGCGCACCCCGCCTGGAGTCGGTGTCGGCGCGGCCGTTAGGCGCATCCCGCTGCCAGGAGCCGGTGTCGGTGCGGCCGACTTCCGGCCGGCCCTGCCAGGACCCGGTGTCGGAGCTGCCGTTGGCTGTGCCCTGCTGCCAGGAGCCGGTGTCGGTGCGGCCGGCTTCCGGTCCGCGTTGCCAGGAGCCGGTGTCGGTGCGGCCGACTTCCGGCCGGCCTTGCCAGGAGCGGCTGGTCTCGCCCTGTTGCCAAGAGCCGGTGTCGGTGCGGCCGTTGGTTGCGCCCTGTTGCCAGGAGCCCGTGTCGGTGCGGCCGTTGGCCGTACCCTGCTGCCACGAGCCGGTGTCGGTGCGGCCGGCTTCCGGCGCGCGTTGCCATGAGCCCGGCTCGATCCGGCTCTGGCGACCGCCGACCTCGGGCTCGCGCTGCCAGGAGCCCGTATCGCCACGCCCCGCCGGATCCTGCCAGCTGCCGGTGTCGCGGGGCTGCAGGGGCAGCGGGATGACGCCCGTCTCCCCGGCGTTCTGCGCCCAGGGGTCGGCCGGCGGTCCCGGCTCCGGGTCGCGCCGCCACGAGCCGGTGTCGCGCCAGCCGTCCGCGCGGGATTCGTCACCGCTGCGCCACCCCTCGGCTGCCGGTGGCGTCCGCCAGCTGTCCGTGCGGGGCTGCTCAGGGCGGGTGGGGTCGGGGCGGGACTGGTCGCCACTGCGCCAGCTGTCGGTGGCCGGCGGGCTCTGCCAGCTGTTGGTGGTGGTGCTTGTGCGCCAGCCGTCCGTCGCGGGCGGCTCGATGCCTCCGCGACGCCAGCTCGGCTCGGCGGTCGTCGACGGGTCCTGGAACGCGGGCATGCTGCCGGTGTCGGTGTGCCCGGCCCAGTTGTCGGCGTCGGAACGTACCGTCCAGCCCGTACCCCCGCTGGTGCGGGAGCCGACGTCGGGCGCCCGGCGGCGACCCACCGGTGGCGCGTCGGCCGGCCGGGCCTGCCCGGCGGCCGACTCGCGCCAGGCGGCGCGGTCGTCCTCGCGGACCAGGTGGCGGCCGTCGTCGATCGGCGCCGACCAACTTCCGGAGTACGAGGTGGGCGCGCTCGCCGGCGGCGTCTCCCGCCACGAGCCCTCCGGCGCCGGGCGACTTGTCTCGGTGAACGCCTGCCAGCTGGGCCGGCTGTCCCACGAGGGGCGTCCCTCGGGCTCGCGCTGGCGGGGCGGCGGCGCGTCGGCGGGCTGCCACGGAGGAGTGGCGCCACCGGACGCGAACTGCTGCCAGGCCGGCCGGTCGTCGCCGCGGGCCGCTTCCCACGGCGGGCCGGCGCCGGGCTGGCTCTGTCGCGGGTCGGCGGGCTGCTGCCAGGACGGGGTGCTGTCGGCCGGCTGTTGCCAGCTGGGGGTGGTGCCCGCCGGATCGTCGGTCGCGGGGGTCGGCCAGGCCGTGCCGGAGATGGCCGGCAGCCGGTTCGGGGTGTCGACCTGCGGCGGGATGACGCTCTCGGCGTCGCCGCTCTGCCAGGCCTCGGTGGTGGTGCGCCAGCCGTGCGAGCCGGTGGCGGAACGCCACTCGGTCGTCTGCCGCCAGCGCGCGCTCTCGGCGGTGGAGCGCCACTCGGAAGTCTGGGTGCGCCAGCCGACGCCCTCGGCCGGCACCGCGGGCCGGCCGGTGGCCGCGACGTCGGACCAGCGACTCACCGTGCCGGTCTGCTCACCTGGTGTCTCAGGATTCCGTGCCCAGGCGTCGGCGCGCAGAGACCAGGCCACGGCCTCGGGAATCGGCTGCATGCTGCCGGTGTCGGCCGGGGAGCCGGTGCCCCAGACGGGCGCGCCAGGCTCCGCATCTGCTGACGAATCGGGATTTTCCGGGCGGCCAGTGGGTGTCCAGGAGTCCTGCGCGCTCCTTTCGCGCGGCAGGCGGGCGCCGTAGTCCCACTCCCGTTGGTCCACCAGAAAAGCGTGACGTGCGCAGGTCCGATCTGCAATGTCTTGGGACGACTGCTTGCTCACGAAGGCGTTCTTTTTATCTCTCCACACGCTGGGGACGACAAAAGTGCTGCTCAGATGGGCGCGCCTCCCGGAATCCCCAGGGGTTGTACACAGGCTGTGCACAGGACCGCGCACAGGAGCGGGCGGGTTGTCCACAGGTTGTCCCGAGGCTCGTCCACCGGCTCACTTGGGTCTGTGACGTGCGGGTTCGTATGGTTACCCGCGCCGGATCAGGTCCTCTTCGTGGCCTGGGCCGACTTTTCCGGTGTTGGTGTGGTCCCCGTCACTCGATGGGGGGGCGTCCTCACCCGAAAGTGTCGTACCCGGGCTGTTTGATCACGGAGCAGGAACGACGATGAAGGGGTAGGTCGGCATGTCGATCACCGACGACGCACGACCCGATTCCCGGCCGCAGTCATCATCTGGAGGTAAGTCCTCCGGTGGCCGCCCGCCAGGCGCAGGTGGGCCGCCGCCCCAGACCGGCGGGTTCGACAAGTCACCCCCGCAGGACATCGCCGCTGAGCAGAGCGTGCTCGGCGGCATGCTGCTCTCCAAGGACGCGATCGCCGACGTCGTCGAGATCCTCAAGTCGCACGACTTCTACCGCCCGGTCCACGCCACCGTCTTCGACACGGTCCTCGAGCTCTACGGTCGCGGCGAGCCGGCCGACGGCGTCACCGTGGCGGCGGCCCTGTCCGACTCCGGCGACCTGCAGCGGATCGGCGGCGTGCCCTACCTGCACACCCTGATCGAGAGCGTCCCGACCGCGGCCAACGCCTCCTACTACGCCCGCATCGTCTCCGAGCGCGCCGTGCTGCGCCGCCTCGTCGAGGCGGGCACCAAGATCACCCAATTGGGGTACGGCACCGGCGGCAACGGCGGCATGGACGTCGACGACATCGTCGACCTCGCCCAGCAGGCCGTGTACGACGTGACCGAGCGCCGGGTCTCCGAGGACTTCGCGGTCCTGGCCGACATGCTCCAGCCGACCCTGGACGAGATCGAGGCGGTCGGCGCCACCGGCGGCATGATGACCGGCGTGCCGACCGGCTTCTCCGACCTCGACCGTTTGCTCAACGGCCTGCACGCCGGCCAGTTGATCATCGTCGCCGGCCGCCCGGGCCTGGGCAAGTCAACGGCGTCGATGGACTTCGCCCGCAACGCGGCGATCCGGGCGAACTGCGCCAGCGCCATCTTCTCGCTGGAAATGAGCAAGATCGAGATCGTCATGCGGCTGCTGTCGGCGGAGGCCCGGGTGCCGCTGCACGTGCTGCGCTCCGGCCAGCTCTCCGACGACGACTGGACCAAGCTGGCCCGCCGGATGGGCGAGATCAGCGAGGCCCCGATCTTCGTCGACGACACCCCGAGCATGAACCTGATGGAGATCCGGGCCAAGGCCCGCCGTCTCAAGCAGCGCCACAACCTGAAGCTGATCGTGGTCGACTACCTCCAGCTGATGTCCTCGCCGAAAAAGACGGAGAGCCGCCAGCAGGAGGTCGCCGAGCTGTCCCGAGGCCTGAAGCTGCTGGCCAAGGAGGTGGAGTGCCCGGTGATCGCGGTCAGCCAGCTGAACCGTGGCCCGGAACAGCGCACCGACAAGCGCCCCCAGCTCTCCGACCTGCGTGAGTCCGGCTCGATCGAGCAGGACGCCGACGTGGTGATCCTGCTGCACCGCGACGACTACTACGACAAGGAGTCCCCGCGCGCCGGCGAGGCGGACTTCATCGTGGCCAAGCACCGAAACGGCCCGACGGACACGGTGACGGTGGCGGCCCAGCTGCACCTGTCCCGCTTCGTCGACATGGCAATCGTCTAGCCGGCGCCTTCCGGGCCGGGCTTCAGCACAAAGCCGTTCCACTTGTCTTCGTCCCAGTCATAAATGGTCGTGCCCGGGGAGAACTCGACGGTCCCCGCCCCGGGCAGGGCGGCGCGCACCAGGGCGTCATCGTCGTGCACGTGGATCAGCGCGAGCTCCGCGGCGCCGGCCAACGCCCGGAAGAGAGCAGTCGCCGCAAGCGCCTCGACGTCGTCCCCGGTGGCGGGATCCACCCGCGGACCCCCGGCCTGCCACAGCCGCAGCTCCACGTCGTAGGCGTCCGGCGCCTCGAACTCCGCATCCGGCCGGAACGCGGCCTCGGAGTTGTGCGCGACCACCGGCCCACCGAACTCCCCAGCGACACCCGGCACCAACCGAGCGGTGTCAACAAGCAGCCAGGACTGCCGGTCCCGCACCTCGGCCCGCCCCCCGACCAGCTTCGCCGCGAACTCGGCAACCTCCGCCGGCGTCCCGTCGGTCCGCACGAACACCTGCTCACGCACTGACATTGATGTCTCCCGTGTCACCACGCCACACGACAGAACCTCCGTCGCCCGTAAAGACGATCATGCGCTGCTCCGGCCCGACCTCGCGCCCCTGCTGCCGCCAGAACCCGAGCGCCCGCCGAATACCCCGCACCGCGGCATCAATGGTCAACCCGACATCTCGCCCGTCAACCACGGCCACGGTAATCCGCGGATCCTGCCCGAACGGCTCCCGTAGCCGCTTCTCCACCCGCCGCGAATAATCAGCATCCTTGCGGTTCGGCTGCAGATCGGGATCCAACCGCTTGAGATCCCCGTACGCACCGGGATCGACCGCATCGGCCCGCAAAATGACATCCGGATTACCCAGATCATCGGTACGCCCATGAGCAGCGTCGAGCGCCCGGACATCGTAGGAGTCACCCAGCCGCTGGGCTTGGCGGCGCTCGTGTCCGTACTCGAAAAGGTCCAGGTAGTGAGCGCCGAGCTCAAAGGCATCGCCAAGAGCACCGAGAGTCTGACCAACCCGCGAATTGATAACCGCCGGGCCGGCATTGGTCGCTACGGTCTCCCCGGGCTCAACGGCGGGCCGTAGTCCCAGTTCATCCGCACCCCCTCGGCGATCATCTCCCGAAGGGTCTCGACGCTCGGAAGGCCGGCCGGAAGAAACTCCCTCGCCATCGCCTCCGCGGTCTCCCGGTCGACCTGCACCATCTCGTCCGAGGACGCCACGTCGAAGAGCAGCCCCGCCGCTATCGCCGGGGCGTAGATCCACTGCTTCCGGGCCGCGTGCCACATCACCGCTTGCAGCGGCCCCTGAGCGGGAGCCGAATAGGCGATCAGGCTGGTCACCTTCGGTTGCCCGGCCGTGTTCAGCGATGCCCGATAGGCGAACGTCGGATACTGACCCCTCGGCAGCTTGGACAAGGCCGACCTCCGCTCGGCCGTGGTCGTCGAAGAGCGCCGGGCGCGCCGACTCCGCAAACGGCGTCTGGTCCGAAGTGCCGTCCGCTACTCGCGGGGCGGCCCGAACTCCCAGCCCATCCGGCTGCCCTCGTCGAACATCTCCAGGAGCACCTGTTCCGTCGGTAGTTCCGACTGGAGCGACTCCCGGGCGATTCTCTCGGCCTCTGTCCGGTCGATCCGTTGCGTTCTCTCCTGATAGTTGGGGTCCCTCAGGAAAGTCCCTGCCATGCGTGGACCGTAGATCCACGCCTTCCGGGGCACGCTCCACATCACCGCTCGGAGCGTTGCCTTCGACTGAATCTCGTACGCGATCACGCTCGTCACCGCCCCCGACGAGTCGGACTTCAGGATCGCCCGGTAGCCGAGCTGCGGGTCTGTCATCGTCATCCGATCCCATGCTGTCGAGGACATCTGCACGGCTGAGGCCGGTCCGATCGAGAATCCTATCGAAGGAGGAACCTTCGGCCTGAAGATCCCGGAGATACGATTCCCATTCCTCATCGTTATTTGCGACCCAATTCTGAAATGTGGAGTCGACGTCCTTCCACCCGACGCCGTCCAAGCGGGTCAGAGCGCTCAGGCTGTCGGGAAGTCTGTCGGCGATACCTTCTCGTTTGTTGATAGCAACGATGCGCAGGAACGCGTCCACCAGGCAGGCCGTCGGGGCCTCAGGATGCCGCACCACTTCGTAGAGAAGGTGGGTCTGGTCGCCGATCGCACGCGACAGTTCCGTGGGGAACTGCAGCTCGTAAACCACGCCCTCGGGATCGATCACGGTGGTGTTGAGCCCGTTGTGACGGCCGTCGCCGCGCCAGAAATTGACGACCTTCTTGACGGTGTGACCGTTGCCCCGCAACTCGGTCAACGCGGCCAGGGCGTTGGCCTCGTAGCCGACCTCGGGAAGCTGGATCGAGAACCGCACCCGGTCCTTGGTCTTCTCCAAGAAGTCAGCGGGCAACATTCCCTCCGCTTCGTACTCGGCGGCAAACGCGCGGGCCAGCGAGGACTTGGTCTTGAACGAATTCTCCACTCCGACAAGTCGGGCAAGATCAAGCCCCGAGGCCTCGTTGACGGACCTGACGACGGCCTCAAGGGTCACCTGGAGGCGGGCCGCGTCATGGACAGCCTGGTCAACGGACTCCTCGATGATCGCTCTGTGCTCCGACTCCAGAGCCGCCAACTGACGCTCTTCAGCCGCCCGCGGATCGAAGTCCTCCGCGACCATCTCGGAGACGAGAAGCGAGCGCGGGATGGCCGGCCTGTCATCCGCAGGCGAGGGCGAGCTTTCGTTCTCTACTGGCGAGGTGGGCCGTAGGTCCAGCCCATCCGTTCGCCTTCCGCGATCATCGCCTGCAGGGTCTCCTCGCTCGGGACTTCCGTGTGCAGCGCCTCCCGGGCGATCTGCTCGGCCGTCACCCGGTCTACCTGCTTCCGGCGATCCTGGTACTTGTCGTCGTAGAGCATCGGCACTGCCAGCGCCGGGGCGTAGATCCACGCCCTCCGCGGAACGCTGCAGATCACCGCTTGGAAGGGGTTGTCCAGGATCACCTGGTACGCGATCAGGCTGGAGATCGTTCCTGACATGTCCGACTTCAAGACCACCTGATAGCCGAACGTCTGGTCGACCATCTGCCTCATCCGATCTGCTGCCACGGTCGAAGCCGTCCTCGTCGGTGGTGCCCGCCGGCGGCTGTCCTGGATTTCCTCCCTGACCCGACAGTTGCGGACCACCTAGGGCGTTCCGGCCATCGGCAGGTCTCGGCGAGGTCAGCTGCGGCGCGGTCCCCAGATCAGACCCGTCGCCTCGCCTTCCTGGCACATCTGGAGCAGCACCTGCGGTTCCGGCAGGTCCGTGCTCAGCGCCGTCCTGGCTATCTGCTCCGCGGTCTTCCGGTCCACCGGCCGCACCGTCTCCTGGTACTGATCGTCGTACAGCCTCTGGGCCGCCACCGCCGGCGCGTAGATCCAACTCTGGTCCGGAGGGCTCCACAGGACCGCCTGGAGCGGTTGGCCCGGCTCGATCCACGCCGCGATCAGGCTCACCGGCCGCGGATCGTCTTTCGCCGTCGCCACTACGTGGTACGCGAACGTCCCCGTCGTCGTCACCGAGCCCCAACCTTTCGCCACCGGGAAAATCTTCGAGCTGAAGTCCCAGGTTACTGACCACGTCTCGGAAGGACTGCGACTCCGGAAGGCCGGACAGGTACTGCTGCCAGACAATCGGATTCTTCTCGGTCCATCGGAGGAAACTCGTGTCGATCGACGTCGGCAGACCGGACAGATCCCGCGGGATCTGCTCGTTGATGCGGAACTCGCGGTTCCACCGCAGAATGCCGAGCAGTGACTCAACGCGCTTCTCCGGGGAGGAGCCGGGCAGGCGTAGGTCCTCGTAAAGCTCATGCGTGTTCTTACCCAGGGCGCGGGAAGTTGCCGTGGGGAACTGGATCTCGAGCACGAAGCCGTCCGGGTTGCGGACTGTGACATTAAGACCCAGGTGACGATTACCCGGCCGCCAGAAATTCTTGATGTCGTCCGGGACGGTCACGGCGTAGCCGCGTTGCGTCAACCCGTCGAGGATGTCGGCGACCCTTTCGCCGTATTGATCGACCGGCATCTCCACGGAGAACCGCACGCGGTCGTTGACCGACTCCAGGAACCGGGAAACGCTTGTCCTGCCGAAGATCCGCGCATCCACGTACTTCCGCGCCAGGGAAGATACTTCCTTGACCAAGTGCTTGGTGTCCACGATCTCGGGACGACGGGAACCTTGAGGAATCTCCCGACCCGATACGACGTTCTCGAGGTCTCGGAGCACTGCTCGGGCGACCTGCAAAGAGTCGTCCCTCGACCTTACGAGGGCCTCGCGCTCGTCGCCGGTGAGGGAGTCAAGAAGAGCCTTCTCGGCAAGCTGTGATTCGGTGAGCGCAACAGAGCCGCTTGCCGAGCCGTCGTGCGGGTCGTCTAGCGGCCCGCTGTGAGGAGCGTCCGCTATCGGCGAGATCGGCTGCTGGTCCTGGCCATCTGTTTCCCGGCCGCGCGGCTCGTGAACATCCGCAGCACCTTCGGAAACGGCGGTGTTGCCTGCGGCCGTAAGATCCTGTGCGCCCTGCAAGGTGGGTGCGTCATCTCGATCGCTTGAGCTGTCCGGCTCGACCCGGTCGGTTTCTGGACTGCTCGGCGTCCGACCTTGATTTTGGTCTTCCGGTCCACCATCGCCGGTCTCCGGTGAGATGCCGGTCGGCTGCAGCGACGAACGGCTCCACAACCCCGGTCCGTGGTAAGGCAACGGCGACGGTTCGCCCTGCCCGTTGACCACCAGCGCGTCCATCGAGATGACGTTGCCGTCGTTCTTTTCGCCGAGGTGGGTGTAGAGCGGCGCTTCCTCCGACAGGCGGCCCGTTTGCGGGTCCAGGAACAGGATTGTGCCGTTCTGGTTCACCGCCGCCCAGGCGTGTGCCGTGCCTTGCTCGGAGTCCGTCACGATGAAGGCGAATGCGCCGTGCCCCGCGTTGTACAGGTGGTTGTGCAGGTTGGTCATCGCCGTGTCCACGGCCTGTTTTGCCTGCAACGGGCTCAGTCCGCCGACATACGGGCACAGCCCCTGGAACTCGCCCTGAACCGTGTCCTCGACCCGAGCCAGCCCGTTTTCCTCGGCGCCCAGTGGCCTGGTCGGGTCGCCTTGGGCGTACGCGTCGAATGTGCGCGGCGCCGAAACGCGGGGCCGGCCGTGCACGTACGTCTCATAAAGCGACAGCACGCCGTCCACGCAGTTGATGCCGCGGGTCGGGTCGGCGGCCGGGCCGCCGTCGTTCGCCAGGGCGAACCAATGCCCCGTTCGGGGATCGGCCAGGCGGACCACCCGGCCGTCCGCCGCTCGCGGCATGGCATTTTCCAGATCCATCTGATGTACGGCAAGAGGCGCGCGCAATCCCCCACGTCTCCCGTACGGCCGGCTCTGGTCAACCGGCGGCGGAACACCATCGCCGGTCAGGGCCGACCGATCTCCGGTTTCGACACCGCCCAGCGCCATCGTGCCGACGTCATCGTTGATCCGGTACCAGTCGGCGGGCTCGACATCGATGCGCTCGGGCGCGAACTCGCCGGCCCGCACCCGCCGCGCCTTGTCCTCAAAGTCGTCGGCGTCCTCGCCGGCTCGCCGCGCCTCGGCCCGGAGGTGCTCGCCGCGCAGCGTCGCACCCGAGGCCAGCGCCGTGTCCGCCTGCATTCCGATCTCGAGCACCTTCGCCCGCTGCCCGTCGGCGATCCGCATCAGATAGTCGGCGTACTCCGCACGCCGGTTGTCTTCGTGCGTGGCGCGGGCATGTTCCAGGTACTCCCGGTACGACTTGCGTTCCCGGGCATCGTGTTCGGCCTGCCGCACCCGTTCCATCCAGCGGGCGCGCTCGGCGTCGGGTTCCGGCGCCGGTTCCGGGGTGCCGGCTTCCAGGGCCTGGTCGAGAGCGGGAGCCGTTTCGGTGAGGTTCACCGCTCGCTGGGGGTCCCTCGGGGCGAGCGCTTCCGCGATCCGGTCCACCGGCGCGGGGCGCGGGGCCAGTGCCTCGGCGATCCGGTCGACCGGGCGGCGGGGGGACGGGATCGGGTTCGGGGGGATGGCCGGCTCGAGGTTCGGCGCGGGAGCCGGCGGCGTCGGACCGGGCCGCGGATCGGGTGCGGTCCGCGGGTCGGCCTGGTCGCGCCGGCCGAGGTTGTCGGCGAGAAGGAGTTCCGGAGACTCGATCCGGTGGGGAGCAGCCGAACGATCGGCGAGCTCTGGATTCTCGTCGGACGCGGAAGAAGGCCCGGGATCGGGCGCGGACCAGGGTTCGGGCTCGGGTGTGGACCAAGGGGAAGGCTCGGGATCAGGTGCGGGCCCCGGCTCGGGTGTGGGTTCAGGTGCGGCCCAGGGATCCGGCGCAGGCCGAGGTGAAGGCTCGGGTGCAGACCACTGATCAGGTGAAGGTCCCGGCGCAGACCAAGGCCCGGGCGAAGGCGTGAGGTCAGGCGCAGGTGAAGGCAGGGGCGCGGACCAAGGTCCCGGCGCAGACGAGCGGCCCGACCAAGGTGAAGGCGCAGGCGAAACATCAGGCCCAGGCCCCACATCAACCGCCACCGATGGATCAGGCGCGGGCAGAGGAGGCGCAGGCGAAGGAAGAGGAGCCGGCGAAGGCGTAGGACCCGGCGAAGGGGCAGGCAATGGTGAGGGTGTAGGCGGAGGGAGAGGCGTAGGAGCCGGCACCGGCTGCTGATAAGCGGCCGAGTAGTAAACAGGAGCCGGCCGAGGCGGCGGTGGCGGCAGCGTCGTCTGCTTGGGCCGCCACAACCCATCCGGCCTCCCCGCGAACGGCATCGGGTTCCCGCGGCCGTCCACCACCAGTGCGTCCACCGCCACCACGTTGGCTGAGTTCGGCCGGCCCTGGTGGCCGTACAGGGGAGTGCCGGGCGGCGCGACCAGGCCCGATTGCGGGTCCACGAACAGGATCTGGCCGTTCTGGTTCACCGCCGCCCAGGCGTGGGCCGAACCGCCTTCCCACGCGTTCACCAGGAACGCGAACGATCCGTGGCCGCCCGCCAGCAGCTGCGCGGACACCTCGCCCAGGGCCTGGTTGATCCTCTGGCCGGCCACCGCGGGGTGCTCGCCCGCGACGATCGGGCACAGCGACTGGAACCGGCCGCCCGTTGCGTGCTCGGCGCGTTCCGGGCCGATGTCCTCGCCGTACAGCGGTCTTGCCGGGTCGCCGTCGGCGTAGGCGTCGAAGGTGCGCGGGGCCGACACCCGGGGCCGGCCGTGCACGTACGTGTCGAAGAACGACAGCACGCAGTCCTGGCAGTTGATCCCGCGCGTCGGGTCGGCCTCCGAGCCGCCGTCGTTGACCAGCTGGAAGTACGGCGCGCGCGGGTCGGCGCCGCGTACCGGATCGCCGTTGCCGTCGCGCGGCACCTCGCTCTCCAGGTCGATCTGGTGCTGCGCGAGCGGCGCCCGCAGGCCCGCCCGGGACCCGTACCGTCGGGTGCTGTCGATCGACGGCGGGTGATCACTGCCGGTAAGCATCGACCGGTTGCCGAGCGACACCCCGCTGGGCGCGAGCAGGCCACGATCCTCGTTGACGCGGTGCCAGTCCTGCGGCGCGACGTCGGTCATGGTCCCCCGCGGCGGTCGCCACATCGGGTCCTTGAGCGCCTCGGCCTCCGCTTCGGCCCGCTCCGCCTCGGCGGTCGCCACGTCAACGTGCGCCTGGAAGTAGGCGGCCAGGTGCGGATCAAACTTCAGGAACCGCGCAACCCGCGCAGAACGCCGCGCACTTCGGGCCCGCTGCCGCGCACTCCGGGCCTTGTTCTCGACCGCGTCGATCACGTCCCGGTGCCGGTTGGCCGCGTAGTTCGCGCGCGTCTCCTCCGCGAACCGGAGATAATCGTCCACTTCGGACGCTGCGGCGGCGGCCTCGGCCGCGCTCTGCGGCGGGAACCCCAGACCATGCCCAGCAGCGAGGAAAACCGCCGGCAACGGTACGTCCACAGCCCCGTCCCGAGACCCAGGCGCCAGCGGGGCCCGCGGCGGCGCACTCGGCGCAGGCCCACCAGGCTCGGTACGCCCCGGCAGCACCCCGCTGCCGAGCCCGCCGGCAGCCGGCGGCGCGACATCAACCGAAGCCGACCCCCGAACGGTCCCGGAAACCGGCGCCACCCCGGCCGGCGACGCCGCCCGCGAATCGGTCCCAGCCGGCACGGCCGGATCGGGGCCGGTCCGACCGGAGGACGGATCGGTGCCGGGCAGCGCCACATTCGGGTTGGCTCCGGGCCGTAAGGGCTCCGGGTTGCTCCCGGGCAGTGCGGGGTTGGGGTTGGTCCCGGGCAGTGCGGGGTCCGGGGTGGTCCCAGGCAGCGCGGTCTCAGGGGTGGTCCCAGGCAGCGCGGTCTCCGGGGTGGTCCCGGGCAGTGCGGGGTTGGGGCTGCTCGCGGGCCGTGCGGGGTCCGGGGTGGTCCCGGGCAGTGCGGGGTTGGGGCTGGTCCCGGACCGCGCGGGATCCGGGGTTGATCCGCGCAGCGCGGGGCTCGGGCCGGTTCCTGGCAGCGAGGGATTTGGTCCGGTCTGGGACAGCGAGGGGTTCGGATTGATTCCAGTGAGCGATGGGCTCGGGCCGGCCGTGGGCGACGAGGACCTCGGGCTGGTTCCTGACGGCGAGGTGCTCGGGGCGGTCGCGGTAGGCGGCGAGTTCGGGCTGATCGGCCGGGAGTCGCTGCGCGGCCCGAGGTCCACTCCGGATGGTGTGGGCGGATTGTTCCGGCCCGGCGTCCCCGAGGGGGGAGTGGTGCCGGTGCTCGGCGAGTCCGTTCCAAACGGTGACCAGGGGCTGAGGCCCCCTGCCGGCGTGGCAAACCGAGGGGCGCCGCTCACACCGGTTCCGTTGCCCGCAGGCGAGCTGACTGCCGGGCTGCTGGTGCTCGACGTCGAGGGAGAAGTTGCCGCGGCAGCAGGAGCGGACCCGGAGGCCAGAGACCCGCCCGCGCCATGACCGGCGGAGGTCGAGGCGCCGCCGACACCCGAAGGCCCAGCTGGCGACGCCGACCCGGAAACGCCGGTCGACGAAGCCGACCCGGGCAACCCGGCTGGTACGGCTGATCCGGAGAGCCCGGCCGGTGACGCCGATCCGGAGAGCCCGGCCGGCGAGGCCGACCCAGAGAATCCGGCAGGCGAGGCCGACCCGGAAAATCCAGCAGGAGAGGCCGATCCAGCGACCCCAGCAGAGGGACCCATTCCCGCAAGTCCCCCGGACGACCCCGAAGTGACATTTCCCCCAGAGCCCGCAAACCCACCCGACCCGGAACCCCCCGAGGTCCCCCCGGAAGACCCCGCCACCCCATGATCACCAGCAACCGAACCCGAAGACCCGGGCGGCGCGTCAACCGCAGGCGCGAGGCTCGACAGGTTGACCCCAGCCGAGGAAGCCGCCGGAGCCGAATAAGACACCGACGTCGGATCGGAAGATCGAGACGACAGCCCGGAGCCGCCATCTGACGAAACGGACACCACCCCGGCCGTCGATCCAGTCGATCCACTCACGGATGACGTCGGATCGGACGAACCCGACAAAGGCCCACCCGATGCCCCTGCCGACGACGAGCCGGAAGACGAGGATCCCGGCCCAGGCGACGAGACCGGCGAAAGCGGCCCGGAAGTGTCCGAAGGCGACCCCGAGGAAGATCCCAGATCCACCCCACCACCAGGCACGTTCAGGTTCGCGACCTGGTCCGCCAGTCCGTCCGCGAACCCTGCCTTCGTTCCCGAGATGAGCGACCCGCTCGCCCCCGAGCTGGCCGACTTCGCCACGCTCTCCAGGCCCGGCAGGTCCCCGCTGACCGCGGCCCCGCCGAATTCTCCCAGCACCTCGGCGCCGATTCCGCGGGTCATGCCGCCCCCGCCGCCGTGTCCCTTGCCGATGCCCGCCCCGCTGGCCGCGAACCCGCCCGCGAAGCCGCCGGCCGCCGACATGCCCAGTTCCGTCGCGTCGAAGCCGTGCCCGCGGCTGCCCGCGTTCTGATATGCCTGGATTGCGCCGTTGGTCGCGATCTCCTCGCGCATCTCGTCGAAGCCCTCCTTGAAGGCTTCCTTGCCCAGCTTCTTCAGGCCCGCCTTGGTGGTGAGCTGCTTTGCCGCGCGCTGCCCGGCCTCCTTCAGCGACTTCTTGATCGCCTTCTTGGCGAGCTGCGCGACGAGCCGTTTGAAGATCTGCTGGATGGCCATCCGGGTGGCCGCGATCAGCCCGGCCGCCGCCGGGGAGGCCGCGCCCAGCGTCAGCGCCACGGCGACCGCCATGCCGATCAGTTCGATCAGGAAGAGGCCGATCTCGATCCAGGCCTCGAGTTTCGCGCCCTCGATGTCGCTGCCGCATTCCTCGACGAGCTTGCCCAGCTCGTCGGCGATAGCCAGGAGCGAGTTGAGCGGCGCGTTCGGGTCGGCGGACAGTTGGTCCCAGGCGCCCTTGAAGGCCCCCGCGCCCGTTCCGCCGTAGCCGGCCAGCACTTGGCCCGCGGCGTCGTAGGCCTCGTCGCGGGGGGCCGCCAGGCGCTGGGCGATCGCGTACCAGCGGTCGGCGACGTCCCAGGTGGTCTTCTCGTTGCCCTCCGGCCAGTCGAAGCCGACCACCCATTCGAGCGCCTCGTACGCCCAGCCCGGCACGTCGAACGGGCAGTAGTCGAGCGGGTGCGGGATCGGGCTGGGCAGGATCGTCACGAGCGTTTCCTGTACGTCCGCTCCACCTGGACGGCCGCCTGGTGGTCCGCCGCGGTGGCCTCCCGGACGGTCTCGCTCACCGCGTCACCCAGGCCCTCGACGTACGCGCCGAGCTTCTCCCAGGCCAACAGCACCTGCTGCTCGATCGGGCGGTAGTTCTTCTCGAAGGCCGAGCCGATCTCGTCGGCGCCCCACGGGCGCTGGCCGCTGATCGACGCCAGTTCCGTGCCCGCCGCGAAGCGTTCCGAGGTCAGGTGCTTGCCGGCCGCCGCCAGGTCACGGCCGCCGCCGGCCACCCGGTCGGGGTCGAGCCAGAGTTCGTCAGCCATGGTCGTCCGCCTCCCGCATGATCGCGTCCTGGCGGCGCAGCAGGGAGCCGAAGTTGTTGTCCTTGATGAACTGCATCGGGCCCGAGTCGGCCGGCAGGTAGCCGGACATCATCTGCTGGACCTGCTCCGCGGCCTGGGCGGCCGCCTTCTCGGTGGTGGTGACGATCTTGCGGCTCAGCTCGGCGGCGTCCATGTCGCGGTAGATGCGGCGGTCCAGGCGCAGGTCGATCAGCTGGCCGCGGGGTCCCACCGTCGCGCGGATCAGCCCGTCGTCGGACTCGGCGCTGACCTGCAGCGCGGCCAGCCGCTGCTGCATGTCGTCCATTCCGGACCGAAGCCTCTGATACTGCCCGAAAACGTCGTCGAAGCGCGCGCGTAGCGCGTGGTTGGCATCGCGATCCGCCATGTCCGCCACGGTGGTCCTCCCCCGGCACCCGACCCTCGATCGAGGTGACCCTACCGGGCGGCGCAACGCGCCGTGGTCCGGTAGTTTCACCTCGCACACGGATGCGGGGCGACAGGGGTTCAGATGATCACGCGGGAGGACGCCGAGGAGATCGCCGCCGGGTGGGCGCGCAGCGAGACCGAGCGCCGCGGTTACGAGTGCCTGCCGATGATCTCCGAGTTCGACCTCGGCTTCGTGGTGTGGACCCAGCAGCCGCCGACCGTCCTGCCGATCCCCGGCGACGGGGCCCGCACGGTCATCGACCGCCAGACCGGCGCGCTGTCCACCTACCCCGGCGTGCCCGCCGGCGTGATCGCCGACCTCTACCGTGAGCACCAGCCGGCCGTCGTGGCCCAGCGCCGCACCGTTGATCCCGAAGTGGAGCTGCGCCGCAACGCCCGCCGCCGGCCGACGCCCACCACCGCCGCGCACCTGACCGTCGACGGGCGGCTCTTCATCGCCCGCGGCGCCAAGGGCGACCAGGCGATCAACCACCACCCGCTGGTCGCGGCCTACCTGGCCGACCTGGAGCCGGCCCGGACGGTACGCGGCACCGAACGGCACGCCGAGCTCATCGTCCTCTCCGACGCCCTGCACGAGGCCGACCGGCAACGCGAGGAGCCGTTGACGCTGGACGAGGCGCGGGCCTGGCTGCGCACCGCCGACTTCACGGCGTACTTCGTCCGGGACCGGGGTGACCCGCTGGGTGGCACCGAGGCCCGGCCGTGCGAG
This sequence comes from Actinoplanes sp. NPDC049599, assembly GCF_044465625.1. Taxonomy (NCBI): domain Bacteria; kingdom Bacillati; phylum Actinomycetota; class Actinomycetes; order Micromonosporales; family Micromonosporaceae; genus Actinoplanes; species Actinoplanes sp. NPDC049599. The sequence continues at coordinate 51,458 of NZ_JBITLX010000024.1, forward strand.
TCGTGCATCCTGACGCTGGTCGACTTCGCCCTGCTGCCGTGGTCCCATCTGGCGTTCGTGGAGCCGTTCCGGCCGTACTCGGAGAACATCGCCCAGCCCGGCCGCTTCCCGGACCCGGTCGCCGGAGCGCTCGCCGACGCGGGCTGGCGACCGATGCAGCCGGTGGTGGCCGAGGTGCTGGCCGACGGCATGATCGACGACGTGGTGAACGTGCCGGGCCTGCGGCACCGGCACGTGCCGTTCCCGGCGGCGCGGGCCGCGATCATGGATTTCCCCGGCATCTTCTGCGGCCTGCGCGGTCCGGGGGTACGCCGCTGGGTCCGCTGGCTGAACCTGGAGCCGGTGGCGGCGGCACACACCGCCGACGTGCTGGCCGAGCTGGCCGAGGTGATCGGGGCGGCGCTGTTCCCGATCGGCGTCGAGGCCAAGGGCGACGCGATCGTGGCGATCGACGACCGCGGCCGGGTGTTCGCGCTCGACCAGGGCGGCGAGTGGTTCCTGGGCGGCACCCTCGACGAGGCCCTGATCAGCCTGTTGACCGGCGACGGGCCGGCAGAGCGCATCCGCGACGACGGCACCTGGTAGGCCCGGCGCCGGGATTGCTCAGCTGAGCAGGGGATAGAGCGCCGCTCGGTCGCCCAGCACGGCCAGGTCCTCGTCGGTCAGTTCCTCCCGGCCCGCGCCCTTGAGCAGCGCCTCCCGCTCGGACCAGTGCGCCGGCAACCCGTCCGAGCCCGCGAGTCCGTCCATGGTGGAGACCGCGAGCGCCGCCGCCTCGGGGTCCGGTTCCGGCGCGTCGGGCAGCGACACGATCAGGTCTAGGTGGTGGATGACCGCCTCGGTGACCAGCGTCGCCACGAAGTCCGGGACCGCCAGCACGAGGCTCTGGGTGCGGATGAAGCCGGTCGGATCGGCCTGGCCGGCCGCGTACCCGGCGGCTGCCGCCGTCTCGGTCCAGCGTTCGACGATGCCGCTCGGGCGGCTGAAGGCCGCCGCCGTGCGCCGCACCCATTGGGCGTGCGCGATGGCGTCCCCGGAGCCCGGCATCACCCGGAAGTAGGAGATGTAGTCGGCGTCCGGCGGGCCGGCCGCCGGGGTGGCGAGCGCGACCAGGGCGCGCTGTGGATCCAGGCTCAGGTGCAGCAGCAGGTCGCAGACCGTCCAGCCGCGGCAACCCGACGGCAGCAGCAGGTCGAAGTCGTCAAGCTCGGCGACGACGGCGGTGACACCCGTGTAGGCGGCGTGCAGGGCCGCGGTGAGCGCGGCCGGCGCGGGAAGTCCCATGACTGAGCACCCTGGCACGCCGCCGGCCCGCCCGCACCAGCAGGCGCGGGCGGATCGGCGGGTGGCCGGCTCAGCCGAAGAACTCGTTCAGGAAACCCTTGTGCTTCTTCTGGCGGTAGTGGCCGTGGTGGCCCTGCCGGTAGTGGCCGTGGTAGCCGGCGCCGTACTGCGGCTGGGGCGCGCCGTAGGGGGCCGCGGCGGGGTACGCCGGCTGGCCGTACCCGGGCGGCGGCGGGGCCGCGTAGCCACCGGGGGCGGGCGGGGGCGGGGCGGCGTAACCACCCGGCCGCGGGGCCGCGGGCGGGGCCTGCGCGGGACGCGGGGCGCCTCCGCCCGGTCCGCTCCAGTTGGCCTCGGCCTCGAAGAGTTTCTCCAGCTCACCGCGGTCGAGGAAGATGCCGCGGCACTCGGTGCACTGGTCGACCGTGACGCCGCTGCGCTCGTAGACGCGCATCTCGCCATGACACTTCGGACAGGTCATCTGCATCTCACAAACGGTACAAGGCTGTGTCACCGTCTGGTGCCTTAGTTGCTGTGGGTCTGCTGAGTGCCGCGCCGAGGGCCGGGGCCCAGACCAGCAGCGCGAGCGGGTACAGCAGGTATCCGAACCGCGTCGTGGGCATCAGCAGGATCGCGGCCAGCAGGCCGTACCCGCAGAAGAGCGCGGCGGTCGCGGCCGTGCGCGGCGGCCGGCGCAGGAGCACGACGGCGATCGCCAGCGCGACCGCGACCAGCAAGCCGAGCGCGACGTAACGACCGCCCGGCACCGCCTGGGCGATCAGGTAGCCGGGGAACGGCGACTGGGCCGGGCTGGTCACCAGGCCGTGGCCGAGCGGGAAGCGGATCACGTTCTCCACGAACCCGTCGCTGTCGATCAGCAGGGCCGGCAGCAGCGCCAGCACCGGCAGCCCGACGGCGCCGGGCAGGAACCGCCGGGCGGCGCCGGCGTGGAGGGCGAGCACCGCCAGGACGACCACGACCGGCAGGGCGAAGAGCTTGAGGGCGGCGGCCGCGCCGACCGCGAGGCCCGCGGCGCCGAAGCGGCTGCCGGCGCAGCACGCCAGAGCCAGCAGGGCGAGAGCCAGGACCGGCAGGTCGTCGCCACCGGTGGCCAGGGTCAGAGCACAGATCGGGAGTACGGTCGCAAACTGCACAGCCCGCACCAGGCTCCCGCCGCGCGGCAGCAGCCGCACCGCCGCGATCAGCGCCGCCGCCGTCGCCACCGCGAACCAGATGCGCGCGTCGGTCCACCACACGTCACCGAACGCGGCCCGTGGCAACCCGAAAACGGCCATGCCCGGCTGATACGGCGCATACCCCAGCAACTGCTCCCCGGGCGGCAGCGCGGCGATCGCCTCCGGCGGCAGGTACGGCGTCCCGCTGCTCGCCAGCCGCTCACCCATGTGCTCGGCGACCAGCACCTCCTCCTGTGCCCGGCCGGCCCGCCCATCGGCACGCTGCACCGCCTGGACGACCAGCGGGAGCAGCGCCGCGCCGGCCCAGGCCACCCAGGTCAGCCCCATCCGCCACCGCGGCCGCCGCAGCACCAGCTGCCCCGCCACGACCAGCAGCGCGCCCAGGTAGGCCCAGGCGGCGATCGCGCCCCAGGCCCGATGCGGCTGCAAGGTTGAGGACAGCGCGGTGACGAGGGCGAACGCGGCGGCGAGGCCGTACAGCGCGGCGTCGGCGGCGAGGCCACCGAGGGCCCGGTCGAGGCGCGCGAGCAGGGTCACGCGGGCAAGTGTGGCAGAGAAGATCTGCCCGTCCCGGGCGACCGGCGGCGCGGCATCCGGACCACGGAACCGGCCGGGTGCAACGGCCCGGCCAGCACACCCGGCCGCCCGGCGGAACCACGCTGCAGCGTGGCCAGCAGCCGCCCGGCACGCATCGGCCGGGCGAACAGGTGCCCCTGACCGGCGACGCAGCCGAGCTCCCAGAGCGCGTGGCGTTGCGGTTCGCTCTCCACGCCCTCGGCGATGACGGTCAGGTGGAGGCTGCGGGCGAGATCCACGGTCGAGCGCACCACCGCGGCGGCCTCCGAGGAGGTCTCGACCGCCCGGACGAACTCCCGGTCGATCTTCAGTTGGTGCACCGGCAGGCGGGACAGCACCGAGAGCGAGGAGACGCCGGTGCCGAAGTCGTCGAGCGCCAGCCGCACCCCGGCATCCCGCAGCTCGCTCAGCGCCCGGTCGACCACCTCGAGCTGGCTCAGGGTCAGGGTCTCGGCCAGCTCCAGCACCAGCCGGTCGGCCGGCACGGCGTGCCGGCTGAGCTGGGCGAGCACGGCCGCCGGGAAGGTCTCGTCGAGCAGGCTGCGGGGCGAGACGTTGACCGCCACCGGCAGGTCGAAACCGGCCTCCAACCACATCCGGTACGCGGTGAGCGACTGCTCCAGCACCACGTCGGCGAACGCGGGCAGCTGGCCGGACCGCTCGACGGTCTGCAGGAACTGGGTCGTGCTGAGGTTGCCGTGCTGCGGGTGGTGCCAGTGTGCCAGCGCCTCCGCCGAGATGACCTCGCCGCTGCCCAGGTCGACGATCGGCTGGAAGTCGACGACGAACTCGTGCTCGGCCACCGCGCGGGTCAGCTCGCCGCCCAGGATGAGCCGGCCGACGTCGGCGGTGTCGCGGGAGTGCGCGTAGGTCGCCGTCCGCTGGCCGCCGCGTTTCGCCTGGTACATGGCCACATCGGCGCGGCGCATCAGCTCCTGCACGCCGCCGGTGCCCGGGGCCAGCGCGATGCCGCCGGCCGCCTCGACGGTGAGCTGCATGCCCTCGACCTCGATCGGCCGCTCCAGGCTGTCGAGCATGGCCGTGGCCCGGTGCGCGGCGACCGCGGGCGTGGGCAGGCCGGTGAGCAGCATCGCGAACTCGTCGCCGCCCAGCCGGGCCACCAGGTCGCCGGGGGTGGCCGCCTCCTCCAGGCGCTTGGCGACCTCGCGCAGGACGTCGTCGCCGGCGGTGTGCCCGAGCGTGTCGTTGACCTCCTTGAAGTGGTTGAGGTCGATCAGCAGCAGGGCGAAGATCCCGTCGACGGTCCGCGCCTCGAACCTGGCCCGGGCCTGCTCCAGCAGCTCACGGCGGTTGGCCAGGCCGGTCAGCGGGTCGTGCGCGGCGGCGTACGCGTTCTCCGCGTTGATCCGTTTGAGCTCGGCGTAGGCGCGCGCGTTCTGCACCGCGGTGTGCAGCGACGAGGTGAAGGTCTGGAGTTTGTACTCCTCGGAATCGTCCAGCTTGACCGGCTTGCGGAAGAGCAGCCGCAGCACGCCGATGTTCTCCGCGTCCGGACCGTGCAGGACCGCGTCGACGACCGGCCCGGTGCGGGTGGGAGCCAGGTCGGGGGGCCCCTCGTAGGTGACCCGGCCCGCCGAACCCCGGACCAGCCGGGGCGGGTTGACGTCGCGCAGTTCGATCTCGGCGCCGTCGGCCGAGAAGAGCCCCGGTGCGCGGGTCACCGCGGCGTGCAGAACGGCGGTCAGGTCGGTGACGTTGAGCCGGTCGGTGCTGGCCGCCAGGCGTTGCCAGGCCTCCTGGTCGGCCCGCTGCCGGATCCGGTTCTTCGTGGCGAACTGCAGGGCGAGCATCGCCGGCACCATGGCCACGATCAGCCGGGGGTCCTCCGCGACGACGTACACGACGAGCACGGCGATGGCGACGTTGGCCAGCCGGATCACCGCGACCACGTCCCAGTTGCGCAGGAACGACCGGCGCCAGGACGTCTGGGTGGCCAGTGCCACCACGGTGTGGCCGAGTAACTCGTCGACGACCGCGTACGCGAGGGCGGCCAGCAGCAGGGTGGTCGCGAGCCGGGGCAGCGGCTGGATCTCGAAGGTCAGCTCGGGCGAGGGGTGCAGGCCGGCCAGGTAGGCGGTGACCGCGGCGGCGGTGGCGGCGATCGTGTTCTTGGTGACGTTGAAGGTCACCTTGATCGGGTCACGCAGGGCTGCCTTGGCGATCAGCACCCCGCACGCCGTGCAGAGCACGGTCAGCGGCAGCGGCACGGTGGCCACCGCGAGCAGGATGGCGCCGGAGGTCGAGGTGAAGTTGATGTGATCGGCGCGAACGCGCACCTCGATCAGGCGTCCGCTGGCCGAGGCGATGATGGTGGTGAGCGCCAGGGGGTACAGCAGCGCACCGGGGGTCATCGCGGGGAAGTGAGCGAACGCCCAGGCCAGGCAGCCCAGGCCGGCAAACGCGACGAGACCGACATACAGCCGGAGCTGCCTGTCGGTCTTCGCGTCGTTCACTGCGAACTTCCCATGCCTCCATGGTGGCCCAAGGCCGGTACACGCTGTCAATGCCTCGGTGCACTTGGGTGACGGTCGTTCTTCGTCAGGCTCAGGTCCAGTCGATCTCACGCATCGCACACCTCCCGCTCTCGTGAATGCACGGCGGCCATTGCGGGGGCGCCGATGCGACATTTTTCGCAGATCTGAACTGCGTTTCCTGACAAGAGACTAGGAACAACGCAGAGATCTGTGAAGCAGGATTTGTCGCTCGTTTCACGAAATGCTAGGAACGCGAGCTATTTACCATATGCGTAGCGGATTACTGACGCTGCGCAGTCGGGGTCCGGGACCAGTGCCCCGCCGTGCGAATCGCCAAACACGGACGAATGTCCTGCTACAGGCGGTGGTGAACGCGGGGCCCTGTCCTTCTTACGCCATTGGTGTGCCGGCGATAAGCGTGCGGTGGCTCAATTCACCGCGTAGAGCGGATTGCGAATCGGAATGGCTACGGAAAGTTCGTGATCGCTGACGATGCGGCACGGCCGTGCGGTTATTCCCCGGCCCGCACCGCCTCCTGGATAGGCTGATCCAGTGACCAACGCAGCGAAACTGACTCATGTCGACGCCGACGGCGCAGCCCGGATGGTGGATGTGACGGCCAAGGCGGTGACCGAGCGCCGGGCCGTGGCCGCCGGCCGGGTGAGCACCACCCCAGAGGTGGTCGCGCTGCTGCACGGCGACGGCCTGCCCAAGGGCGACGCCCTGGCGGTCGCCCGGATCGCCGGGATCATGGGAGCCAAGCGCACCCCCGACCTCATCCCCCTGTGTCACCCGATCGGCCTGCACGGGGTCACCGTCGACCTGAGCATCACCGGCACCGGCGTTGACATCACCGCGACGACCAGGACGGCCGACCGCACCGGCGTCGAGATGGAAGCGCTCACCGCGGTCGCCGTCGCGGGGCTCACGCTGATCGACATGATCAAGGCGGTGGACCCGGCGGCCAGCATCGAGTCCGTCCGGGTCCTGCGCAAGGACGGCGGCAAGACCGGCGAGTGGCTGCGCCCGGCGGACCGTCCGTGATCCGGGCCCGCGTCATCGTCGCCTCGAACCGCGCCGCCGCCGGTGTCTACGCCGACACCAGCGGTCCGCTGCTCGTGGCCGGGCTGCGCGAGCTCGGCTGCGCGGTGGACCCGGAGCCCGTCGTGGTGCCCGACGGCGAGCCGGTCGCCGAGGCGTTGCGAGCGGCCCTGGCGGACGGGATAGCCGTGGTGCTCACCAGCGGTGGGACCGGTGTCACACCGACGGACCGCACCCCCGAGGCGACCCGTCCGCTGCTCGACTTCGAGGTGCCGGGCATCGCGGAGGCGATCCGCACGTACAGCAGGGACAAGGTGCCGACGGCCGCGCTGTCGCGGGGGCTGGCCGGGGTCGCCGGTCGGACGCTGGTGGTCAACCTGCCCGGTTCCACCGGCGGGGCCCGGGACGGGCTGGCGGTGCTGGGGCCGATCCTTGTCCACACCGTCGCCCAGATCGGCGGCAGCGACCATAAGCTCTCCGAGTGAGCGCAGACAGCATCCCGGTCGACTGGGACAAGGCACGCACTTCCGCGTACGAGGCCGGCCGGGCCGCCGCGGGTCCCGCCGAGACGGTGCCGCTGGCCGGCGCCGACGGCCGTACTCTCGCTGAGCCGCTGGTCGCCCTGACCGACCTGCCGGCGTTCCCGACGTCGAGCATCGACGGCTGGGCGGTCCGCGGGCCGGCGCCCTGGCGGCCGGCCGGCCGGGTGCTGGCCGGCGGCACGGCGGCGCCGCTCACCGACGACGGCACCTGCGTCGAGATCGCCACCGGCGCGATGGTGCCCGAGGGCGCCGAGGCGCTGATCCGGGTCGAGGAGTCCACCCGCGGCGCCGAGGGCCGGATCAGCGGCACCCCGCGACCGCTGCCGGAGTGGCGGCTGCCCGGCGACGAGGCGCGGCGCGGCGAGGAGCTGCTGCCGGCCGGCACCCCGGTCGACCCGGCCGTCCTCGGCATGGCCGCGACCTGCGGCTACGACGCCATCCCGGTGCGGCCGCAGCCGCGCGCCGCGCTGCTGGTCTTCGGCGACGAGCTGCTCACCAGCGGCCCGCCGGGAGCCGGCCGGGTCCGCGACTCGCTGAGCCCACTGGTGCCGGCCTGGCTGCGCCGCTACGGCGCGACCGTGAGCCCGTCGGCGGTCCGCGGCCCGGTGCGCGACACGCTCGATGCGCACGTGGCGGCGATCCGCGACGCGCTGGCAGTCGCGGACCTGGTCTGCACGACCGGCGGCACGATGAACGGCCCGGTCGACCACCTGCACCCGGCCCTCGCCGAGCTCGGCGGGGAGTATGTGGTGAACACGGTCGCGGTCCGCCCCGGCTTCCCGATGCTGCTGGCCCGGGTGCCCGGCCCGGACGGCCGCTTCCGCTTCCTGGCCGGCCTGCCCGGCAACCCGCAGTCCGCGGTGATCGCGCTGATCACCCTGGTCGCCCCGCTGCTGGCCGGCCTGCACGGCCGGGAGTTCCCGGCCCTGCCCAAGATCGAGCTGACCGCGCCGGTCCCCGGCCGCGGCGGCTTCACCCACCTGGCGCTGGCCTCGCTCGACCGGGACGGCCGCCGGGCCACCCCGGTCGGCCACGTCGGCTCGGCCATGCTGCGCGGCCTGGCCACCGCCGACGGCTTCGCCGTGGTCCGCCCGGACACCGAGGCGGCCGCTGGCGACCTCGTCCCGTTCCACCCGCTGCCGCTGTATCCCGGAGAGCGCCCGTGACCACGCCAGAGACAGTGCGTATCGCCGAGGTCCACGACACGACCCTGGACCTGGCGGCCCACGAGAAAGCCGTCGCGGACCCCCGGGCCGGCGCGGTCGTGTCGTTCCAGGGCGCGGTCCGCGACCACGACGACGGCAAGGGCGTCACGCTGCTGGAATACGAGGGTCACCCGAGCGCGGCGGCGGTGCTGCGCCAGGTGGCTGAGGAGATCGCGGCCGACCCGGCCGTGTATGCGGTGGCGGTGTCCCACCGGGTCGGCGTGCTGGAGATCGGCGACGTGGCGCTGGTGGCGGCGGTGAGCACGGCACACCGGGCGGCGGGGTTCACGGCCTGCGCGCGGCTGGTCGACGAGGCGAAGGCGCGCCTGCCGATCTGGAAACGCCAGGTCTTCACCGACGGCACCGAGGAATGGGTGAACTGCCCGTGAGGATCACGGGCACGCCTTAGCGGCCCGGGTCGCGGGGCGGGGGGATCGTCGACGCCGACAGCGGCCCGCCCGGGGTGTTCCGCATCGGGCCCACTCGCCGCACCGGATTCGCCGGGCCGGGAGCGGACGTTGCCGGGGCCGCCGCTCGGCGGGACCGGCCCAGCCACCGGTTGACCGGGAAGGCCGGCGCCACTCCCGGCCGCCACGGTAAGGCGTTGACCAGCAGGATCAGGGCCAGGGCGTAGCAGTTGGCGGAGAACGTGTCGGGCAGGCTCCACATCGGCGCGAGCACGAAGAGCAGATAGGTGACCCCGGCGGCGATCGCGAAGGGCAGCCCCGCCCAGCGCCCCGGCGGCGGGCGGCCGCAGGTGACCCGGCGGCGGGCCGCGGCGTCGATCAGGATCAGCACCGCCGGCAGCACCCAGATGAGCTCGTTGGTGTCGGTCACCGGTCCGACGATCGCCGCGGTCAGCCCGACCAGCGTGAACGCCGCGATCTCGTCGCCGTCCGCGTGCGCCGCCCGGGCCCGGATCAGCCCGACCGCGATGAGCAGCAGCGAGAACGACAGCCACAGCAGCACCGGCGTCGTCGCCGAGTCGTAGATACGGGCCAGCACGCCCGCCAGCGACTGGTTGGCGATGGTGTCCACCGGGCCGGTGCGGTCGATGCGCCAGAGCACCTCACCGAGCCACGCGACGGTTTCCCCGGGGCTGACCAGCAGGGCCGCCGCGGCCGCCGTCAGGGCCGTGCCGGTCGCGGTCAGCGCCGCCCGCCACTGCCGGGTGATCACCAGGTAGAGGATGAAGAACGCCGGGGTCACCGCGAGCGCCGTGGCCAGGCCGACGCCCACGCCGGCCCACGCGCCGGTCGCCCAGCCTCGCTGCAGCAGGTCAACGGGGGTGCGGCTGCGCGGTGGCGAGGAGGCGGGGCGGCCCGGCCACCATGCGGCGCGGCTGCGGGCCCACGCGCCCCGGCGCAGGGCCACGATGTCGGCGGTGATCAGCCCGAACGCCAGCAGACCCAGCGTGCCCAGGCCGAGCGCGGCACGCACCGGCTCCACGGTCAGGGCCAGGGCGCCCGCGGCCAGCACCACCGGCCAGGGGCGGCGGCCGTACCGGCGGGCCACCGGGCCCACCAACGCCACCAGGGACAGGCCGAGCGCGGCGACCCCGGCGAGCGCGGTCAGCCAGCCGGCCACCGGCAACGGCAGGAAAACCGCGGGGGAGACCAGGAACAACGCCGGCGGGGGCAGGGCAGTGCCCAGGTGCGTCAGAGGCGCCCGGTACGCGTACAGGCCGTCGCCGGACAGGGCGTGGCCGATCGCCGCGCGGTCCACGGCGAGGATGCTGAAGCCGTACCGCTGGGCGATCGTGGTGATCGCGGCCAGGATGCCGACCCAGGCGAGCAGGACCACCACGCACCTGGTGGTGGCCGGACGCGCGGCAGTCCGCATCGCGGGCATGGCGCGACCTCCCCGTAGCTCGACCCCGGCGTCACCGCGCCGGTCTTGCAGGCGCGCCGCCCTGGTGCTTCGACGGCTTAACGCCGGGTGAGCCCGTTAGGTGATTCAGCCGGGGATCTTGCGCGCGGCGGCCGCGGTGACCGCGGCGATCTTGGCCTCGCGCCGGGCCGTGCGCACCACGCGGCGCACCGAGCGCTGCGAACGGTCGACGGCGTGACTGGTGCGGTAGCTGATCCCCGGCTTGCCCTGGGTGTCGACCGCGGCCAGCAGCAGCCCGCCGAGCAGGCCGAGGTTCTTCAAGAAGTGCGTCTGGTGGTGGGACCGCTCCGGCTGGGGGAACCTCCAGAACGGGTGCCCGGCGAAGGTGGTCGGCACCAGGCCGGCGGCGAGCACGGCGGCGGCGGGCCGGGTGAAGCGCCCGCTGGCCAGCAGCAGCCCGGCGACCACGTCGGCGGCGGCCTTGGCCTGCACCAGGGTGCGCGCGTCGCTGGGCAGCCGGGGATCAACCCGCTCGATCAGCGGTCCGACCTTGTCGGTGACCCGCTTGGCGGCCGTGACCTTGTCATCGGGGTCGAGGACGATCCGAACTCCGCTGACCACGAAGACCGCACCGAGCATGGCGCGGGCTGCAGTACGCACAGGCTTCATAGCCCCGTTATACCCGGATCCGCGGAAGCGCGCCGGGTGAGTTGTGGATAGCTTCCCCGACCCCTCCGTAGGGTTCCGGGCATGAGTGAGGTGCGGATCGAGTAACCCGAGGATGCTGACGGCGTACGCCGTGTGCTGGAGGCGGCGTTCGGGGGTGAGGACGAGGCCCGGCTGGTCGCGGCGTTGCGGCCGACCCATGCGTGGCTCCCGGAGTTTTCCGTCGTCGCCGAGGAAAACGGCCACGTGGTCGCGTTCGCGCTGCTCAGCCGGATCATGATCGGCGGGGAGGCGGGGCTGGCGCTCGGGCCGGTGGCGGTCGCACCCGGGCGGCAGCGGCACGGGCTGGGCACGGCCGTCGTCCGCGACGCCCTGCGGCGGGCCACGGAGTCCCGGGAGCGGCTGGTGCTGGTGCTCGGTGAGCCCGCGTACTACCGCCGCTTCGGGTTCGTCCCGGCCGCGCCGTACGGGATCACCAGCGAATGGTCCTCGGCGGGTGACGCCTGGCAGGTCCTGGCCCTGCGGGCGGTCGAGGCCCGCTACCCCGCGCCGTGGCGCAACGTCCAGGCCGACCTTCAGGGCTGAGTACGCAGGTAGCGGCCGAAGTGCGGCACCGTGAACGCCACCGTGCCGCGCTCGCCCGAGTAGATCAGGCCCTTCTTGATCAGGGCGTCCCGGGCCGGCGACAGGCTGGCCGGCCGCCGCGACAGGGCCGCGGCGATGTCAGCGGTCGGCACGGCCGCGTCCATGTCGTTCTCCGAGTCGCCGGAGAGCGAGGCCATCGCGCGCATGTATTCGCGCTCCGCCGGCGTGGCCCGCTCGAACCGGGAGCCGAAGAAGCCGACCGCCAGCTCGGTCTCCGCCTCCGGCGCCGCCATCCGGACGTCCTCCGCGGTCACCGGCGACGTCGGCGCGTGGTCCCAGGTCGCCTTCCCGTACGCCTGCACGAAGTAGGGGTAGCCGCCGGACTTCTCGTACAGCAGGTCCAGCGCCTTGGGCTCGTACTCCACGTCCTCGCGCGCCGCCGGGGCACACAGGGCAAGGTCGGCGGCGATCCGGTCGAGGCGGTCGATGCGCTGGTAGCGGAAGAGCCGTTCCGAGTAGGACTTCGCCGCGGACAGCACCGCCGGCAGGTGGGGCAGGCCGGCGCCGACGACGATGAGCGGGGCGCCGAGCTGGGACAACTCGTGGCAGGCGGCGCAGAGCGCGGACACGTCCGCCGGGCCCAGATCCTGCATCTCGTCGATGAACAGCGCGATGCCGGTGCCGACGTCGGTGGCGAGCGACGCGGCGTCGGTGAAGAGCTCCACCAGGTCGATCTCGATGTCGCCCGAGTCGGCGCGGCCACGGGCGGGCGGCACGTCGATGCCGGGCGTCCACCGGTCGCGCAGCTTCGCCGACGAGTCGTTGGCCCGCAGCGCGAAGGCCTTGAGCACCGCCAGCACCTCGTCGACCCGTTCGGGGTTGCGGTGGTGCGGGGTCAGCTCGCGGATCGCCATGTGCAGCGCGGCGGAAACCGGCCGGCGCAGCGACTGGTCGGGCCGGGCCTCGATCTTGCCGGTGCCCCAGAGCCGGCCGATCGCGGCGGACCGGAGCGTGTTGAGCAGCACGGTCTTGCCGACCCCGCGCAGTCCGGTCAGGACCAGGCTGCGTTCCGGCCGGCCCCGGGCGACGCGTTCCAGCACCACGTCGAAGGCATCCAGCTCACGGCCGCGACCGGCCAGCTCGGGTGGCCGTTGGCCGGCGCCGGGCGCGTACGGGTTGCGGACCGGATCCACGGATAGCACCGTATCGGGCTCTCTAGCCGAAAAGCTAGAGTCAACAATCGAACGGTATCTACGGCAGTCTAGCGTTGAAGCTAGAGAGCGCTAGTCGACGCCATACTCGCGGAGGCAGAGGACGAAGTCGAGGCTGTCCAGCTCGCTGTCGTAGAAGTACCACTTGGTGTACTTGGACACCTTGCTGCACTTGGACTCGGCGTCGGCCTCGCCGGTGGTGCGGCCGTCGACCCGCTTGAGCACCTCGTAGGTGCCGCTGGCGCAAGCCACGATCTTGAGGTCGGGGCTGTCGTCGGCCGAACCCTCGTTGCGCACGCACTGGCCCTTGGCCACGAAGCGCGCGTCCTCGCTGCTCTGCGGCTCGGGCACGGAACCGTTGGTGGCGCTCGCCGTCGCGCTGGGCTCTCCCGTCGCGCCGCCCTGCGGATCACTCGAACGCTGCACCAGCCACCCCGCGGTCGCGAGACCGCCGAGGATGAGCAGGCCGAGCACCACAACCAGCACGACGATCGGGGTGTTGCGCCGTCTCGGCGGCGCCGGGGTCGGCGCCGGGTGCCACATCGGTGGCGCGCCGTTCATCGGATTCACGGGATAACCGCCGTTGAAGCCGGTGGAACTCTCGGGCACGGGCGGCACCGACATCGGCTGACCGCCCCACGCGGTGTCGGGCACCGGCGACGCGTGGGTCGCCGCGTCACCCCAGGGGTCGGCCGGCTCCGTGTAGGGCTCGTCGGAACCTGATGATCCGCTGGCCGGCCAGCCCTGGCCGGGATAGGGGCCGTTCTGCGACATCGGGGTTCCTCCAGGCGCGGGATCGCTGTACGCCACCGTAGCGTGGCGGACTGACTCGTTCTCTCCCGGAATCGCGCCGACCTGGGCTCAACTCGGTGACAACAGGGCTATTCGCCTCATCTGTCGGCAACGCGACCCGCCCGGCGCCGGTCGGCCCGCTAGCGTTCAGCCCCATGTCATTGTCGGTGACGGTCTGCGCGGCGGTCTTCGGCGGCGCGTCGGCCGCGTTCGTGCCGCGCCCGGCGCACCGCCTGGCGGTGCCCCGCGGCGACCATCCGAGATCAACTTGCGCGGCCTGCGCGGCAGCCTTGACGACCTGGGTACGGGCCGGAGCACCGTGCCCGTGTGCCCGGCCACCGGTGTGGACGGTGATGGCGGGTGCGGTGGTGACGGGCGTGCTGGCCGCCACGACCGGCCCGGCGCTCATGCTGCTGGTGCTGTTGCCCGTGGCGATGCTGGGCATCCTGCTGGCCGTGATCGACCTCCGCTGTCTCCGGCTGCCGGACGCGCTCGTGGCGCTGCTGGGAGTGGCTACGGTGGTGCCGTTGAGCCTCGGGGCCGTGGTTGCCGGGGATCCGGGCCGGGTCGGCCGGGGCATGCTGGCGGCGTTGCTGAGCGGGGCGATCTATCTGGTTGTCGCCTTGTTGCCGGGTGGTGGGCTGGGGCTTGGGGACGTCAAGCTGGCGGCGGTGTTGGGGTTCACGCTCGGCTTTGTGGGGTGGGAGGCGTTGGTGGCCGGCCTCGTGGCACCGCATCTGATCAACGGACCGGCTGCGTTGATCCTCTTGCTCACCCGTCGAGCAGGACGCCGGACCGGGATGCCGCTGGGGCCGGCGCTGCTGACCGGCGCGCTCCTCGCCATCGCCCTCACCTGACCTGTCCTCGCCTGACGTGGCCCCGCCTCGCCTGGCTTCGCTTCGCCTGGCTTCGCTTCGCCTGGCTTCGCCTCACCTGGCCTCGCCCGACCTGGCCTCGCCCGACCTGGCCTCGCCCGACCTGGCCTCGATCGGGTGGCCGGGCTGTCGAGGTCGAGTGAGCCTGCCGAAATTGTCAGAGGCTGCTGCCAGACTTTCGGACATGGGCGACGACGTGCGGGTCGGGCTGCTCCTGCCGGCTGCCCCGGTCAGAGGAGCCGCAGCTGCCGGTCCTTCGGACGGGCCGGGACGGTGTCGCCCATCCGCTCGAAGAGCCCCAGGTCGATCGCGTCCAGAAACGGCGTCGGCGACTGCTCGCGTTCCGAGCCGTGCCGGAAGCGTCGCGCCGCGTGGCTCACATAGAGCCGGTCCTGCGCCCGGGTCAGCCCGACGAAGAACAGCCGCCGCTCCTCGGCCGTCTCGTCGTCCGTCGGCTTGGTGCCGGGCCAGCGCAGCGGCAGCAGCCCGTCCTCGCAGCCCACCAGGAAGACGACCGGGAATTCCAGGCCCTTCGCGGCGTGCAGGGTGAGCAGGTTGACCGCCTCCGCGCGCGGGTCGAGCGCGTCGACCTCGGCGCCCGTGGCGATCTCCTGCAGGAACCGCGGCAGGTCCTCACCGATCCGGTGCGCCAGCGGCATGAGCAGGTCGGCCGCCGTCCAGACGTCCTCGGGCGCGAGCTGCTCGGCGTCCAGGGTCGGCGCCGCGTAGCGCTGGGCCATCACCTGGGCGGTGAGCTTGACGCGCGCCGCGAGTGACCCGCCGAGCCCGTCGGCGTGCCGCAGCTCGCGCGCGAGCACCTGCACCCCGGGCCGGTCCCGCAGGCGATTGTGTGACCGCTTCTGCACGGGTACGCCGGCCCGCGACAGCGCGTCCACCACGGCCTGGGCCTGCGAGTCCGTGCGGTACAGGACGGCGATGTCCGAGAAGGACAACGTGCCCGGGGCCACCGCGCGGGAGTCGACGCGGCCGGAGTCCAGGGAACGGTGCGACAGGCCGCCGACCAGCTCGTCGACCGTACGGACCACGAAGTCCGCCTCGTCCGCCACGCTGCCGGCGAAGTAGCGCCCCACCAGCGGCGACTCGGGGTTGACCCGGGCCGGGTCGAGCCGCCGGCCCTGCACCAGCGTGGTCGGCGCGATCGCCTGCACGGCCGCGGCCAGGATCGGCGCCGACGAGCGGTAGTTGCGGGTCAGCCGGACCAGCCGGGCATCGGTGAAGTCACGGGAGAAGCGCAGGAAGTAACCGACGTCGGCGCCACGGAAGGAGTAGATCGCCTGGTCCGGGTCTCCGATCGCGCACAGGTTGCCGTTCTCGGGCGCGAGCAGCCGCAGCAGCTCGTACTGCACGTCGTCGACGTCCTGGTACTCGTCCACGAAGATCCACTGCCAGCGCTTGCGGTACCGCTCGACCAGCTCGGGCTCGTCCCGCAGCAACGCGACCGGCATCGTGAGCAGGTCGTCCAGGTCGACCAGGTCCTGCTGGCGGAGCAGCTTCGCGTACGCCTGGTCGTCGTCGCCGGCTTGTTCCCGGGCGGCGGCCCGTTCGGCGTCGTCGGCGATCCGCCAGTTCGCGCCGAGCCCGGCGGCTTTCGCGTTCTCCTTGAGGATGCTCAGCCCCAGCGAGTGGAACGTGCCGACGGTGATGTCCTCGGCGACGTCCGGGATCAGCGCGTCGAGCCGGTGCCGCATCTCCTCGGCGGCGCGGCGGGTGAAGGTGATCGCCAGGCAGCGTTCGGGGAAGACGCCCAGCTCGGCGCAGAGGTAGGCGATCCGGTGCGTCAGCGTGCGGGTCTTGCCGGTGCCCGGGCCGGCCACGATCAGCAGGGGTCCGCCGGGCGCGGAGGCCGCGACCCGCTGCATGGCGTCGAGGCGGTCCAGCAGCCCGGTGCCGACCTCTTCCATGCCGGCGAGCATCGGCTCGAACGGCTCGTGCGGGCTGGCCGGCGGCGGCAGCGGCGGTGCCTTCTTCTTCGGCTCCTTGGCGGCCTTCGGCACCGGGGCGCGGCCGATCGCCGGCTCGGCCTTGCGCTGCTGCGGCACCGGTACGGGGATCATGTCGAACAACGTCTCGGCCTGCGGTGCGCTCTGCTTGTTGCGCAGTTCGCCGGGCTCGAAGAGGGTGATGACGCCGTACTCGCCGTCGTACCCGGAAATCCGCCGCACGTCGCCGCGCCGCAGCCGGCCGATGGCCTCGCGGAGCTGCTCGCCGCCCACCTGGCCGATCTCGTCGAGCGGGACCCGCCGCAGGATGTCCAGCTCCGCGCCGAGGCTGGCGACCAGGTGGTTGAGCTGGCCGTCGACGGTCTTGGACTTCGGGCCGACACCGTTGATCTCGCCGATGATCTCGGCCAGCTGGATGAGATGCACAACCTGCTGGTCCCGCGCGCCGCCGCCGGCGGAGCGGTCGGCCAGCTCCTCGACCCGGTTGAGCACGCCGACCGTCAGCGGCTTGCCGCACTCGGGGCAGCGGCCGCCGTGCTCCCGGGTCCGCTCGGGCGCCCAGTTGATGCCGCAGGCGCGATGCCCGTCCGCGTGGTATTTGCCCTCTTCCGGGAAGAACTCGATGGTGCCGGCGAGGGCATCCCCGGCCTTGATCGCGAAGTAGTCCGGCGCGCCGGTGAAGAGCGTCGCCTCCCTCGCCAGCGCCGCCGGCGAGTGCGCGTCCGAATTGGACACCAGCCGGTAGCGGTCCAGGCTCGAGACCCGCCAGTTCATCGCCGGGTCGGAGGAGAGGCCGGTCTCCACGGCGGTGATGTGTTCGGCGAGGTCGGCGTAGCAGTACGCGATCGCGTCGAAGCCGGACTTCGAACCCAGTGCGGAGAACCACGGGGTCCAGATGTGCGCGGGGACGAGATAGGCGTCCGGGCTGGCCTCGAGCGTGATCTCCAGCAGGTCCCGGGAGTCAAGGCCGAGGATCGGCCGGCCGTCCGCGGTGAGGTTGCCGATCCGGCCGAGCGCCGTGTTGAACCGGGCGGCGGCCGCGAGGTCCGGCATGTAGATGAGGTGGTGCACCTTGCGGGTGCGGTCGTCACGCTTGTAGATCGTGGAGATCTCGACGCTGAGCATGAACCGCGCGTCCGAGCCGCCCTGCAGGATCGGCGGCAGGCGGCGGCTGACGTCCTGCTCCGCGTCGCCGCCGAGCCGGTAGAGGCCGGGCTCGTCGGCAGGGCGGAGGTTTTCCCGCAGGTGGTCGAACCAGGCGGGATGCGTGAAGTCACCGGTGCCGAGCACCGCGATGCCCTTGCGCCGGGCCCACCAGGCCAGATTCGGCAGGGTGAGATCGCGGCTGCAGGCCCGGGAGTACTTGGAGTGGATGTGCAGATCCGCGACGTATGTGTCCGCGGTGACCGAGGACCCTTCGCTAACCGAGGGCACGCTGCATCCTGTCACGAGCGCCCGGCACGCCACGAGCCGCCACGCGCGAAGTGACATAACCGATCCACGATTGAATCCTGCGGAGATGTGCGTCGTGGCTCCGCGGAACTCCCCGGATTCACTGTTACGGGGTACGCAGCTCGATGACCGTGACCTGCGGCGGAGCCCCGACCCGGACCGGCGGGCCCCAGAACCCGGCGCCGTTGGTGACGTAAACCGGCACACCGTCGACCTTGCCCAGGCCGCTCACCACGGGCTGCTCCAGCTTGACGAGCAGGTTGAACGGCGCCATCTGACCGCCGTGGGTATGCCCGGAAACCTGCAGGTCCACTCCGAACGGAGCCGCGTCCCGGGCGACCGCGGGCTGATGCGCCATCAGCACAACGGGCCGCCGGGCATCCCGGTCACCGAGCGCCCGCTGCAGATCGGGCCCGTCCCCGAAGTCGACACCGCCGAGATCATTGACCCCGGCCAGGTCAAGCCCGTCGATCTCCAGCCGCTCGTTGCGCAGCGGCCGCACCCCGAGCCGCGCCACCTCGGTGACCCACTCCTGATATCCGGAGTAGTACTCGTGGTTGCCGGTGACGAAGAAGGCGCCCCGCCGCGACCGAATGCCGGCCAGCGGCGCGGCGAACCTGCCCAGCTCAGCAACGCTGCCGTCGACCAGATCCCCGACGATGCAGACGATGTCGGCGTTGACGGAGTTGATGAGCCCGACGATCCGGGCGGCGTGCTGGGTGCCGGTCAGCGGCCCGAGATGGATGTCGGAGACGACGGCCAGGCGGGTGCCGTCCATGGCCCGGGGGAGCTTGGCGAGGGGAAGCTGGACGCGGTCGAGCTGAGGAGGACCGAGGGCGGTCTTGACGCCGTAGCCGGTGACACCGGCGGCGGTGAGACCGGCGAAGATCGCGACGCCGCGGGCCAGAAGAAGACGGCGGTTGATGCCGGCCTGGGCGTCCGGGCCCAGCTGGGCGTCGAGGGCCGGGTCGAGCAGGGTCGCGGGATCAGCCACGCCGGCATGGACCATCGTCGCGGCGATCGCGGCGGCGTTCTCCCGCTCGGCCGCGCCGACCCTCTCCAGCTCGGCCGCGCCGACCCTCTCCAGCTCGGCCGCGACCCCCTCCGCCTGCGCGCCCGCGTTTGCCAGCTTTGCCGCGCCCGCGGTTTCCGGCTCGGTCGCGCCGACCCTCTCCAGCTCGGCCGCGCCTACCCTCTCCCGCTGGGCCGTGACGGACCTCACGGTCTCAGCCGCGCCCGCCTTCACGCGCTCAACGTCGCCCGCGCGCCTGCTCGCAGCGCGCATCCACAGGTTGATCACCAGGCGCGGGATCTCCAGGGCGGCCAGCGTCACGAGCAGGTAGAACATCAGGGCGAGCCAGAGGTAGCCCGGCCAGGCCAGCCACACCAGATACCCGGAGCGGACCCCGATCAAGGTGACCGGCACCAGCACCGCCAGCAGGACCGCCACAACCGCACCGGCGTGGCGCAGCCGCCCGGGCCGGAGCGGGTCCTTGACCAGGCGCTTCCACAGGTAAAAGTGGATCAAGTCGATGACGATGAAGACCACCGCGACGAACGCGATCAAGCTCAACCCCCAGCGAACGGCGGCAGGACGTCAACCGTCGCACCGGCGGGCAGCGCCGCTTGTCGATCATGGCAGGCGAGCCCGTCCACCAGGAAGCTGGCCGCCTTGAGGACCAGCGCGAGCCGTTCGCCGTGGCGTTCGGTCAGCAGCGAGGTGAGATCGTCAAGCGAATCGGCCGTGAGGTGCTCCGACGAACGGCCCGCGGCCGCCCGCGCGCCGGCGAAGTATCGAACCTCAACCATGACGGTTCACCCTCCTGCCCAGGTTGGCCCGGCAGCGGAGAGAGCTGCTGGTCTCGGCCGCCCGAAGCGCAACGCGACCTCGGCTACCTGGTCGCCGTTGAACCGCGCTTGGCATGTCAGCCCCCGATCGCCGACATCGGCCGCGCCGGCTGCAGGAATGAGGGATCGTCGATGCCGTGGCCCGCCCGCTTGCCCCACATGGCGACCTGCCAGGCCTTCGCGATGGCCGCATCACTCCCGCCCGAGCGCAGCAGCCCGCGCAGATCGGACTCCTCCGTGGCGAAGAGGCAGTTGCGCACCTGGCCGTCCGCGGTGAGCCGAGTGCGGTCGCAGTCGCCGCAGAACGGCCTGGTCACGCTCCCGATGACACCCACCCTTGCCGGGTTGCCCGCCGCGTCGACGTAGCCCGGCACGAGCCAGGTCTCGGCCGGCGCTGTTCCACGTGAAACCGAATCCGCCACCAGCCCGAAGGGCTCCAGGGACGCCAGGATCGCCTCGGCGGTGACCATCTGGTGCCGGTCCCACTGGTGCTGGGCGTCGAGCGGCATCTGCTCGATGAACCGGAGCTCGTACCCGTGGTCCAGGGCGAAACGCAGCAGCTCGGGGGCCTCGTCGTCGTTGACCCCGCGCATCAGCACCGTATTGATCTTCACCGGGGTGAGCCCGGCGCGCGCCGCGCCGGCCAGGCCCTTCAGCACGTCGGCGTGCCTGTCCCGGTATGTGAGCTGCTGGAACCGTGCGGGCGAGAGCGTGTCCAGCGAGACGTTCACGCGATTCAGCCCGGCGTCGCGCAGGGGCGCCGCCAGCCGGTCGAGCCCGATGCCGTTTGTGGTGATGGAGAGCTTCGGGCGCGGCTTGAGCGCCGCCGCCGCGGCGATGATGCCGGTCAGCCCGCGCCGGATCACCGGCTCGCCGCCGGTGAACCGCACCTGGGTCACCCCGAGCTGCTCGACGGCGATCCGGATCAGCCGGCCGACCTCGGCGTCGGTGAGCTGCTGCTCGCGGGGCATCCACGCGAGCCCTTCCTCGGGCATGCAGTAGGTGCAGCGCAGGTTGCAGCGGTCGGTCAGTGACACCCGCAGGTCGCGCGCAACCCGTCCGAACCGGTCAGCGAGCACACTCACGTCGACCCCTCACCCCGCCTGCCCGCGGTAGCTCGGCGCCACTCGGAAAGCCCGGCCCGCTTGCTCACTGGTCGAACCTAGCGCCTGGATACGACATTTGGCGGCGCGCGGTTTGTGGTGCGACGCACTCAACCGGCCACGGAGTGCTCATTTTCGCAGTGCAGCGTCGGCCGCCGCCCGTACCGCGCTCCGGTAGGCGCCGCCGAACGCCGCGGTGTGCACCAGCAAAAGGTGCAGCTGGTGCACGGGTACGCGGTCGCGCCACCCGTCCGTCGGCGGCCACTCCTCCGCGTACGCCTGCAGGATCGTCTCCAGGTGCGGCGCCCCACCGAACAGTCCGAGCTGCGCCAGGTCTGTCTCCCGGTGCCCGCCGTGCGCGGCAGGGTCGACCAGCCACGCCCGGCCGTCGGCGCCCCACAGCACGTTCCCCGGCCACAGGTCGCCGTGGATCCGGGCCGGCGGTTCCTCCCCGCCGTACTCCTCGATCCGGAGGATGACCTGCTCCACGGCCGCGACGTCGGCCGCCGGGAGCGCGCCGCTGTCGGCCGAGATCTTCAGGTACGGCCGCAGCCGCCGCTCCGCGAACCACGGCCCCCACGGCCCACCCGACGGCGTGTTGTCCTGGGTCAGCGGCCCGATGAAGCCGGGCCAGCCGGCGCCGAACGACTCCGCGCCGGCGCGATGGAGCCCCGCCAGCTCCCGGCCGAAGCGCTCGGCGGCCGCAGGCGACGCCGGGCCCGGGTCGATCCATTCGAGCGCGAGCATCTCCGGAAGTGCGACAAACACCTCGGGGATCGGCACTGTCGCGGCCTGGCGGAGCCATTGCAGCCCGGCCGCCTCGGTGGTGAAGAAGTGCTCGGGCGCTGTTCCGGACGGCCACGTCTTGGTGAAGAGTGACGCGCCGTCGTCCAAGGTCAAGCGGGATGCGACGCACACGTCACCGCCCCCGACGGGAGTTTCCCGGATCCGCTGGTGGGTGAGAAATGTCGGGAGATGCTGGGGGTGCGCGCGCAGGTACGCCAGATCCACCGCCTTATCTTCCACTTCGGGTTACGGCATGCCCGAATCGGAGTCAAAATGTCGGCATGACACCTGTCGCGGTGCGTTCGTACCGGCCGAGCGACCACAACGCTGGTCGCCGCCTGTGGTCGGAGCTGACCAATCAGCACAACCAGATGTACGGCGATGCCGCCGACGACGCCGGGGCCGGCTTCGAGGAGTACCTGACCCGGCTGGACCTGAGCGGCCTGTGGGTCGCCGACCATGCCGACGACGGGGTGATCGGGCTCGTCGGGCTGATCATGCGCGGACGTGGCGGCGAGGTGGAGCCGGTGGTGGTCACCCGCTCGCACCGGCACAAGGGCGTCGGCCGCAAGCTGCTGCGGCACGTGGCCGCGGAGGCCAAGAAGCGCAACATGGTGTCGCTGACGATCTCGCCGTCGTCGCGCAACGTCGACGCGATCCGCAGCCTGCACGCGGCCGGCTACGACGTGGTGTCGTCGATCGAACTGACCATGGACCTGGACCGGCATGCCCACGAGTGGCAGCAGGACGGGCTCGAGTTGCATGAGTTGCAGTTTCGTTCCTGACGCGATTCCGCGCTGGGCCCCTGTGGATAACCCGGTTATCCACAGGTTCGACTTTTGGCAGACAGGCGCGGGCCGGATTCGGCCACGCTGCCCGGCATGACATTGCTGAAGGTCAGTTCCCCCGCCGAGCTCATCTCCGCCGTGCCGTTCCTGGTCGGCTTCCATCCTGCTGACAGCCTGATCGTGGTGGCGATGCGCGCCGCGCGCATCATCTGCGCGATGCGCGCCGACCTGCCCGCACGCGACGCCCCGGAGGAAGAGGCCAAGGCAGCGGTGCTGCATCTGGCGAAGGTCGTCCGGCAACAGCAGATCGAGGCCGTCACGATCATCGGGTACGGCGAAGAGCCCCGCGTCACACCGGCAGTCCTGCGCCTGTCGAAGGCGTTCCGCGAGGCGGAAGTGGCGATCGTCGACGAGCTGCGCGTGACGGACGGCCGCCACTGGTCCTACCTGTGCGAAGACCCGGCGTGCTGCCCGCCCGAGGGGCTCGTGTGCGAGCCGGCGTTCAGCGTGGTGGCGACGGAAGCGACGTATGCCGGTGCCGTGGCCCTGCCGAGCCGGGAGGCGCTGGCAGCGCAGCTCGAGTCGGTGACGGGTGACGACCGTGAGGCGATGAACACGGCCACGGCAAGGGCGGTGCTGCGCCTGGCAGCCCTCGCGGCCGAACGCCGACCGGCACCAGACGCCGAGGCCCCCGCCGATCCCGCTCCTGACGCCGAGGAGCCCGCCGACCCCGCTCCTGACGCCGAGGAGCCCGCCGATTTCGCACCCGCTGAGGAACTCGCCGATCCCGCCCCCGCCGAGAAGCCCGCCGAGGCTGGACCCGACGAGGTGCCCGGTGATGCCGGACCCGTCGACGGCGAGCCGCCGAGCACCACGGGCCTGCGAAGCTCCCGATTCCATGACGGGAAGGCGCCCCAGCTCGTGTTGGTCACCTCCGCCGACGATCAACCCGGACCGACCGAGCTGGGTCCGGGCGACGTGATCTGGTCGAGTCTGGGTGTCGCGGCGCCGCTCCCGGACAACCAGCCGGAGTCCGCCGCGGAGGACGCGGGCCTCCTGACGGACGCCGAGCACTTCTATGCCCTGGTCCGCAGCGCGGGCCGGACGGCGGTCCGGGAAGCCGAGTGCTGCTACCGCGCGGGCGGGCGGCTCAGCGACGACGACGCGGCCTGGCTCGGTGTCCTGCTGCTGCACACGCCGGTCCGCGATTACGCCTGGGCCCGCACCCGGACCCACGAGTGGGAACTGGCGTTGTGGTCGGATCTGATGCGCCGGGTGGAACCGCGTTACCTTCCGGCGCCGGCCGCCCTGCTGGCCTTCGTGGCCTGGCGGATGGGGCTGGGCCCGCTGTCCAGCGTCGCGGTGGAGCGCGCCCTCGACCAGAAGCTCGACTACTCGCTGGCGTACCTCATGCAGGGCGTGCTCGCGGCCGGACTGCCGCCGTCAGTGCTCGACGGTTGGCCGGCCGTGGCCGGTATGCCCCCGGTCAGTGCCTGGCTCGACCCGGAGGACGACGACCCGGCGCCCGACCAGCCGGCCTACTTGCGGCCCGGCCCGGTCCTCCCGCCGGACGGCGGCCTCGATCAAGCCCGCGAACAGCCGGAACGTCGAGTTGCGCCGACCAAGTCCCGTGGCGCAGCCGGCAATCGGCCGAACAAGCGGGACAAACGCCCGCAGCAGACCGGCCGCGCCACCCGCCGCCGCATCTGACCCCTGCCGGCCGTCGCGACCCCCTGCCAGCCGTCGCGACCCCCTGCCGGCCGTCGCGATCGGCTGCGGGGACCGAGCGCCACGACCAGCCCTCGGCCGGGCCTCCACGACGGCCCGGCCGGGGCGACGTGGATCAAGGCCGTTCGGTCTCCTGCTGAACCGTGGCTTCGCCCAGGTCCCCGGTCCGCAGGGCGGCGCCACCACCCGGCGTCGGGTTGTCCGCCACCTGCTGCAACCCGGCCACCCTGTCCTCGATCACGAAGGTCGCCCGCGTATGCACCTCAGCACCCGGCCGTGTCACGTACGGCAGCACCTGGAAGTCGACCGTCATCGCCTCCCGGCTGATCTTCGTGCGCACGTAACCCCGCTGGTTGTTGTAGAAGCGCAGGTGCGGGTTCCAGGCCGCCCACGGGTGCCGTCCGGAGACCACATCCGCCCCGTCCCCCGTGGAGGTGATCGACGAGCAGACCAGCTCGGTGCCCACGGTGCGCGAGGTCGGGTCCGTGTAGTCCAGCTTCAGCTCATCCGCCCAGTGCGCGTGCACGTCGCCGGTCAGCACCACCGGGTTGCGTACCCCCGCGTCGACCCAGCCTCGGGTGATGCGGTCGCGGCTGGCCGCGTATCCGTCCCACGAGTCCATGCTGACCACCTGCGCGGGGCCGGCGTTGTTGTCGCGCTGGCCGAAGAAGACCTGCTGGCCCAGGATGTCCCAGCGGGCCGACGAGCGGTGGAAGCCGTCCAGCAGCCACCTCTCCTGCGCCGCGCCGGTGATCGAGCGGGCTGGGTCGAGCGCCGCCGGGCAGTCCCTGTAGCCGTCGCCGCAGCCCTGGTCGTCGCGGAACTGGCGGGTGTCGAGCAGGTGGAACGTCGCCAGCCGGCCCCAGTGCAGCCGCCGGTACAGCTGCATGTCGATGCCGCGGGGGATCGAGGTGCGGCGCAGCGGCATGTTCTCGTAGTAGGCCTGGAACGCCGCTGCCCGGCGGGCCAGGAAGTTCGGGTCCGGCTGCTCCGGGACCTCGTCCGCCCAGTTGTTCTCGATCTCGTGATCGTCGAAGACCACCGCCCACGGCGCCACGGCGTGCGCCGCCTGGAGGTCCGGGTCGCTCTTGTACTGGGCGTGCCGCTGGCGGTAGTTGGCCAGCGTCACCGTCTCCGGGCCCTGGTGGTCGCGCGGATTGCCACCCGGGATGTTGTACGTGTCCGGGCCGTACTCGTACTGGTAGTCGCCCAGGTGCAGGATCAGCTCGGGCTCGTCCTCCGCCAGTCGCCGGTACGCGGTGAAGTAGCCGTGCTCGTACTGGGAGCACGACACGAACGACATCGCCAGAGTGCCGTTGCCGACCCACGGCGCCGGGGCGGTGCGGGTACGGCCGGTCGGGGAGACGTACCGCTCGGCCTTGAAGCGGTAGTAGAACTCGCGCCCTGGCGGAAGTCCGTGCAGCTCGACGTGCACGGTGTGGGCCGCTTTCGCCCGGGCGACCGTCACGCCGTGGCGGACGACCCGCCGGAAGTGGGGGTCGGCGGCGAGTTGCCACTGCACGGGGACGTCGCGGGACGGCATGCCGCCCAGGCCGTCGTCGGCCAGCGGGTTCGGGGCCAGCCGGGTCCACAGCACAAAACCGTCGTGGTCCGGGTCGCCGGAGGCCACCCCGAGGGTGAACGGATCGGTGCGCAGCGGCCCACGGTAGGGAGCCGCCGAGGCGGCCAACGGCCAGACGCTCGCGGCGCCGGCAGCGCCCACCGCAGCGCTGCTGAGCAGGAGAGTACGTCGTGAGAGTGCCATGCCCGCAGCCTCATGACCGTGAATGTCCTGCCCGCATGGCACGGGTGAAGGGTCGCCGAAGACCGTACGAAGGTCAGACGGTCACGCGGTGCGAACCGGCGTACACGTTCATGGTCTGTCCCCGCAGGAAGCCGACCAGCGTCATCCCCGCCTCGTCCGCCAGTTCGGCCGCGAGGGTGCTCGGCGCGGACACGGCCGCGAGCAGCGGAATTCCCGCCATCCAGGCCTTCTGGGTCAGCTCGAAGCTGGCCCGCCCGGAGACCAGCAGCACGTGCCCGGCCAGCGGCAGCCGTCCCTCGCGCAGCGCCCACCCGATGACCTTGTCGACCGCGTTGTGCCGCCCGACATCCTCGCGCAGCACCAGCAGCTCCCCCGCGGCGGTGAACAGGCCGGCCGCGTGCAGTCCGCCGGTGCGCTCGAAGGAGCGCTGGGCGGCCCGGAGCCGGTCCGGCAGGTCGGCGAGCATCCGCGCCGGCACCGTGCAGGCGTCGCCGGCCACATCAAACTGCGAACGGGTGCGGACCGCGTCGATGCTGGCCTTGCCGCACACCCCGCACGAGCTGGTCGTGTAGAAGTTGCGACTCGGATCGGTCACCGGCGCCGGCACGTCCGCCCCCAGCACCACGTCGACCACGTTGTACGTGTTCGGCGTGTCCGTGCCGGCGCAGAGCTGGGCGGTCACCACATCGGCCGCGGCCCGGATGACACCCTCGGTCAGCAGGAAACCCATCGCCAGATCAATGTCCTGGCCGGGGGTCCGCATGGTCACCGCCAACGGCGCCTGGCGCAAGCGGATCTCCAACGGCTCCTCGGCGGCCAGCTCATCGGGCCGCCGGCGCGGCCCGGCTGTCCCCGCCAGATCGATCTTCATAACGGGTCGCCGGTTCGTGGTGCGCGCCATCACCCGAGCGTATGCCGATCACCGCAGCCCGCATCACCAGCGCAGCCCAGCCGCCACAGAACCGAGAGCGCCCGCCGCCCGGGCCGCAAGCGAACCTCGGCCGTTGCACCTGGGCCGGGACAGGAACCCGCCCGCTGCGCTCGGGTCAGATCGGAACCTGGTCGTCCCACCCGGGCAGGGACCGGAACCCCCAGCCGCTGCAACCGAGCGAAGACCGGGAGCCAGCTGCGCCCCCGCGGGTGACCGGGGACCGGATCGCTGCCCGTCACCCCGCGCCCATCAAGATCGTCCGGCCCCTTGCGATCACCGCGGCCAGGACCCCGCAAGCCCGACAAACCGCCCCACTCTCACCAGCGCACCCACCCGGCAAGCCGTCCGCCCGGTCACGCTCATGTCCCCCACGGGATACGGTACGTACGTGGGGGGATTCGCGGCGGTGGTGTTGGCCGGCGGTGCGGCACGTCGGATGGGTGGTGCGGACAAGCCCACCATCCCGGTGGCCGGGCAGTCGATGCTGACGCGTGTCCTGGCCGCGGTGCATGACGCCGACCCGCAGGTGGTGGTCGGACGTGTTCCTCCCGACCTGCCTGTGCCGGTCGCCTCGACCAGTGAGCAGCCGCCCGGTGGTGGCCCGGTTGCCGCGACCGCCGCCGGTCTTGAGCTGGTTCCCGCGGATGTCAGCTTCACGGCGCTGCTTGCGGCGGACCTGCCTCTGCTCACCGGCGAGGCCATCGATGTGCTTCGGCTCACGGTCGAGTCGGCGCCCATGCAGGGTGCGGTCTACCGGGACGCCGAGGGCCGGCTGCAGTCGCTCTGCGGGGTCTGGCGGACGGACGCCCTGCGTGCGGCGCTCCAGCGGGTGGCCGAGGAACGGGGCAGCCTGCACGGCGCCCCGATGCATGCGCTTATGGACCAGCTGCGGTTCATCGAGGTGTCCTGGCGACGCCCGGGGCCGCCGCCCTGGTTCGATTGCGATACCGATGATGACCTGCGTACTGCGGAGGAATGGGCCCGGTGAGCGTGCTCGAGACCTGGATCGCTGCGGCCTGCGACGAACTGGGGTTGACCCCGGCTGACGTGGAGCAGAAGGCGGTGCTGGACGTCGCCCGCGATGTCGCGCACCACGTGGTGCGGCCGGGTGCGCCGGTCACGGCGTACCTGATGGGGCTGGCCGTGGGCCGCGGCGCGGACCCGGCGGACATCGCCGCCCGGATCAGCTCCCTGGCACTCGACTGGCCGGCCGACGACCGGGATTGAGCCCCAGCCGCTGAGCCGGCAGCCCGCCGGCCAGGTATGAACCCCGGGCGGTGAGCCGGCAGCCAGCCGGCCAGGAATGAACCCCGGGCGGTGAGCCGGCAACGCGCCCGACCCCCGCGCGGCGAGGGTCGGGAATGAGACGCGGCCGGTGGGCCGGCGGCGCGCTCGATAGGGTGGCGGGCGGAGGTGCCGATCATGACGGCGGATAACACTGCTGACCAGCACGAGGGTGTCCTGTTGGACGAGCCGACCACGGCCGACCTGCGGGCCAAGGTGACGGAGGCCTGGCGCGAGTTCGCCGGGGCGTTGTCCGCGCTGCTGCCCACGCTGGCCGCCGGCGCGCACGTCGACATCACGCTCGACCCGACCGCTTCGGGCACCGGCACCGCCGTCTATTCGGTGAGCATGCGGGTGCTGCCCGACGGCGCCATCGAGGCGCTTGCGGTGGGCAATGCCGGGTTGCCCGAGGGGTTCCGGATGAACCGGGCCTCGGTGGCCGACCTGGTCGCGCTCGGCTGGTCGCCGCCGGGGGTGCTGCCCGGCTCGGGTGACTCGTTCGGTCTGCGCACCACCACCGACGGCGCGAAGCAGCTGGCCACGGTGGTTTCCCGCACGCTGCGGGACGTCTACGGCGCGCCGCACCCGGCCTTCCTGGTCTACCTCGTGCACGACGAGGAGGACGAGCCGATCGAGACCGCGCCGATCGGCACCGCGCGGCACGAGCCGAGCATCGACGATGAGCTGAGCCTGGACGACCTGGATGAGGACGGCGTGCTGTCCGAGGCGCTGGCCAACGCCGCCGATGAGGTCATCCCGCTCGAGGAGCGGGTGCGCACGGTTGTCGCCACCATGTCGAAGACCACCGTGGACCAGCTGCAGGTCGACACCGACGGGGACATCGGCATCCGGGCCGGCTCCGCGATGGTGTTCGTCCGGTGCCGCGACAATCCGCCGCTGGTCGACGTGTTCTCGCCGATCCTGACCGAGGTTGAGCCGACCGAGCAGCTCTACGTCAAGCTCTCCGAGCTGACCAACCGGATGCCGATCGGCCGCCTCTACGTCGCGCAGGACACCGTCTGGGCCTCCATCCCGGTCTTCGGCCGCAACTTCCAGGCCACCCACCTCATGCTCGCCGTGCAGGTGATGACCGGGCTCGCCGACGAGCTGGACGACCGGCTGCACGGCGAGTTCGGCGGTAAGCGGTTCTTCGGCGAGGGGGACAAGCCCACCCCGCCGAAGGACGCCAAGGACGGCGACGACCACCGCCCGGGGATGTACCTCTAGCCGCGCAGCGGCACCCAGGCCAGCTGGTCCAGGGTGGACAGGTCGGAGGCCCGCAGGCCGGCCTTCGACAGCGTCCACAGCTCGGTGCCGACCACCAGCGACCGCAGCAGCGCGGGCTGGTCGAGCCGGTCGGTCAGGGTGAGGTCGTCGGTCACCCGCAGTGCCAGCGCGCCCTGGGATTCCACCGGTACGACCAGCAGCTGCGTCGCCGGCCACCAGAGCAGGGCGTGCGGGTCGTACTCGGCGTGGGAGTACGCCTGGGGCAGGTGGTACCGGGCGAGGCGCTTCGGGTGCGCCGGGTCCGCCACGTCGAAGAGCGACACCTGCAGACCCTGCGTACGCCCGTTGTCGTCGGCCTCCTGGCCGATGCCGACCAGCCGGTTCTCGCCGACCGGCTGGAGGTGCGCCGAGTAGCCGTTGATCTTCAGTTCGCCGGTGACCACGGGCTTCGCCGGGTCGCGCAGGTCCAGGCTGTAGAGCGGGTCCGTCTGCCGGAACGTGACCACGTAACCGCGGTCGCCGACGAAGCGGACCGAGTAGATCTGCTCGCCGTTGCCGAGGCCGTCGGCGATCCCGGTCTGGACCAGCTTGCCGTCCCGGTCGGCGAGCACCCGCACCGCCGAGCGGTTGGTCGCCGCGTCGGTGGTGGCGACGCGCAGGTGCCCGTCCCATTCGGACATCGCGTACTGGTTGAGCAGGTAGCCGGGCACGGTGCCGGACGCCCGGTAGGTCGGCGGCTGGTTGCCGGCGAGGGCGAACTTGAACAGTTCCGTCTGCTGGCTGTCCGGGGCGGCCCGGCGGCCGGGGAACAGGTCGTACCGCCAGCGGTCGTCGCTGGCCAGGTAGAGGCTGTCCGGGGTGGCGTAGACGCGGTCGCCGTCGGCCACCACCGAGACCGGGTCGCCGCTGCCGAGCTCCGGGCGGGCCAGGTCGAACGTGACGACGGTGACCATGGTGCCGCCCGAGTACTCGGCGGGCCGGCTGACCCGGGCGCAGTCGACCTGGCCCTCGGTGGTGCCGGTGCGGCCGGTGACCTCCCAGCGCGGCAGCCAGGCCGAGTCGGGAGCGTCGTTGATGACCGCCCGGTTGGCCGTGATCCGTTTGTCCTCGGCGCCCGCGAAGGGTTGATCCGGGAAGGTGATCCGGGGCGTGCTGCGCAGCACGATGCGGGCCGTGCTGCCGGTCATCCGGGCGTCGATCAGGGTGCCCTCCGCGCGGTAGGTGCTGGCCACCGTGGGCGTTCCGGTCAGGTCGACGAGCAGCACCCGGGGACCGTCGCTGGGCAGTGCGGGCTTCTCGCGCAGGAACGGCCGGCCGTAGCTCGGCGGCACGAGCACCAGGGCCGAGTCGCCGGAGAGCAGCAGCTGGAGCTCGCCGATCCGGCCGACGCCGAGGCTGACCTTGCCGGTCTCCCGGCGGGTGGCGGTGTCGACGACCCGCAGCACGCCGTCGCTGATGGTGACGATGCGCCGGCCGTCGGTCTTGATCACGTCGGGCTCGTCGGCGCCCTGCTCGTGCACGTTGGTGCCGGAGAACGCCGGGCCCGAGGCTGTCGCCGGCTGGCCCGCGGCGTCGGCCATGGTGCGGGTGCCGCCTTCCATGGCCGCCGTCGCCGGGTACATCGGCTCGCTGCCGGGCAGGCCGTACGGCCCGACGCTGGCCTTGGCCGCCTTGCGCAGGTCGGCGACGAGTTGCTGACAGGAGTCAAAAGCGACCAGCCGCATCGCCGCACCGGTCGGTGGCGGGGGGCTGGTCGGAGGGGCGGGACGATCCGCGGTGCAACCCGCGAGCGGCAGGCTGAGAGCGACTACGGCGGAGAGAACCAGACGGCGTGACATGCCGGTGGGACGCTGCGTGACCCGTCCCCGGTTCCGGGCTAATTCGGCGCGGGCACCGGGGTGGGGATCTCGACCAGCCGGGACAGCACCACCATGCTGCGGGTGGAGGTGACGAACGGCTCGGCCCGCAGCCGTTCGAGGGCCTGCTCCAGGTGCCCGATGTCGGCGGCGCGCAGGTGCACGAGCGCGTCCGCCTGACCGGAGACCGTGTACGCCCCGACCACCTCGGGGTGCCGGCGGGTGGCCACGGTGATCTGCGCCGGCGTGGTGCGGCCGGTGCAGAACAGCTCGACGAACGCCTCGGTGGTCCAGCCCACCGCGGCCGGCTCGATGACGGTCGTGAATCCCTTGATGACCCCGCTGGAGCGCAGCCGGTCCACGCGCCGCTTCACCGCGGGGGCACTCAGCGAGACCTTGGCGCCGATCTCGGCGTACGACGCCCGCGCGTCTGCCACGAGCAACGCAATGATTCGCTGGTCAACGGCGTCCATCCGCAACGATTCGCCTCCGACGAGCAAGAGTTCGAGCTGTTTCCAACGTGTCAGCCTACCTACCCTTTACCTCATGAGCTACACGGAGCGCTTGCCGCGAAACAGGACATATCTCATGTGTCCGCCCGAGCACTTCACGGTCGAGTACACGATCAACCCCTGGATGGACACCACCGTCCCGGTTGACCCGGCCCTCGCGCTCAAGCAGTGGCACCTGCTCCGCGACACGCTCAGCTCGCTGGGGCACGCCGTACACGTGCTGGACGCCCGTCCCGGCCTGCCCGACATGGTGTACGCGGCCAACGGCGCCTTCTCCGTCGACGGCAGGGTCTACGGCGCCCGCTTCAAGCACCCCCAGCGCGCCGCCGAGGCCGCTGCCCACCAGCTCTTCTACGCCGGCGGGCCGTGGACCTTCGCCGACCCGGAGCACGTGAACGAGGGCGAGGGCGACTTCACCTACCTGCCCGGGGCATACGGCGGGCTGATCCTTGCCGGTCACGGCTTCCGTACCGACCCGGCCGCGCACGCGGAGGCCCAGGAGGTGCTCGGCCGTCCGGTGCTCTCGCTCAGGCTGGTCGACCCCGCCTTCTACCACCTGGACACCGCGCTGGCCGCGCTCGACGACCGGCACATCACGTACTACCCGGAGGCCTTCTCGTCGGCGTCTCAGCTGGTGCTGCGCCAGCTGTTCCCGGACGCCGTCATCGCCGACCGGACGGACGCCGACGCGTTCGGGCTGAACCTGGTCAGTGACGGTCATCACGTGATCCTCAACACCGAGGCGACCGCGATGGCCGACAAGGTGCGGGCGCACGGCTACACCCCGGTGCTGGTCGAGTTGACCGAGCTCAAGCGGGGTGGCGGCTCGGTCAAGTGCGCGGTGGCCGAGCTACGCCCCTGACATCCCGCTCGGTCGGCTGCGGCAAGATGGAACGCATGACCGACGACACCCGTACCTCAGACCAGCAGGAAGACGACTCCGTCATCGTGGTGGGCCCCGACGGCCGCCCCCTGGGCACGGTCGGGTCCGACGGCAATCTCAAGCCCGAGGAGCCCGGCAACCTGATCGAGCAGCCCGCCAAGGTGATGCGGATCGGCAGCATGATCAAGCAGCTGCTGGAGGAAGTCCGGGCGGCTCCGCTGGACGAGGCCAGCCGGGGCCGGCTGCGGGAGATCCACCAGCGGTCGATCAAGGAACTCGAGGACGGGCTGGCCCCGGAGCTCCAGGAGGAGCTGGAACGGCTGTCGCTGCCGTTCGAGGGTGACACCCCGCCCAGCGAGCCCGAGCTGCGGATCGCCCAGGCGCAGCTGGTGGGCTGGCTGGAGGGTCTGTTCCACGGCATCCAGGCGGCCCTGGTCGCCCAGCAGATGGCGGCCCGGCTCCAGCTGGAGCAGATGCGCGGCGGCAACGCCGGCCGGCCCGCCCTGCCGGTGGGCCCCCACGGGATCATGCCCGGCATGCCGGGCCAGGCCAACGGCGACGGCAGCGGCCGCACCGGCCAGTATCTCTAGAGCGAGAAGACCTTTTCCAGGTAAGCGGCCACGCCGTCCTCGTCGTTGGTGAGGGTCACCTCGTCGGCGATCTCCTTGAGGGCGGGGTGGGCGTTGCCCATCGCCACGGAACGGCCCGCCCACGCCAGCAGGGGGAGGTCGTTCGGCATGTCGCCGAAGGCCACCACGTCCGCGGCGGTGAAGCCCTCGCGCTCGCAGAGCCAGGCCAGCCCGGCGGCCTTGGTCACGCCGGCGGCGGAGATCTCCACCAGCGCGGACGACGACGAGTGGGTGGCCTCGGCGATGCCGCCCAGGGTCCGGCTGACCAGCGCGGCGAACTCGTCCGGGCCGTAACTGGCCGAGCGGGCGAGCAGCTTCACCGCCGGTACGGACGTCAGCTCCTCGGGCGACGCGAGCACCCGGACCTGCTTGTGCTCGCCGTCCCAGTGCAAGGGCCACTTCTCCTCGTACCAGAAGCTGCGGCCGTCCTCGACCTCAACGGCGAGCGCGACGTCCGGCACGGCTTCCCGCAGCTGCCGGGTCACGTCCAGCAGCAGGTCGACCGAGAGCGGCGCGGCCCGCAGGATCTCGTCGGTGTCGGGGTCGTAGACCACGGCGCCGTTGGCGCAGACCGCCGGCAGCGGCTCGAGCATCTGGTCGTAGAGCTGGCGCAGCCAGCGCACCGGCCGGCCCGTCACGAGCACCGTGGGGACGCCGCGCGAGTACAGCTGGTCGAGGACCTCGATGGTGCGGGGACTGAGCGTGCCGTCAGCCCGGATCAGGGTGCCGTCGATGTCGGAGGCGACGAGCCGAAAAGGATGCATCACCTCGACAGTAGCCGGTCCAGATAGACGGCCACCCCGTCCTCGTCGTTGCTCAGGGTGACCTCGTCGGCGACCGCGAGCAGCGCCGG
Organism: Actinoplanes sp. NPDC049599; assembly: GCF_044465625.1. Lineage (NCBI taxonomy): Bacteria > Bacillati > Actinomycetota > Actinomycetes > Micromonosporales > Micromonosporaceae > Actinoplanes > Actinoplanes sp. NPDC049599. The sequence continues at coordinate 85,362 of NZ_JBITLX010000024.1, forward strand.
ATGGGCGTTGCGCACCGCCACCCGGCCCCACCCGGCCCAGGCGAACATCGGCAGGTCATTGGGCATGTCGCCGAAGACCAGCACGTCGGCCGGGTCGACGCCGACCGCCTCCGCGACGACCGCCAGCCCGGTGCCTTTGTCCACGTCCGGCGGGCAGATCTCGAGGTAGTTCAGCCCGGCCTGGGTGACCGAGGCCACGTGCGCCGGGATCACCCGCTGGGCCACCGCCAGCAGATCGTCCACGTGGTGCGCGAACGACCGGGCGAACGCCTTGATCACGTCACCGGTCACGCACTCCGCGCGCGGGCGCTGCTCCACCACGACCGGGTAGCGCCAGCTCGGGTCGAAGTCGCCCCAGAGCGGCGCGTCGTCGTGCGCCAGCGCCTCGACCATCACCGACAGCGGCCCGGCGGCGGCTTCCAGGTTCGACAGCGCGAGCTCCAGGTCGCGGCCGGGCAGCCGGGCGGCGCGCAGCACCTGGCCGAGCTGCTGGTCGATGACCCAGCCGCCCTGGGCAAGCACGAGGAAGTCGGCGTCCCGGATGTCGTTGCGCACCAGACTGGTCAGCCGCGGGCCGCGGCCGGTCGCGCCGACGATCCGGATGCCGGCGGCGCGGACCCGGCCGAGCACCTCATGGGTGTACGCGGAAACTGTGTCGTCGCTGCGGACGAGCGTCCCGTCCAGATCCGTGGCGATCAGCTTGGGCAGTCCAGGCTTGACCATGCATGCCTCCGAGGGTGTGACAACCCCCGCGGAGGGCGGAAGGAAAACGTTACACCGGCCCGGCCACCAGCGGCTATGCCGTTTGGTAGCGGGCCGGTTACCAGTTCGTCAACGCGAAGGTTCCAGCACGTCCCGGCCGCCCAGGTACGGCTGCAGCGCCTTGGGCACCCGCACCGAGCCGTCCGGCTGCTGGTGGTTCTCCAGGATCGGGATCAGCCAGCGGGTCGTGGCGAGCGTGCCGTTGAGCGTGGCGGCCGTCTGCGCCTTGCCGTCCTCGTCGCGGTAGCGGATGTTGAGCCGGCGCGCCTGGAACGTGGTGCAGTTCGACGTCGAGGTGACCTCGCGGTAGCGCTGCTGCGACGGCACCCAGGCCTCGCAGTCGAACTTGCGGGTCGCGCTGGAGCCGAGGTCACCGGCCGCCACGTCGATCACCCGGTACGGGATCTCGACCTTGGCGAGCATCTCCTCCTCCATCGCGAGCAGTCGTTCGTGCTCGCCGGCGGCGTCCTCGGGCTTGCAGAACGAGAACATCTCCACCTTGTCGAACTGGTGCACGCGCAGGATGCCGCGGACGTCCCGGCCGTGCGAGCCGGCCTCCCGGCGGAAACACGACGACCAGCCGGCGAACCGTTCCGGTCCCCGCTCGAGATCCAGGATCTCGTTCGAGTGGTACGCCGCCAGCGCCACCTCCGACGTGCCGACCAGGTAGAGGTCGTCGGCCTCGAGGCGGTAGATCTCGCCGGCGTGGGCGCCGAGGAAGCCGGTGCCCTCCATCGCCTCCGGCTTGACCAGCGCGGGGGTGATCGACGGGATGAACCCGTGCTCGACGGCCTGGGCGATGGCCAGCTGCAGCATGCCGAGCTGGAGCAGCGCGCCCACGCCGGTGAGGAAGTAGAACCGCGAGCCGGACACCTTGGCCCCGCGCTCGGTGTCGATCGCGCGCAGCGCCTCGCCGATCTCCAGGTGGTCCTTCGGGTTGTCGATCTGCGGGAGGTCGCCGACCTCGCGCAGCACCACGAAGTCGTCCTCGCCGCCCGGCGGGACACCGTCCTGCACCAGGTTGGGCACGGCCAGGTGAGCCTCGCGCAGGGCCTGGTCGGCCCGGGTGGTCGCGGCCTGTGCCTCCTTCACCGTGGCGCTGAGCTCCTTGGTGCGCGCCAGCAGCGCCGCCCGCTCGTCACCCTGGGCCCGCGAGACCTCGCCACCGAGAGACTTCTGCTCCGCCCGTACGGCTTCGAACTTCCTCGTCGCGGCCCGGCGCTCCTCATCGGCGCGCAGCAGGTCGTCGACCTTCGACGGGGACTCGCCGCGCAGCCGCTGGCTGGCGCGGAACAGGTCGGGGTCCTCACGGAGCAGGCGCAGGTCAATCACGGCAGTGAGCCTACCGGCGGCGATGTCCGGCTTTCACCCCGATATCCCTCGGCCGGAGGTGTCCCGGTTGTCCGGCGACGTGATGAACGGCTTCGCGGGGCCCACGGTGAGATCAAACGGCGCCTCCGGGAGCCCGTCCTCCGGGCCGGCGTCCGGGCGCCGCCAGGACCACATCGGCGCCTCGGCGGGCGCCGGCTGCTCCGCCTCGGCCGTGCCGTCGGCGGGCGCCGGCCCGGCCCGCAGGTGCCGACCGGCCAGCACCATCGCCAGCAGGACCAGCAGCACGCCGGCCGCCGCGCACCAGCTGCCCCGGCCGAGCGAGACGGCGATCTGGTCCTCCTCGAGGCCGGTCAGGCCGATCTGGCCGACGGTGCGGCTGGTGTCACCCAGGTACGACGCCATCGCGACCACCATGGCGAGCAGCACCCCGCCGACGCTGAGCGCGCACAGCCGGGCGTACCGGCGACCCGCCGACGGCCCGAACAGGGTCAGCACCACCGGGGTGACCAGCAGGAACAGCCCGGCCAGATAGCCGCCACCCCAGCCGCCGAGGTCGGCCACCATGGTCTCCAGCGGCGGCCGGGCGCCCACCTCGCCGTCGCCCCAGAACGTGCCGTCGACCTCGGTGAGCTGCCACTCGGAGATCAGCGAGGCGAACAGGGCCACCCCGCCCAGGGCCGCGGCGAGCGGCACGAGCCGGCGATCGGCGCCCAGCCCGGTCAGGAAGGCGCCGATCGGGGCCCGGCGGCCCGGCGCGCGTTCGGCATCGTTGTCCGCGCCGAACTCGACGACGGCCTCTCCGCTCTCCGGCATGAGATCCATCATTGCCCGTGCCCTGTCCGCCGACCAGTGCTCACGGAGATGGGCTAGCGTCAGTCGTATGCCTATTCGCACTGCTTCCGCCCGCTGGTCGGGCAACCTCACCGAGGGCTCCGGAACGATCAAGACCGGTAAGGGCGGGTACGAGGGGAACTACTCCTTCAAGTCCCGCTTCGAGGAGGGCGAGGGGACGAACCCCGAGGAGCTGATCGGCGCCGCACACGCCGGCTGCTTCTCGATGGCGTTCTCCAAGGGCCTTGCCGACGCCGGCTTCACGCCGACCTCCGTCGAGACCGTCGCCAAGGTCCACCTGGACAAGGGTGACGCCGGCTTCGGGGTCACCCGCATCGATCTCGAGACCGTGGGCACCGTCCCCGGCATCGACGAGGGCACGTTCGCCAAGATCGCCGAAGGCGCCAAGGAGAACTGCCCGATCTCCCGGCTGCTGTCGCCCGGCGCCGAGATCACCCTGAGCGCCAAGCTCGCCTGACCCGCGATGTGCTCCACCCGTGTGGTGTCACGGGTGGAGCACAATGGGCGGCGTGCCCGTCGAGATGAGCCGTGAGCGCTTCGAGGAACTGGTCGGCGAGGCCTTGGACGAGGTGCCACCCGACCTGATGAAAGTCATGAACAACGTGGTCATCCTGGTGGAGGACCTACCGCCGGACGGCGGGATGGGCCTGCTCGGCCTCTACGAGGGCACCGCGCTGACCGATCGCGGCTGGGACTACGCCGGCGTGCTGCCCGACCGGATCACCATCTACCGGCTGCCCACGCTGCAGGTCTGCGACACCGAGACGGACGTCATCGACGAGGTGGCGATCACCGTGGTGCACGAGATCGCCCACCACTTCGGCATAGACGACCAGCGGTTGCACGAGTTGGGTTGGGGCTGAAAGGCCGACCCGGCCGTTGCCGAGTGGGCCTACCCTGAGAATCCACGCCAACAGGAGGGCCTCCATGCGCAGCGAACTGTTCTCGGCCGAAAACCTCGAGAAGGAATCGTCCCAGCCGGGACTTCGGCTGCAGAATTCCAAACTTCTCAAGGCGGAGCTGAACGGCGAGTTCATGGCCCGCGTCGGGACGATGGTCGCGTACCAGGGTCAGGTGCAGTTCGAGGCGCTCGGCTCGGGCGGCCTCGGCAAGTTCCTCAAGCAGAAGCTGACCGGCGAGGGTGTGCCGCTGATGAAGGTCAGCGGCCGCGGTGACGTCTTCCTCGCCGAGAACGCCGCCGACATCCACATCATCGACATCGAGCCGGGCGACGCCCTGTCGATCAACGGGGCCAACGTCCTGGCCTTCGACTCGACGCTGAACTACGACATCAAGATGGTCGGCGGCGCCGGCATGCTGTCCAACGCCGGCCTGTTCAACTGCGTCTTCTCCGGCTACGGCCGGATCGCGGTCACCACCAAGGGCACCCCGGTCGTGCTCAGCGTGGACCAGCCGACCTATGTGGACCCGCAGGCGGCGATCTGCTGGTCGGCCAACCTGCAGACCGGCTACCACCGGGCCGAGCAGATGGGCCTCGGCACGCTGCTGGGCCGCAGCACCGGCGAGCGCTTCACGATGAGCTTCGCCGGTCAGGGCTTTGTCGTCGTGCAGCCGTCGGAGGAGCCGCCGGGCGGCCTGGCCGGCGCCGCGCAGGGCCAGCAGCAGCAGGGCGGCATCCTCGGCAACCTGATGGGCTGATCCTCGGCCCTCGCACCACCGGCACGGCAACGGCCCGGGTCCTGCGCTGCAGGACCCGGGCCGCTGCGCTGGTCAGGTGGGCTCGCCGGAGCGCAGCCGGTCCAGCCAGGCGGCGCTGTCGGCGAAGTCGGCGTTGGTCAGGCCCGGCTGCGACGGCGCCGGCTCCCCGGCGGCGGCCTTCGACCACCGGTGCCGGGGGTACGACCCCAGGAAGCGCACCTCCGCACAGATCCGCCGCAGCCCCTGCAACGCCTCGCCCAGCCGCGGCTCCGCGACGTGCCCGCCGCAGTCCAGGAAGAAGACGTAGACGCCGAGCTGCTTGCCGGTCGGGCGGGACTCGATGCGGGACAGGTTGATGCCGCGGACGGCCAGCTCGGTCAGCACCGACAGCAGCGCACCGACCCGGTCATGGTCGATCATCACGGCCAGCGAGGTCACGTCGTCGCCGGTGGGCGGCCCGGGCGGGCCGGGCCGGGTCAGCAGCGCGAACCGGGTGACCGCGTCCTCGTGGTCCGAGATCTTGTCGGCGAGCACCGTCAGGTCGTTGCGGGGCACCCCGATCGGCGCGCAGATCGCCGCGTCGTGCTCGCCGGTCGCGGCGCTGATCGCGGCCGCTGCGTTCGACAGCACGTCGACCACCACCGCGTCGGGCAGGTGGGTCCGCAGCCAGTTGCGGCACTGCGCGGACGCCTGCGGGTGCGCGGCCACCGACCGGATCCGATGCAGGCCGGTGAGCTGCCGGGCGGCCAGCACGAACTCCACCGGCAGCACCACCTCGCGGGTGATCACCAGGGGCGTGCCGGTGCCGAGCTCGTCCAGGGTGACCGGCACCGCGCCGCCGACGGAATTCTCCAGCGGCACGAGCGCGGCGTCGGCGTCACCGGCGCGGACGGCCTCCAGGGCCTCGGGGACGCTGCGGGCGGGCGTACGGATCCCGTGCTCGGCGGCGGGGATGGTCCGCAGCGCCTGCTCGGTGAAGGTGCCCTCCGGGCCGAGATAGACGAAGCGGGTGGGCGGGTTTCCCGGCATGTGCCGAGCCTAGCGGCAACCCGTACCCGTGGCGGCGCGGCCGGTCAGGCGCCGCAGGCCCGGACCCGGATCGGGGCGGGCGCCTTGGTCTGCACCTCGGTGCTGCACACGTCGGTGCCCGCCTCGATCACCTTGAGCGCGGTGGGCTTGCCCGTGGTCACGACAAACAGCTGCTCGGCCTTGGCCTCGTCGGCGATCCGCACCGCGGCGAACTGCCACGACCCCGAGCAGAACGGGCCCTCGGCCACCTCCAGCTTCTTGTCCGGGATGCCGGGCAGACCCGCCAGGACCGCGAGCACCTGCGCCTTCGTCGGACCGGCGGCGGGGCACTTGGCGGCGGGTGACACCGTCGGGGTCGGCGGCGTGGTGGTGGCCGTGGTCCGCGGCGGCGTGGTGGCGACCGGGGGAAGCGTCGCGGGCGGCACGTACGGCAGCGTGGGCAGCGCGCCCGGTGGCAGGGCACCCGGCGGCAGGGTGCCGGTGGGCAGCGGCCCGGTGGGGTAACCGCTGGGCAGCGGGAGGACGGGGCCGGAGGCGCCCGTGCCGGGGCTGGCGGAGGGTCCGGGCGGCGCGGTGAGCGGCGGGGCCGGCGGCTCCCCGCACGCGGCGAGCAGCGTCAACGACCCGGCGAGCGCCAGGAGTCGGAGAGGGACGTTGCGCAGCACGCGCCCATGGTAGGTCCTCCGGCGGGTTACCGCTGCGGTCAGGCGGAGGCGAGTCGGTGACCGACGGCTATCAATGTGTCGACCGCCTCGGAGAGCCGCACCTGGGGGATCAGCAGATAGTCCGTGTCGTAGGTGGAGAAGGCGACGATGTTGACCCGGGCTTCGGCCAGCGGGCCGATCAGCGACGCCAGCACGCCGGTGAGCGCCAGGTCCAGCGGGCCGACGACCCGCAGGCAGCGCCAGGAGGCCTCGACGGTTGCGCCCTCCGGCACCCGGTCGGCCGGGCAGATCACCGAGAGCTCGTCGGGAGCCCAGGTCACGGAGATGACGCTCTTGTCGTCCGGACCGGCGCTCAGGGAAGCGGGCAGGGCGGAACCGGCCGGCAGCCGGCACACCGCGTACTCCTCTGGTAGCAGATCTAGATCGAGCATGAGGGAGACACTACGGTCCGGAGACCTACGTTCCCAATGGGTAGCGGGTGCGTTGATCGCCACACGAACGGGTGACTAATACCGGATCGCGGAGAAGAAGGTCAGCGACGCGGCCACCCGGCCGGCCTCCAGCAGCGGGCTCGCGATCGCGTCGACCGTGAGATGGCTGTCCTCACCGTCGGGCTGGACCCGCATCAGGCCCCGGGCCAGCCGCTCGCTGGTGAGCGCGAGCAGCGGCGGAATCTTCTCGATCTCCTGCTCGGTGAGGTCGCCCCCGCCGGCCGTGAAGTCGATCAGGCGCAGGGAGCCCTCGGCGCCGAGCAGGGGCTGCCCGACCGCGTCCAGGCCTTTGCCCAGTCCGAGGAGTTCGCTCGCCGACGGCGACACGGCCACGATCCTGAAGGCCACGTCGATGACCAGACAGGGCTCGACGGCCTGCCAGACCGTCGCCGCCCAGCGGTCGACGCTCGAGACGAACTCGGACTCGTCCGGCGTACGCGCCTGCGGCACAAACGCTCCCGAGAGTGAGAGCTCGACGTGCGCCACCCGCACCTCCTCCTGATCCGTGCCGGGCACCTGGCTTGACTCCGGCCGGACTGCCCGGGCCCGAAGCGTAAGCCTCGGCCGCTCGAGTGTCCGGCCGGCGTCGCTCGCGTCAACCTGCGACGGCGTGCGGTGCCCTGCAAGGAACGTTACCGGCGGGTCGGCCGCTTGTCAGCGGCCGTTTGGCCGCTTGGGTACCACCGGTAGTCGCCGCTCGGCCGATATGGCGCGTTTGCCCAGGTAGCGGGCTGTTGTGCCACGGCGGAGAGTTTGCTGGCGGTGGCGGGCGAAATCCGCGCGCCGCCGGCGATCAGCAGCCGGTCGAGCTCCTTGTGGGTGGCCACGAGACAGTCCTTGGGCAGACCGTGCACGCTGATCACCCCGGAGCCGACGAACGCCAGCACGGGGGTGACGGGCACTCTCAGCCCCACGGCGGAGCTCATGGCCCGGCCGGCCCGTTTGGCGTCGCGGCGCGCCTCGGCCACGTACGCCGGGCGCTTGCCGTTGATCTGCACGACGTCCCCGGCGATCAGCACCCGGGCGCGGCCGTGGTCGGCGACGGTGACGGCATAGACACCGCCCGGGCCGATCGCGAGGAATCCGGCGCGGTCGTCGGTGGGGTCGCTCTCGTGGCCCAGCGAATCGGTGCGGGGCCAGTCGACGATGTGCCAGGCGGGACCGAGCCGGTCGAGGCGGGTCAGTGCGCGCGCACCGGCGGCCTCGAGGCGGCGGGCGTCGCGCTCAGCGCGGCGGCGGCGGGCCCACTCGACGGGACTCTGGCGAGGCTCGAGCGCCGCGGGCGGTGCGGTGCGTCGAGGATCGATGGCGGGTGGATAGTTGCGAGACGGGACTGGCAGGGCGGGACGTGCGGGGAAGACAGTCACTGCGACCTCCGGCAAAAGGTCCATCGGGCTCTCTTTTCACTACGGTAAGTGTTGGACCCGGTACTCAAGCAAGTCATCGGATGGGACAGAAAGCGGAATGAGTGGGGATGAATGCCGCATTCACGCACATCCTCTTTTTCCGTATGGTGCATCACGCGACCTAGGGCTCCCAGGAATCCGAAACGTCCCCGCCAAGTTAGCCTTACCTACCTTGCTCGCGCAGCGTTGTCTCAAAATTCTGCGCGCTAAGTCACAGCTCGGCTCCGCGCCGTACGGCCACACCCCAGACGACGCGCCCGAACGGCGGCCAAGCCCTAGGCTCGGAGCGTGGCCCACTACGTCGACAGCGAAGTGAGCCGGCTAGCCACGGTCATGCTGCACCGGCCGGGCGCCGAGCTCGCGAGACTGACCCCGCGCAACAACGACTCCCTGCTGTTCGACGGCATCCCGTGGGTGGGCCGGGCCCAGGAGGAGCACGACGCGTTCGCCGCGGCCCTGCGCGAGCGCGGCGTTGAGGTCCTCTACCTGGGCGAACTGCTGGAGCAGACGCTGGCCGTGGGCGCCGCGCGGGAGGCGCTGACCGCGAGCGTGCTGGAAGCCCCGCGGCTCGGCGACACCCTGCGCGAGCGGGTCGCCGCCCACCTGGCCGACCTCGGGCCGCACGAGCTGGCCCAGGTGCTGATGGCCGGGCTGGCGCACGAGGAGGTCAAGCCGGGCGCCGGCCGCTCGGGCGGGCTGGTCTACCAGCTCATGGACCGGCTGGACTTCGTCATCGACCCGCTGCCCAACCTGCTGTTCACCCGGGACTCCTCGGTCTGGGTGCGCGACCAGGTCGCGGTCACCAGCCTGGCGATGCCGGCCCGCAACCGCGAGACCACGCTGACCCAGGCGATCTACACCCACCACCCGCGCTTCGCCGGCACCGAGCTGCTGCACCGGCCGGGCCTCGAACACGTCGAGGGCGGCGACGTGCTGCTGCTGGCCCCGAACGTGCTGGCGATCGGCGTCGGTGAGCGCACCACCCCGGCCGGCGCCGAGCGGCTGGCGCGCCGGGTCTTCGCCGCCGGGCTGGCCCACACGATCCTGGCCGTGCCGATCGCCCAGGAACGCGCCACCATGCACCTCGACACGGTCTGCACGATGGTCGACGTCGACGCCGTGGTGATGTACCCGAACATCGCGGACACCCTGCGGGCGTACCCGGTGACCGCCGGGTACGACGGTGAGCCGGTGGTGGGCCCGTCCCGGCCGTTCCTGGACGCGGCCGCGGAGGCGATGGGCATCGACCGGCTCCGGATCATCGACACCGGGCTGGACCCGGTCACCGCGGAGCGCGAGCAGTGGGACGACGGCAACAACACGCTGGCGATCGCGCCCCGGCTCTGCGTCGCGTACGAGCGCAACGTCGAGACGAACGCGCAGCTGGAGCGGGCCGGCATCGAGGTGATCGCGATCAGCGGTTCGGAGCTGGGCTCGGGCCGGGGCGGGCCGCGCTGCATGAGCTGCCCGATCGAACGGGCGCAGCGCTGAGGCTCAGGACCCTCGCACGTGCGAGACGACCAGCTCCGGCACGGGCACCGGCCCGTCGCCGGTGGCCTTGTCGGGGAAGTCGAAGACCGCCAGCATGAGCTGCACCGGATAGTTCGGTGACTGGTCGATCCGGCGCACCGGCGCACCGTCCACGGTGAACACCAGCGACCCGGGCTGCCAGTCGACCGCGTACGTGTGGAATTCGGTGACCTCGAGGTCCAGCGGCACTGTGGACCACTGTTCGGTCAGCCCGGGGTCGCGGAACTTGTGCAGCCCGATGCCGACGTCGGCCGAGCCGGGCCGGACCGCGTCCCCGAAGATCTCCATCACGCAGATCTCACCCGAGTGCTGCGGCTTGTCCTCGATGCCGGCGAGCCAGAAGGCCATCATGGAGTGCGGCGAGAGCACCCCCCGGGCGCGGGCCTCGATGTGGCCGTACAGCGGTGTGTAGCCCCAGAAATCCGGCTCCTCGCTGGCGACCAGCAGGTCGTCCCGGAACGGCTGCCCGCCGACCGGGCTGCCCACCGGCCCCGAGAAGCCGGCGCTCTGGATGCCCGAGACACGTAACGGCCCGTCGTGCAGCTCCGCGCACCACAGGCCCTGCTCGGGCGGGATGCTCAGGCGCAGCTCGCCGTCAGAGACCTGATACGTCGCCGCGGACGACGCGCGCGAACTCCAGTGCGGCAGGTAATACGGCAACCACACCTCGGTGTCGAGCGCGTCGCCGGCGAAGTGGTCCTCCATCGACGCAACGTACCCGGCTACCTACCGCAAAGTCAGCTGCCGACCGACCAGACCCTGCTTGGCGCGCCGGGCCGCGGCGTCCAGCGGACCGGTTTCGGCCAGGATGTCGGTGTAGCGCTTGGCGAAGTCGGCCAGCGGAGCCTCCCAGTCGCCGGCCTCCGGCTCACCGGGCACGTCCCAGACCGGCACCAGCAGGCCGTGCGCCCGGAACATCCCGGCGAACTTGGTGTTCTCGCCGAGCAGCAGGTCGCCGCTCGCGGAGAGCCGGGCCAGCGCGTCCAGCGCCGGGTCCTCCTCCTGTGGCAGCACCCAGCGCACGTGCGACTTGTCCGGCTGCACCCGGCACCAGTACGCGGCCGGTACGCCCAGCCGTACGGTCGGGTAGATCGAGGCGTTCGCCCGCTCCAGCGACGCCTTCACGTTCGGGTCCTCGGCCTGCTCGGCGTCGAGCCAGTACTCGAAGCCCTCGTGCATCGAGATGTCGAGCGGGCCGTCCACCAGGATGTCCTGCAGCCGCGGGCCCTCGCCCGGCAGCGCCGGCACCGCGACGGTGTCACCGGGCTCGGTCTTGAGGGCGCACAGGATCGCCACGGCGATGTCCCGGGACACGTCCCCGGACTGCACGTGCCGCTGCAGCCCGACGAAGATCCGGCCGTCCTGGCGGGTCATCGCCGGCCAGGCCATCGGCAGCACCGTGGAGAGCGTGACGGGGCGGTCCCCGTACTCGGAGATGATCTCCGGTTTGAGGGTCAGCGGCGCGGAAGCGGCCGGAACCAGCTCCCTCAGCGCGATCCACTCCGGCTCGTCGGCCAGGCCTTCGAACGGCCGGGCGACGAAGATGTCACGCACCTTCTGGCGCTTGGGGGCCGCGTTGGCGGCGGCGCGGGGGTTTCGACGCTTGCTCACGGCGAACCAGCCTATGCGGTGGCCGGACGATCGGGGCACTCAGGCTCGCGGGAGCCGGACCTCCGCGACCGTGCCGCCGCCCTCGCGCGGGCGCAGCGAGACCCAGCCGTGCTGCCGCTCCACGATCCGGCGGACCAGGTACAGGCCCAGGCCGGCACCCGGGTTGCGGCCACGGTCGTGCGAGTCGCCCTGCCAGTAACGCTCGAAGGCACGCTCGACGTGTTCCGGCTTGACGCCGACGCCGCGGTCGGCGACCCGGAAGGTCACCGTCGCCTCGTCGGCCGCCGCGGTCAGCTCGACCTCGGTGTCCGGGGCCGAATACTTGTCCGCGTTGGTGGCCAGCTCGGTGAGGATCGTGGCGAGCGAGTCGCGGTCGCCGAACGCCTTCGGCAGCTCGGTCGGCAGCCGGTCGAGCACCAGCCGGCGGCGCAGGTCGGCGGGCAGGTCGCCGGCGGCGTGCCGCAGGCCCTCCGTGAGATCGAACGGCCCGGGCGGCTGGCCGCCCACCTCGCCGTCGTCGCTGGTCGCCGAGAGCAGCCGGTCGACCAGCCGGGCCAGCTCACCGGCGCGCGCGCCGATCACCCGGACCGCCTCCTGCCGCCCGTCCTCGCCGAGGGTCTCCCAGTGGTTGGTCAGGGTGTCCGCGTAGCCCTTGATCACGGTGACCGGGGTGCGCAGCTCGTGGCTGGTCACGGCGACGAACAGGTCGCGGTCCTCGTGCCGGCGGTCCTGGTCGGTGGAGTCCCGGAACGTCACCACCCGCATCGACGGGGTGTGCGGCAGATCGCCCGCGGTGACCTTGAGCAGCCGGCCGGAGGGCAGCCGGTGCACCAGCACCTGGCCCGGCGGCGGCACCGGCAACTGCAGCTCGCGGCCCAGCACCTCGGCGGCGCTGCGCCCGGTGAGCTGCTCGGCGGCCGGGTTCCAGAGCTGCACGACGCCGTCGCGGTCGATGATGGTCAACCCGTCGGAGAGGGCGGCCACCACCGGGCCGTCGCCGTGCACCGGCAGGCCGGCCTGGTCGCCGTACATGTGGCCGATGTTGGTGGCGAGCAGTTCCAGCACGTCGTGGTGCTCGGGGCCGGGCTCGTCGACGGCGCCGTAGTACACGTGCAGGGAGCCCACGATCAGGCCGCCGATCTCGCACCGGGCGCCCAGCAGCCGGTGCCGGTCGCCGCCCTCGATCTGGCCGGCGAGCTCGTCGTTGACCGAGCCGAGCGGCAGCAGCTGGGTGCGGTCGCCGGTGGCCAGCGGGTTGTTCTCGCGGTCCACCCGGCGGCCCAGCGCGCGGGCGCAGCGGCCGCTGGCGGCGATGATCCGGCCGTGCCCGGGGCTGTACTCGGCGAAGCTGGCGCCGAGCCCGCCCAGCACGTCCTGGGCGAGGCGGACGAGCTGGTTCAGCACAGCCAGGCCGGCCTCGCCGGCGTTGATCCGGTCGAGAAGCGCGATCTGCCCTCGCGTCAGCGCGGCGTAGTCGGGTCGATCCGGCATGTCTGCGAGTCTGCCTCGCTTACGGGCTTTTGGGCAGGGCGGTTAGTGTGGATCTTGCCGCTATCCGGCAAAGAGTGTCAGGTGTCACACGGGTGGCGCCTTCTGCAGCCGGTCGAGCACAAACTTCGGGCGGTCGCTGATGATGCCGTCGGGGCGCTGGGCGAGCACCAGGTCGAGATCCGGCTCGTCGTTGACGGTCCAGATGTAGGTCTGGTGGCCGGCGGCGCGCAGCGCGGAGATCAGCTGGGGGCGGGACCGGATCAGGCCGATCCCCGGGCCGGCGATCCGGGCGCCGAACGGCAGCCGGCCGCGGCCCACGCCCGGTGGCACGATCTCCAGCAGGTAGACCGTCGGGATGGCCGGAGCCAGCCGGCGGACCCGGCGCAGCGCCAGCGCCGCGAAGGACATCACGGTCACCTGGATCGGGTCGTCCGGCTTCGGCTCGGCCAGGCCGTACCGGTGCAGCATCTCGACGAGCCGGCGCTCGACCTCGGCGCCGTACCGTGACGGGTGTTTGGTCTCGATGAGTAGCCGGACCGGGCCGCCGTGGTCACGCAGAGCACCCAGCAGACGCTCCAGGGTGAGCAGCCGGACGTGGTCGTCCTGCCACTCCTCGGTCGCCGCGGCCGGGTGCCAGGAGGCGAAGTCGAGCGCGTCCAGCTCGGCCAGCGTCTTGCCGCTGACCAGCCCGGTGCCGTTGCTGGTGCGGTTGAGCCGCCGGTCGTGCACGCAGACCAGGTGGCCGTCGCGGGTCAGCCGCACGTCGCATTCCACGCCGTCGGCACCCTCGTCGAGCGCGCGCAGATACGCGGCGAGGGTGTGCTCCGGCAGCGCGTCGGCCCCGCCGCGGTGGGCGAAGACCAGGGGTCGGCCGTCGGTCACAGGACGCGGGGTGGCTGACCGTTCTCGCTGACGACATCGCGGCCGTTGCCGGCCCACGCCTGCATGCCGCCGTCGAGATTGCGGACGTTGTCCCACCCGTTGCTCATCAGGTACGACACGACCTGGCCGGAGCGCCCGCCGGAGCGGCACACCACCACGACCTCGGTGTCGGCCGGGATCTCAGCGAGGCGCGCGGGGACCTCCATCATCGGCAGGTGGTGAGCGCCGGGGGCATGGCCCGCCGTCCACTCGTCGGGCTCCCGCACATCAAGCAGGTAGGCAGTGGCCTCGACCTGTGACGGCGTCACGCTGGGTACCTGAGGTCCGAACACGTGACCAGCGTAGAGCTACTTCTCCTTGGCCACGACGTCCGGGTTGCCGATGATGAAGTCCGCGAGTTTGTCCTGCTTGACGGCCCGGAACATGTCCATCGTCTTGGGCGTGATCGTCTCCCGGCCGCTGCCGTTGCCGGCGAACGAGCCGTTGTTGCTGCGCAGCAACACGAGGTCGTTGGCGGCGACACCCTTGAGGGTGAAGATGAAGTCGGCGACCGGCACGCCGCCGGTGTCCAGCACGAACGCCTTGCCCGCGGCCTTGATCAGCGAGCTGACCTTGACCGGGTTGGTCAGCACGCCGCTGTTGCTGGCCTTCTTCGCCATCGCCTTGATGAGCTGCTGCTGGTGGCGCTGGCGGTCGTAGTCGCCCTTCTCCAGGCCGTACCGCTGGCGGGCGTAGTCGAGGGCTTCCCAGCCCTCCATGTCGCGGCAGCCCTTCTCGTGCCAGATCGGCGTCTGGGCCTTGCCGGTCTTGCGGGCGTCGGCCAGATACATCGGCTTGCCGCCCACCATGACCATGTGGTGCGACTTGACCCGCTGGTCGACGCACATCCTGACGCCCTTGAGCGCGTCGATGACGCCCTTGAAGCCGTTGAAGTCGATGATCGCCGCGCCGTCGAAGCTGATGCCCGTGGTGTTCTTCAGCGTCTGCGCCATGAGCTGCGCGCCGCCGGCCCAGCCGCCGCCGTTCTGGGCGCCGTGGAAGAACGCCTCGGTGGCCTTCGCGGTGCCGCCCGGATACTTGCTCTTGGCGAACGCGGGCACCCGCACCTCGGTGTCGCGCGGGATCGAGACGAGGTACGCCTGGTCGTGGCTGGCCGGGATGTGCAGGATGATGATCGTGTCGGCGTGCAGGTCGTCGACCGCCCAGCGCTTGCGCGCGTCCACGCCCATCAGCAGCAGGTCGATCGGGCCCTTGAGGCTGTTGCCGCCCTCGGCCGCCGTCTTCTTGGTGCCGCCCAGCAGGTTGTCCTGGGTCACCGCGCTGGTCGCGCTGCTGACCATCCACTTGGTGCCGACGATGCCGGCGCCGCTGGCCATCATCAGGACCGCGCCGAAGACGAGCGTCATCTTCGCCCAGAGCGGGTCCCTCTTCTTGGCCTTCTTGCGGACCTGGGACGAGGCCGGCGGTGCCGGACGGTTGGGGGCCTTCACGGCGTCCCGATCCATCGACGAAACCCGTCGGGGGGTCTGGACGGTCATGCGCTCTCCAAGCGGTTCGGCATCCGGGCGGACATCACTGTACGTTCAACTTCGATCTCTTGCGAGGTCTCCGAGGTTTCGGATAAATGACACGCAGCGTTAAACAACGGCGCGAGCCGACGATTACCGCCGACCCGCGCCGTTTGCCCGGATCTTGTTCAGATCAGCCGTTGGCCTGGGTCGACGGCGCCGTCTTGGTCGACGTCATCCACTCATCCATCTTGTCGGCAGCGATCGCCTTGTACAAAGCAAGAGCCTTCTCCCGATCGGAGACCACGACGCTCTGCCCGGCGATGGTCTGCCCGCCCAGGTTGGGGCTGGTGATGAAGGTGAGGTTCTCGCCGCGCAGGCTGCGGAACTGCAGCGCCATGTCGGTCAGCGAGAAGTCCTGGTCGGCGGTGATCGCGTTGGTGGTCGCCTTCAGGAAGCTGTTGAGCTTCGCCGGGTTGCTCAGGGTGCCGGTGCTCGCCGCCTTGTCCATCAGCGCCTTGAGGAACTCCTGCTGGTGCTGCATCCGGGCGAAGTCGCCGCGGGCGAACTGCTTGCGCTGACGGATCCAGTCGAGCGCCTGGGCACCGTCCATGTGCATGGTGCCCTTCTTGAACTTGCGGAACGGCTTGTGGATCGAGGTGATGCTCTGCTCCACCTTCAGGTCCACGCCGCCGAGGGCGTCGGTGACCTCCTTGAAGCCGCCGAAGTCGATCGCCAGCACGTGGTCCAGGTGCACGTCGGTCATGCACTCCACGGTCCGCACCGCGCGGGGCAGGCCACCGAACGCGAACGCCGCATTGATCTTGGCCCGGCTGCCGCTGCTGCAGTCCGCCGAGTTGCCGGACGGGATCTGCACCCACAGGTCCCGCGGGATCGACACCAGCTGGGCGGATTTGTGGTCGGCCGGGATGTGCATGACGATCAGCGTGTCCGCGCGCCACTGGTTGGTGTCGTCCTTGGTCGCGTCCGGGTCCCGTGAGTCGCTGCCGACCAGCAGGATGTTGAGCGCGCCGTCCACCGTCTTGGCCGGCCGGCCGTTGGTGATGTCCTCGAACGCGTTGGTGCGCTTGAGGTCGTCGTTGAGGCCGTTGGCGTAGCCGTACAGGGAGATGCCGGCGACCAGGGCGCCGACCACCAGGACGGCGGCGGCCACGGCGGCGATCCGGCCCCAGTGCGGCTTGCGCTTGCCCTTGTACGGCCGGCCGGAGCCGGGCCCACGCGGCGGGCCGACCGGTCCGCCGGGGCCCGCGCCGGAGCCTCGCGGCGGCCAGTCCTCGCGGCCGGCGGGGGCTGCGCCGTACCCGCGGGGGACACCGGCGCGTGCCGATGCGGGACCGCCGACGCCGGCGCGGCCCGAGCCGGGCACCGAGGCCCGGCTCATCGAGCCCGGCACGGAAGCCCGGCCGGAGGAGCTACCCCAAGGGGACGTGGTCGCAGACATGACTTCAGGTTACGTACCGGGAACCAGGCAAAGCGTGCATCGACACTGGCGCGGCACGAAGGGAGGAGACAATTACTCTTCGTGAAACGTTCACTACCGGGCCGAAATGCTCAGCCCTTGAAGAAGTCGATCGTGCGCTTCAGCCCCTCTTCCGGGCCCACCTGCGGCTCGTAGCCGAGCAGCGTGCGGGCCAGGGTGAGGTCGGGGCGGCGCTTCTCCGGGTCGTCGGCCGTGCGCTCGACCAGGTCGATCCGCGAGTCGCTGCCGCACAGCCGGACGATCAGCTCGGCCAGCTGGAGCATGGTCAGCTCGTGCTCGGTGCCGCAGTTGATCGGGCCGGTCTCTGCCGAGTCGAGCAGCAGCAGGATGCCGCGGACCAGATCGTCGACGTAGGTGATGGACCGGGTCTGCGCGCCGGTGCCGTGCACGGTGATCGGAGCCCCGCGCAGCGCCTGGCTGATGAAGGTGGGGATGGCCCGGCCGTCGTCGGGGCGCATCCGCGGGCCGTACGTGTTGAAGATGCGCACGATCGCGGTGGAGAGGCCGTGGAACCGGTGGTAGCCCATCGTGGCCGCCTCGGCGAACCGCTTGGACTCGTCGTAGACCGAGCGGATGCCGATCGGGTTGACGTTGCCCCAGTACGTCTCCGGCTGCGGGTGCACCATCGGGTCGCCGTACGCCTCCGAGGTCGACGCCATCAGGAAGCGCGCCGCGTCCACCACCGAGCGGTCGAGCAGCGCCAGCGTGCCCACCGAGCCGACCTTGAGGATCTCCACCGGCAGCTTGGTGAAGTCGGTGGGGCTGGCCGGCGAGGCCATGTGCAGGATCGCGTCGAAGCGGTCGAGCAGCGCCGGGTGCGCGGGCAGGCCGTCGCTGAGGTCGGCCTCGACCATCGTGAAGCGGGGCTCGTCGGCCAGGTGCGCCACGTTCTCCTTGGCGCCGGTGATGAAGTTGTCGATCGCCACCACGGTGCAGCCCCGGGCCAGGAGGGCGTCGACGACGTGGGACGGCACAAAACCGGCACCGCCGCTGACGAGGATTCGATGGCCTTCGCCGTACCGCTGCTGCACTGACATGGTGGCAACTCTAAGCGACCGGGGCCGGCGCGCATTTCGCGCGTCGGCCCCGGGGCTGTTTCCGCCGTTGCCGGCTGGTGCTCGGCTAGTGCGCGCCGAAGCCGGTCAGCGACCGGACCTCGAGCTCGGCGTACTTGTCCTCGTCCGACTCCTTCGAGATCACCGCGCCGATCCAGCCGCAGAGGAAGCCGATCGGGATCGAGATGATGCCCGGGTTGTTCAGCGGGAACCAGTGCCAGTCGCTGTCCGGGAACATCGCCGTGGGCGAACCGGACACGACGGGCGAGAAGAACACCAGCACCACGGCGGAGATCAGGCCGCCGTAGATCGCCCACAGCGCGCCGGAGGTGTTGAACTTCTTCCAGAACAGGCTGTAGATGATCGCCGGCAGGTTGCCGGAGGCCGCCACCGCGAACGCCAGCGCCACCAGGAACGCCACGTTCAGGCTCTGCGCGAAGATCGACAAGACGATCGCGATCGCGCCGATGACAAACGCCGAGATCCGGGCCACCCGCACCTCGTCGCGTTCCGAGGCCTGGCCGCGCTTGACGACGCTGGCGTAGAAGTCGTGCGCCACGCTCGACGACGACGCCAGGGTCAGGCCGGCCACCACCGCGAGGATGGTGGCGAAGGCCACCGCCGCGATGATCGCCAGCAGCACCGCGCCGCCGGTGTTGCCGCCGAAGTAGTCGATGCCGAGCGCCTGGGCCAGCTGCGGTGCGGCCGTGTTGCCCGCCTTGTCCTGTGCGGTGATCGCCTTGCTGCCCACCAGGGCCGCCGCGCCGAAGCCCAGGGCCAGGGTGAACAGGTAGAAGGTGCCGATGATGCCGATCGCCCAGAGCACGCTCTTGCGAGCGATCTTGCTGGTCGGCACCGTGTAGAACCGGGTCAGGATGTGCGGCAGGCCCGCCGTGCCGAGCACCAGCGCGATGCCGAGCGAGAGCAGGTCCATCTTGCTGTAGAACGTCTTCGCCGCGTCGCCGGCGGTTTCCACGCCGTACCGCAGGCCCGGTTCGAGGAACGCCGTGCCCTTGCCCGACTGCTCGGCGGCGTCACCCAGCAGCGTCGACAGGTTGAACTTGTAGTGCGCCAGCACCAGCAGGGTCATCAGCAGCGCGCCCGACATCAGCAGGAACGCCTTGACGATCTGCACGTAGGTGGTGCCCTTCATGCCACCGACCACCACGTACACGATCATCAGCGCGCCGACCAGGATGATCGTGGCGATCTTCGCGGTGTCGGCGTCCATGCCCAGGAACGTGGTGCCGGGCTTGATCCCGAGCAGCAGGCTGACCAGCGCGCCCGCGCCGACCATCTGGGCGATCAGGTAGAAGATCGACACGACGATGGTGGAGACCGACGCCGCCGTGCGGACCGGGCGCTGGCGCATCCGGAACGCCAGCACGTCGGCCATCGTGTACCGGCCCGAGTTGCGCAGGAACTCCGCCACCAGCAGCAGCGCGACGAGCCAGGCGACCAGGAAGCCGATCGAGTACAGGAAGCCGTCGTAGCCGTACAGGGCGATCAGGCCGGCGATGCCCAGGAACGAGGCCGCCGACATGTAGTCGCCGCCGATCGCCATGCCGTTCTGGAAGCCGGAGAACGACCGGCCGCCGGCGTAGTAGTCGGTGGCCGTCTTGGTCTGCCGGCTCGCCCAGATCGTGATGCCCAGGGTGATCGCGACGAAGACCAGGAACAGCGTGATGGTCAGGGTGCGGCTGCTGGCCTGGCTCGCCTCGGCCGCGAGGTTCAGATGAGATTCCATTACTTGGCCGCCTCCTGGTCCGTCTCGGGGGCGTCGTCGCTGCGGGCCGGAGCCGCCGCGTCGGCGCGGGCCGCGGCGCCGGCCGTGAGGTCCGCGTTGATCTTGTCGGCGATCGGGTCGATCTCCTTGGCGGCGAACCGCGAGTAGTACCAGGCGATCACGAACGTCGAGACGAACTGCAGCAGTCCGAGCAGCAGCGCGACGTTGATGTTCCCGATGAGCTTCACGGACATGAAGCCCCGGGCGTACGCCGAGAGCAGGACGTAGAGCGCGTACCAGAGGAAGAACGCGATGGTCATGGGGAAGACGAAGTTGCGCAGCTTGCGGCGCAACCCGGCGAACTCAGCGGAGCGCTGGACCTCGAGGTACTTCTCGGTCGGGGTTACTTCGGTTGTCAACGTGGCTCACCACCTTCGTGGGGGCGGGTCTTTTCCGCACCGTACGAAGCAGTGGTGGCCGTCACTGGTCGCTGGTCAGGGGGTGCGCCGAGCGGCGGCTCTGTTGCGCTTACCGGTCGAGCCCCCGGTACCGGCCACGGAAGTGGAGCAGGGGCACGAGCCCGGCGTCGTCCAGCTGGATCGACTCGATGGTGGCCTCGACGAGCAGGCCCCAGCCGTACGGCCGGCGCTCGTCCAGCCGGCAGCCGGCCCAGGTGCCCGCTCCCGCCGGCACCGGCCCGTACTCCGTCCCGGTCCACCCCGGGCCGGCGAACAACCCGCCCGGCGCGGGCATCAGGCCGGCGAAGCGGTCGGCGAGCTGCTGGTCCGCCGGCCCCAGCGGGGTGACGGCGAAGCGCCCGGCCAGCGCGGCCGCGTCCCAGAACTCGCTCTCCTCGTCGACGAGCCCGAGCACCCGGCCGGGGCTGCCGTCGGCGACGAGCATCGAGGAGACGGTGAGGCCGGCCGGGCCGGGCGCGGTCCAGAGCGTGACCGGCGCGGCGAGCCGGCCCCGGAGCCGCCGGACCGCGGATCTGTCCTGCTCAGGGGTGGCGAACGGATCACTGGAGTGGATGTGCGCACCGGGCTCGACAGGTTTCACGGGAAACATTCTGCCGGTCGCGCGGTAATCTCTGTGCTGTGTACACCGCGTGCCCGCAGAGCTGGCGTCCGTCCTAGCGACGGCTGCCACCTCCGCACGCGCGGGCCGTCCCATCGGACGGCCCGTTTTCTCTTTCCCGGGGCGTCCGCCGACCCTCGAAGGAGACCACCGTGTCCACCCAGACCCTGAGCCTCGCCGACCGCGTCGCCGCCCGGCCCGGCGACTTCCGCGTGCTGACCGGCGACCGGCCCACCGGCCCCCTGCACCTCGGCCACTACTTCGGCACCCTGCGCAACCGGGTCCGGCTCCAGCGCAGCGGCGTCGAACTGGTCGTGGTCGTCGCCGACTATCAGGTGCTGACCGACCGCGACGTCGCTGAACGGCTCGGCCCGACCGTCGACGGGCTGGTCCTCGACTACCTCGCCGCGGGGCTCGACCCGGCCCGGGCCACGATCTTCACGCACAGCGCGGTGCCCGCGCTCAACCAGCTCGTGCTGCCGTTCCTCAGCCTGGTCAGCGTGCCCGAGCTGCAGCGCAACCCGACCGTGAAGGACGAGGTCGCGCACTCGCGGCAGAGCTCGGTCAGCGGGCTGATGTTCACCTACCCGGTGCACCAGGCCGCCGACATCCTGTTCTGCAAGGGCAACCTGGTGCCGGTCGGCCAGGACCAGCTCCCGCACGTCGAGGTCACCCGGACGGTGGCCAGGCGCTTCAACGAGCGCTACGGGCCGGTGTTCCCGGTGCCGGAGGCCCTGCTCGGCGCCGCGCCGCTGCTGCTGGGCACCGACGGCACGAAGATGAGCAAGAGCCGCGGCAACGCCATCGCGCTCGCCGCGACCCCGGACGAGACCGCCCGGCTGATCCGGGGCGCCAGGACGGACGCCGACCGGCACATCACCTTCGATCCGGACGGGCGGCCCGGGGTGGCCGGGCTGGTGCAGCTGGCCGCGCTCTGCCTGGACCGGGATCCGCACGAGGTCGCCGCGGGGATCGGCGACGCGGGCGCCGCGGCGCTGAAGCGGACCGTCACCGAGGCGGTCAACGAGTTCCTGGCGCCGATGCGGGCGCGCCGGGCCGCGTACGCGCAGGAGCCGGGGCTGGTGCGGGAGGTGCTGCGGGCCGGCAACGCGCGGGCCAACGCCATCGCGGAGCAGACCCTCGAGGAGGTACGGGAGGCGATGGGCACCCGTTACTGACGGGCGGTCACGGTCGCCAGCAGCTCGGGCATCCGCCTGTCCAGCATCGGGCCGGCCAGGCGGAGCCCGATCAGCAGGGCGCCGGCGCCGTACAGCACGCCCACCGGGAGGCCGGCCCACAGCCAGACGTCGTCGGCCAGGAAGGCGGCCACCTGGAGCGGCGCGGTGATCAGCGCCGCGCCGAACAGGGCGGCGAAGGTGAGCAGCCCCTTGGCCATGCCGCCGCCCGAGGACAGCGCGAACGGGTTGGCGGTGTCGGGCAGCGCGTAGGCGACCCGCACCGAGATCGGCAGGACCAGGGCGAGGCCCACGCCGTACGCCGCGGCCAGGATGCCGAGCTGGGCCGGGATCGTCTCCGGGCGGCCCACGGCGACGCCGACGATGACCGAGATGGCCATCAGCGCCGGGATCACGTACACGGAGAAACCCGCAACCCGCGACGTCAGCTCGAGCCGACCGGGGACGCCGGCCACGACGTTGGCCGCGTAGGCGCTGCCCTCGAAGCCGAACTGGTTCGCCAGGCTCACCGCGGCCAGGGCGCCCACGAAGACCAGCATGCCGATCGGGGCGTCGGCGGATCCGCTGCTCACCCCGATGAACACCGGCAGGAACACGCCGACCACGCTGAAGGTGATCAGGCTGGCCCGCCGCCGCGTCTCGCGCCACCAGTACCGGATCTCCCGGGCGGTCAGCGCGCCGAACCGGCTGCGCGGCAGCCAGGACGGCACCAGCTGGGCGACCGGCCGGCGCGCCGAGGCCGGCCGCTCGCGCGGACCGGACCGGCCGACCGCGCCGAGCATCGCCCGCTCCAGCGTCGCGGACCACCACCGCAACAACAGCCCGATGGTCGCCAGGACCAGCACGAACTTCACCGGTACGGCCCACAGCCGCCCCGCCGCGACATCCAGCCCCACGCTGTACGGCGCCCCGAACGGTGTCCAAGCCACCACGTCGGCGACCCGGGCGACCCCGGCCCAGTCGGCGTTCTCGGCGCCGGCGAGCGCGGCCAGTTGCAGCGGACCGAGCAGCGCGGCGACGCAGGCCAGCAGCACGGTTGCCAGGTCACGGGACCGCCGCGACCGCAGGGCGGTGGCGAAGGCGCTGGTCAGCGACCGGCTGATCGCCGCGCACAGCAGGATGCCGGTGACCACCCCGGCGAGCTGGACGAGCCCGGCGCCCGGACCGCCGAGCCGGACCGCCGAGTCGACCATGCCCAGCGTGCCGGCGAAGGTCGCCACCGCCGGGACGCCGGCCAGCGACGCGACGAACAGGCCCCGGATGAGCGTGTGCCGGGACAGCGGCAGCAGCGCGAAGCGGGCCGGGTCGAGGGACTCGTCGACGCCGAAGAACACCAGCGGCAGGAACAGCCAGCCGAGCATGACGATCCCGCCGGCCAGCGGCAGCGCCACCTCGGCCGCCCGCTGCTCGTGCAGCAGGCCGGGCAGGCTGAACAGGGCGTACCCGCCGACGGCCGCGCACGCCGCGAGCACCGCGCCGAGCACGAACAGGGCGACCCGCCAGGTCTGGCCGCGCAGGCCGTTCGCGGTGACGCGCAACTTCAGCCGGACGAAGTGCCGGACGCCTACAGCCACGCGAGTTCCGACCCGGTTGCCGTCCGGCCGCCGACCACCTCGACGAACACGTCCTCCAGCGACCGCTCGCCGCGGACCTCGGCGAGCGTGCCGCGCAGCCGGATGGTGCCGTCGGCCAGGATCGCCACGTGGCTGCACAGCCGCTCGACCACCGCCATCACGTGGCTGGAGAAGACCACCGTGCCGCCGCCGGAGACGTACCGCTGCAGGATGTCGCGGATCAGCGCCGCGGACACCGGGTCGACGGCCTCGAACGGCTCGTCGAGCACCAGCAGCCGGGGCGCGTGCAGCATCGCGCAGGCCAGGCCGATCTTCTTCTTCATGCCGGCGGAGTAGTCGACCACCAGGGTGCGGTTGTCCGCGCCCAGGGCCAGCACGTCCAGCAGCTCGGCGGCGCGCTGGTCGACGACCTCGGCGTCCATCCCGCGCAGCAGCCCGTGGTACGCCAGCAGCTCGGTGCCGGTGAGCCGGTCGAAGAGGCGGACGCCGTCCGGCAGCACGCCGATCCGGGACTTGGCGGCGACCGGGTCGGCCCAGACGTCGTACCCGAGGATGCGAGCCTGGCCCGCGTCGGGCCGCAGCAGGCCGACCGCCATGGACAGGGTGGTGGTCTTGCCCGCGCCGTTCGGGCCGAGCAGTCCGAAGAACGAGCCGGCCGGCACGTCGAGATCAACGCCGGCGACCGCCACCTTGGCCTCGAACCGCTTGACGAGACCACGCAGCGCGAGCGCCGGGTCCGGGCTCGAGCGCTGCTGGGGAACCGTCATGCCCCAGAACTTAACGGTTGGTAAGCGGCCCGGACCAGCCCGGGCCGCTCACGTTTATCCCACTCGTTCGATCACGGCGCGCCGGATGAGGAACTTGCCCGGCTCCCGGACGCCCTCGAAGGCCGCGTTGTTGAGCAGCACGCAGCTGCCGGACGGGGTCGCCACCTTGACGGTGATGCTCTTGTTGTTGTCCAGGTTCGTCACCTTCAGCGTGGTGCCGATCGGGAACGTGCCGCTGGACGCGGCCGGCGCGCCGCCCTCGCCGGACAGGGTCACGGTCGAGCCCTTGCAGACGACCTCACCGGTGCCGGTGTTGGCCGGTGCCTTGGTCGGCGCCGCCTTGGTCGGTGCGGCTTTTGTCGGCGCGGCTTTTGTCGGTGCCGCCTGCACGTTGCCGGTGCAGCCGGCGGTGGCGCGACGCTGGTTGATCAGGTCGACCACGGCCTGGCGGTTGGCGATCCGCGCGTCGGAGAGCGCGTCCGGGTTGGCCCGCTGGGCGGCGATGAAGTCGAGGTTGTTGCGCAGCGCGCCGTCCAGGCCGGCGCAGTTCTCGCCCGCGCTGCTCATGCCGGTGCTCACGGCGAACGCGCCGCCGGCCAGCGTCGCTGCGGCCACGCCGATCAGCAGTTTCCGGGCCCGGCCGCTCATCCTGTTCCTGCGGTACATGCAGCGCTCCTCCGCGTTCGTCGGGCTGCCCCGTTGCAGCATGGATAGCTACGGGGCGGGCGCCGCGGAGAGTTCAGACAAGTTTCTTAAATATTGTTAAGCTTGACGGTCAGAGCCGCAGTGACTCCGGAGCGTGCAGGCGGAGCATGGTCGCGCCGATGTCCCGCGGCACCCGGCGTTTGGTCAGCAGCGAGCCGGAGACCATCACCAGGAACGCCAGCGGCACTGTCCAGGCCGCGGGCTGCCCGATGAACTGCGCGGGCCAGCCGGACAGCGGCGGGCCGAGCACCGTGATCAGCACCGCCGCCATCGCCGCGCCGCCGCCGGCCAGGATCCCGGCCACCGCGCCGACGTCGGTCAGGCCCCGCCACCAGATGCCGAGCACGAGCAGCGGGCAGAAGCTCGACGCGGCCACGGCGAAGGCCAGCCCGACCACCCGGGAGACGTCCATGTTCGCGACGTAGATCGACAACGCCATCGGCACGATCGCGGACAGCACCGTGGCCAGCCGGAAGTCGCGCACCGAACCGCCCCGGTCGGCGTGCAGGATGTCGGTGAAGACCACCCCGGCGACGCTGGTCAGCAGGCCGGACGAGGTGGACATGAACGCGGCCAGGGCGCCGGCGGTGACCAGCGCGCCGAGGAACCGGCCCAGGTGGCCGCCGCCGAGCGCCGCCTCCGGCAACAGCAGGACCACCGCGTCGGTCCGGCCGGTCATCAGCAGCTGCGGGGTGTAGATCCGGCCGAGCACGCCGTACAGGGTGGGCAGCAGGTAGAAGAGGCCGACCAGGGCGAGCACGACCAGGGTGGTGCGCCGGGCCGAGGCGCCGTCGGGATTGGTGTAGAAGCGGACCAGCACGTGCGGCAGGCCCATGGTGCCCAGGAACGTCGCCAGGATCAGCGAATACGTCGCGAACAGGGTGGCGTCGCCGCCGGGCAGCAGCCACTCCGCCCCGCGGTTGTCGTCGACCGAGCCCACGTCCGGGACGGTGTCGCCGGCCGCGAACGTCCGCTCCTCGCCCGCGGCCACCCGGGTCTGCGAACCGTCGGGCAGCGTCAGCGTGGCCGCCTCGGTGAAGGTGACCGTGGTGGTGGCGGAGAAGACCGGGCCGGCCGGGGGCGTGACGGCCGGGCGCCCGTCCGCCTGCCACTGCATGACCAGGAACAGCACCGGTACGGCCAGCGCGGTCAGCTTCAGCCAGTACTGGAACGCCTGCACGAAGGTGATCGCCCGCATCCCGCCGAGCGCCACGTTGGCCGTGACGACAAGCCCGACCAGCAGCGCACCCCACTCGTACCGGCCGCCGGTGACGGTGGTGAACGTGAGGCCGGCGCCCTGCAGCTGCGGCACCAGGTAGAGGCAGCCGATGAACACCACGAAGACCGTGGCGAGCCGGCGCAGCACCGGGGACCGCAGCCGCACCTCGCAGAAGTCGGGCAGGGTGAATGCGCCCGAGCGGCGCAGCGGGGCGGCGACGAACAGCAGCAACGCGAGATAACCGGCCGCGAAGCCGACCGGATACCAGAGCACGTCGACGCCGTACCGCAGCACGAGGCCGGCGACGCCCAGGAAGGACGCGGCGGACAGGTACTCGCCACTGATCGCGGCGGCGTTCCAGCTGGGGCTGACCGAGCGCGAGGCCACCAGGAAGTCCGAGGTGGTACGGGCGAAGCGCAGCCCGTACGCGCCGATCCCGACGGTCACGAGCAGCACCAGGACCAGCCCCGGTACGACGTACGGGTTCACCCTTCCGGCCTGTTGATCACGGCGGTGAAGTCCTGCTCGTTGCGCTCGGCCCAGCGCACGTAGGCCCAACCGACGCTGACCAGGAACGGGAACGACAGCACACCGAGCAGCAGCCAGGGCAGGTTGACGCCGAGCAGCTGGGCCCGGCCGACCGCGGGTGCCACGGTGAACAGCAGCGGCAGCGCGCCGAGCCCCGCCAGGACCACCAGCGACAGCCGCAGGGCCAGCGCCAGCTGCGCCCGGACCAGCCCCTTGACCAGCGCCTCGCCGACCGGCGTCTGCTCGGCGAGGTCCGCCCGGGCGGGATCGGGCACCGGCCGGCGCGCGGCGACCTCACCCAGGACGACGCGGGTGCGCCGTACCTTGGCCTGCTCGCTCGCGTCGCCGTCCATGCCCGGCAGTCTTGCCGCCGCTCGGCCAATGTCAAGAAAGACCCGCGGTCAGTACAGGTCGTAGCTTCCCGGGCAGGTGTCGCCGGGCTGGTGCGGCGGGTCGTGGATGAGCAGGTCGCGGGCCTGGTAGCGGCCCAGGTTCCAGCCGCGCCAGTCGTCGCGGTCGGCCCGGAGATCGGCGTCGATCGGTGCCAGGGCGCAGTCGCGGTTGGTGCCGCTCAGCCGGTCCAGGGCCGGTACGGCGTCCGCCGAGAGGGTGGACAGGTAGTAGGTGTCGATCCGGCCGGTCTGCTCGAAGCGGCTGACGTTGTGGTCGGCGATCAGCCGGTCCGGGTTGGCGCCGGCCAGGCCGAGCAGCGCCAGCACCGCGGTGCCGACGACGACCCGGGGCAGCCACAGCCCGGTGAGCCGGACGCCGGCCACGAGGATCAGCACGAACACCAGGCCCAGCCACAGCTCGCAGAGCGCGACCAGCAGCCGCAGCCGGGTCAGGCCGTAGGTGTCGGCGTACAGGTCCATGCGGTGGGTGGCGGAGGCGACGATCACCAGGGTCAGCACGGCGAGGGCGCCGAGCACGACCCGGATCAGCACCCGGTCGGTCGTGGTCTCGCGTGGCGCCCACCGGGCCGCGCCGGCCAGCACCGCCAGGGTCAGGCCGGTGGCGATCAGCAGCTGCCAGAAGCCGCCGCGGGCGTACTCGGCGTAGGTCAGGCCCTCGGTGTCCAGCACGTGCTCCGACCCTCCGAACAGGACGGTCAGCTGGACGGCGACGAACATGGCGAAGAGCAGCACCAGCAGGGTCAGCGGCACCGCCCACTCGAGCCGGGCCACCCGCCGCTTGCCGGGCCGCTCCAGCCCGGTCAGATCGGGCGGCGCGGCCCGCAGGTATGCGGCGCCGCCGAGCACAAACGCCGTGACGACGAAGACGAAGACCCAGCGGACGGCCGTGACACCGTCGAAGTCGGGCACCGCCCGGTCGATCAGGTCGGCGAACGCGGCGTCGGCCGAGGCGAACAGCGAGCCGAAGACGACAAGCAGCGCGACGGAGACGGCAACCGTGGCGGCGATCCGCAGCCCCTTGCCACCGCCGCCTTGGCGGGCCGCGGTCAGGCCGCGCCTGACCCAGGGCAGGGCCCGGAAGCCTGCGACCGGCGCCATCAGGACTGCCACGATCATCGCGCGCAGCGACCGGCCCCCGGCGACGGCGAGCGCCCCGGTGACCACCGCCGTGCACAGGCAGAGGAAGAACAGCCAGCCGGCGGCCCGGAAGGTGCCGACCCCGAGCAGGGCGACCGTGGTGGCGGCCCAGAAGAACCGGAACTTACTGACGGTGTGCAGGTTCCGGTGGACCAGGGGCGCGGGCCCCCGCTGCGGAGCCTGGTCCGGCACCACCCGGGCGACGATCAGCGCGGCGACCCCGGCGATCGCGGTGACCAGCCAGCCGACCCCGCTGCGGTCGAGCGGGACGCTGAGCGCGGCCACCAGGGCGGCGACCAGCACGGCGACGACGGTGGCCCGGGAGGCCGGCCGGGCCGGACCGGCCCAGCGGTTGCCGAACAGCGACGGCGCGGCCCACGGGCCGTGCAGCGGCGCCACCTGCATGGCCGGCTGGCTCTGCGCGGGTGGGGCGGTCGGGCGCGGTGGCGTGGTCGCGAGCACGGACTTGCCCGGGGTTTCGGGTTTCTTCGCCTGCGGCGCTCCGGCCGGGCTGTTCTCGGGTGCCGGTGATGGGGGGTTCGTGGACACGATGAGTTCCTTCGTCAGGAGGTCGGGAAGCTGGCCGGCGGCAACGGCAGCGTC
Organism: Actinoplanes sp. NPDC049599; assembly: GCF_044465625.1. Taxonomy (NCBI): domain Bacteria; kingdom Bacillati; phylum Actinomycetota; class Actinomycetes; order Micromonosporales; family Micromonosporaceae; genus Actinoplanes; species Actinoplanes sp. NPDC049599. The sequence goes on from NZ_JBITLX010000024.1 coordinate 114,081, forward strand.
ACGTGGATGAGGCAGCCCGGTCGGCTGCGAACCTGCACCGCGGCGCCGGAGGCCGGCCCCGGGCTCGGCGGATCGACCACGGCGATGGTGCCCCGGTGCAGCTGGACCACCCAGCGGGCGATCGCCAGCCCCAGGCCGGTGCCGCCGTCGGTGGCCCGTTCGCCGCGGGTGAAGCGTTCGAAGACCCGGTCGCGGTCGGCCTGCGGGATGCCTTCGCCCTGGTCCGCGACCGCCACCAGCAGGTGCGCGTGGTGGCGTTCGGCCCGGACCGTCACCGTGCCGCCCGGCGGGCTGTGCCGGGCCGCGTTGTCCAGCAGGTTGGCGAAGACCTGGTGCAGGCGCTCGCGGTCGCCCTCGATGGAGATCGCCGGCGCCGACACCACGAACCGGACGTCATGGCCCGCACCGTCCGCGTTCACGGTCGCCTCGCGCACCACGTCGTCCAGGAACGCCCGGACGTCGATCGGGGTGCGGGTCAGCGGCACCACGCCGGCGTCCAGCCGGGACAGGTCCAGCAGCTCGGTGACCAGACGGCCCAGCCGCTCGGTCTGGGTCAGCGCGGTCTGCATGGTCTCCGGCTCGGCCTCGGACACCCCGTCGACGATGTTCTCCAGCAGGCCCCGCAGCGCGGTGATCGGGGTCCGCAGCTCGTGCGAGACGTTGGCGATCAGCTCGCGGCGCTGCCGGTCGGCCGCCGCCAGGTCCGCCGCCATCTGGTTGAACGCCCGAGCCAGCTCGCCCACCTCGTCGCGGGAGGTGGCCCGGACCCGGCGGGTGTAGTCGCCGTGGGCCATCGCCTGGGCGGCGTCGGTCATCTCGCGCAGCGGGACCGTGGCACCGTGCGCCGCCACCTGGAGCGTGACCAGGCCGAGCGCGACGGCGATCGCGAACCAGGACAGCTCGACCCGCATGAAGTCGAGGCTCCACCAGAAGATCAGCAGGCCGACGCCGCCGGACAGGCCGAGGGCCACCGACAGCTTGGCCTTGATCGAGCGCACCGGGTCGAGCGGGCGCGGCAACCAGCCGAGCGCGGGCGCCACCCAGCCGAGCGCCCAGCCCAGCGGCAGCGACACCCGGCGCAGCAGCCGTTCGACCGCGGGTGAGCTCACCGCCGCACCTCCAGGGCGTAACCGACGCCGTGGACGGTGCGGATCAGGTCGGCCCCGAGCTTGCGGCGCAGACCCTTGATGTGGCTGTCGACCGTACGGGTGCCCGAGGCGTCCGCCCAGCCCCACACGTCGGCGAGCAACCGCTCCCGGGGCAGCACCGTGCGCGGCCGGCCGGCCAGGTGCACGAGCAGGTCGAACTCGGTCGGGGTCAGCTTGGCCTCGACCCCGGCGCGCCGCACCCGCCGTTCGGCCAGATTGATCTCCAGATCGCCGAAGCGCAGTGTGCTGTCGTCGGCCGGCGCCGGCTCGGCCGGCGTGGCGTTGCGGCTGGCCCGCCGGAGCAGGGCGTGCACCCGCGCGGTGAGCTCGCGCATCGAGAACGGCTTGGTGAGGTAGTCGTCGGCGCCGACCGCGAGCCCGATGAGCAGGTCGGTCTCGTCGTCGCGGGCGGTGAGCATCAGCACCGGCACGCCGCGCTCGGCCTGGATGCGCCGGCACACCTCGAGGCCGTCGAAGCCCGGCAGCATGACGTCGAGCACGATCGCGTCCGGCGGCGTCCGGCGGGCGGCCTCGACCGCACCCGGGCCGTCGGAAGCCACCTCGACCGCGAAGCCTTCCGCCCGCAGCCGGGCGGCCACCGCCTCGGCGATGGTGCGTTCGTCCTCGACCACGAGGACCCTCTTTGCCGTCACGCCGCCCCCTTGTTCTGCCCCGCATCATGCGCGGCAGGCACAAGACCGGCACACCCCCGTTTCGTGCCGATCTGCCCTGCGCGGAGCAGCCTATTGAGCAGTCGTGCGGGGGCGGCGGCGAACTTGTGGACAAGTTGTGAAGATCCGCGGCCTGTGGATAACCCTGGGGATAACGCTGTGAGCTTGTGGATAACGCTGTGGAATTCAGCGGGTCCAGTCGTGCTTGGCGGCCCGGATCAGCTTGTCCTTGAGCTCGCGGGTGTGCCGCCGGCTGACCGGCAGCTCCACCCCGTCGATCGCCACCACGTAGCCGGACTGGGTCAGCCGCAGCTCCGCGACCAGGCGCAACTGCACCAGGTAGGACCGGTGGATGCGGACGAAGCCGGCGTCCGCCCAGCGCTCGGCCAGCGTCGCCAGCGAGACCCGGACCAGGTGCGACGCGTCGACGGTGTGCAGCCGGGCGTAGTCGCCCTGCGCCTCGACCCAGCGCACCGACGAGCGCGGCAGCATCCGGGTGGTGCCGGCCAGCTCGACCGGGATGCTCGGCTCCTCCGCCGGCTTCGCGGGTGCCACGGCCGGCGCGGCCCGCAGCCCGGCCACCCGGCGCAGCGACTCGCCGAGCCGCTCGGAGCGCACGGGCTTGCGGACGTAGTCGGTCACCCCCAGGTCGAAGGCGTCCACCGCGCCGTCGTCGTACGCGGTCACGAACACGATCGCCGGGGGCCGGGCGAACCGGTGCAGGATCCGGGCCAGCTCCATGCCGTCCAGCCCGGGCATCCGGATGTCCAGGAAGACCGCGTCCACCTCGGTGTCCCGCAGCACCCGCAGCGCCTCGGTGGCGTCGCCGGCCCGGTGCACGTACGCGACCCGCTGGTCGGCGTTGAGCAGGTATGCCAGCTCGTCCAGGGCGGGCGGCTCGTCGTCGACCGCCAGCACCACCAGGCTCATGCCCGTACCCCGGGATGGAATTTCGGCACCCGCATGCTCACTTTCGTCCCCGCGCCGGGCGCGGTCTCCACCACCAGCCCGAAGCGATCACCGAACACCGAGCGCAGCCGCTCGTCCACGTTCGAGAGGCCGACGTGCTGACCGGCGTCGTCGTCCCGCCCGTTGACCGCCTCGGCGATGCCCGCGATCAGGACCGCCGGATCCATGCCGACCCCGTCGTCCTCGACCGTGATGTGACACTCGGCGCCCGCGTCCCGGGCCTCGATGCTCACCATACCGACGCCCGGCTTCCGCGACAGGCCGTGCCGGACGGCGTTCTCCACCAGCGGCTGCAGGCAGAGGAACGGCAGGCCCACGGGCAGCACCTCGGGAGCGATCTGCAGCCGGACCTGCAGCCGGTCGCCGAACCGGGCCCGCTCGATGGTCAGGTAGCGGTCGATCGACCGCAGCTCCTCGGCCAGCGTGGTGAACTCGCCGTGCGCCCGGAACGAGTAGCGGGTGAACTCGGCGAACTCCAGAATCAGCTCGCGCGCCCGCTCCGGGTCGGTGCGCACGAACGAGGCGATGGCGGTCAGCGCGTTGTAGATGAAGTGCGGGCTGATCTGGGCCCGCAGGGCGCGCACCTCGGCCCGGGCCAGCCGCTCGCGGGAGGAGTCCAGCTCGGCCAGGGCCAGCTGCGAACTGGCCCACCGGGCGGTCTCCATGGTGGCCTGCACCAGCCCGGGCGCGGGCTGGTCGTCCGCAACCGCCACCAGCGCGGCCACGGCATGCCCGTCGGCGCCGGTCAGCGGGGCGACAACCGCGCCACGCACCACGCAGTCCATCCGGTCGCAGGGCAGGTCGGCAGCGCCGAGCACGATCGACCGGTTGGCCTGCACCGCCCGCGCCGCCACCGCGACAAACTGGACATTGTGGTGTCCCCCGCGCCCGTCAACGGCCAGGCAGTGATCACCGTCGGCCACGGTGAGCCCGGGCGCGCCGACCAGCCGCCGCAGATGCCGGGCGGCCTTGGCGGCCGACGCGGGGGTGAGCCCGGTCCGCAGCGGCTCGGCAGCCAGCGAAGCGGTGTGCAGCACGTCGTAGGTGGCCCGCTGCCCGGCGGTGGCGATACCCCGCCGAGCCCGCAACCGCAGCACCGCGGCGACGGCGCCGACCAGCGCGGCGAGCACGGCAAGAACCGCGAGCGCACTACCGATCTGACCAGCCACGCACGCATCCTGACCGGAATGTTCCGGAATTGCCAGCGGGAGGTTTCGGTGAGGGGCGAATCAAGGTCAAATTCACGACCAGGTCGTATGTGGGTGCATGGCGTTGACCGTCGCTCCCGCCGATCGAGCGGCTGTTGCCACCCTTCAAAGCGAGCCAGCGAAGCTCATAAGTAATGGTATGGGCGATTCGTCGCCTGTGGTGCGTGGATGTTGTTGACCTCTGGTTAGCTCCGAGTCTTTTGCATGGCTGTTGTGATGATCGATCGCCATCCCCCGGACGGGCGACACGCTTCTGCCGCGCCGAACGGCCGCGCCAAGCATTGCCGGAGGCCTGCCCACCGCCGAACCCGCAGCACTTGCCCACATATTGAGCAGGATTCTCACATCGCAGGAATCCTATGGGAACAAAGGGCGTAAAAGTCACGAAGCGGGCAGTGAATTGTCGATCTTGTGGACTTGAGGTTCGGAGCTCACACCAATTCAACAAGATCGAAATCTTGCGCGTCGGTGGCGGTCGGCGCGCGGCCCACGTCACTCCGGCGGGCTATTGCCATCGCCCGATACACCAACCACGCAAAAGACTCCTCCGCACCCGCACTCTTCAAGATTGCAGCGATCGCGGTGGGGCGGTGGCGCGGCAGGAGACGGGACGTTGGCACGGTGGGGGCGACGGGGCGACGGCGCGGTGGGGCGACGGGGCGGTGGCGCGGTTGGGCGCCGGCGCGGCCCGGCGGCCGCCGGGCCGCGCTCGGGGAATCCGAGTAGACCTTGGAGAGCCCGGGGCAGCTCCCTGCATCAGACCGTGCCAAGGTCAGGCCGCGGCGAGGCGTGACGTAGCTGGAGGCGGCGGTGGAGGGTCGGTCAAGGTCGGGGGACCGCCGGACTCAAGCGCAGCCGGCGGGCGCCGGAGGGAAGCCCTGCAACCAGCCGGCGACGGATAGAAATTGTGCAAGCAGCCTGCGTTCGGCGGGAGCGACGGTCAGTGCCATGCAACCAGGCACGAACGGAGAATTTTGCTCCTAGACCTCAGACCGGCCGGCACGACTGCGAAACACGCCTAGTAGGCGCCCTTGCGCTTCAGGACCACCCAGATCGTGCGCCACAGGATGCCCAGGTCGTAGGTGAGCGACCAGTTGTCGACGTAGTAGAGGTCCAGCCGGACCGCCTCGTCCCAGGACAGGTCCGAGCGGCCCGACACCTGCCACAGACCCGTTATTCCCGGCCGCACCAGCAGCCGCCGGCGGACGTCGCCCAGGTAGTCGCCGTCGTCGGCGGGCAGCGGGCGCGGGCCGACCAGCGACATCTCGCCCTTCAGCACGTTGATCAGCTGCGGGAGCTCGTCCAGTGAGCTGCCGCGCAGCTTGCTGCCGAACCGGAAGATCCGGGGATCCTCCTTCATCTTGAAGAGCATGCCGTCGGCCTCGTTGAGCTCCTCCAGCGTGGCCTTGCGCTCCTCGGCGTCCACGTCCATGGTCCGGAACTTCCACACCCGGAAGGTGCGGCCCTCGTGGCCGACCCGGGGCTGGCGGAAGAAGACCGGGCCGGGGCTGGCCATCTTGATGCCGATGGCGATCACGGCCAGGACCGGTGCGAGCACGAGCAGCCCGAAGAAGGCCGCCACCCGGTCGAGCAGGTTCTTCGCCAGCCAGCCGGGGCCGGACAGGGTCGGCTCCTCGACGTGCAGCAGCGGCAGGCCCTCGATCGGGCGGATGTGCACGCGCGGGCCGGCGATGTCGGTGAGCTGCGGGGCGACCACCAGGTCGACGCCGGTGCCCTCCAGCGCCCAGGCCAGCCGGCGCAGCTCGCCCGGCTCGGCGCTGGCCGAGCCGCAGACCGCGATCGTGTCGCCGCCGACCTCGCGGACCAGGGCCAGCACGTCGCGGCCGGCGTAGACCGGTACGGGCGTTTCTATGCCGCGGGCGGCCGAATAGCCGTCGGTGAGGTGGATCGCGACCGGGATCAGGCCGGCCGCGGGGCTGCGGGTGACCGCCGTGTAGACCTCGAGCGCTTCCGGCAGGGTGCCCATCAGGATCATCCGGTGCGCGCCGTGCCCGGTGCGGCGGCGGGCCACGTGCAGCACCTGGCGGGCCGAGTAGCGGCAGAACAGGATGAAGATCAGGGCGGCGACGCAGACGTAGGCGACCGTCGCGCGGGAGAGCTGGGTGCGGGTGCCGAAGGCCAGCAGCGAGACCGCGGCCACGACCGTGATCGAGGAGCGGACGACCCGTTTGAACTCTTCGCTGCCCAGGCCCAGGTAACGGCGGTCGTAGCTGCCGTTGGCCCAGAGGATGGCGAGCCAGCCCAGCGGGAGGGCGACGAAGGCGACGAAATAGAAGATGTTCTCGCGGCCCTGGAAACCCGAGCTGGCCTTCTGGATGAAGGTGACGGCGAAATAACTCGCCAGGATCGCCGACAGGAAATCCATGATGATCAGGATCAGGGTGTACGGCCGGTGCCAGCGCGACAGTCGCCGGTGCGAACGGGTCCAGGCCGATCGGGGAACGCCGTTACTGGGCGGCGGCTCCTGTTGCCACTCGTAACTCTCGTACGGCATGCCGCTCCGGCTCTTGCTGGTTTCCGGGCGATGGAGGCTTGTGGTCACCTCGCCTACGTCCTCCCGCATCACGTACCGCCCACACCGAGAACATTACGCACTGCCACGGCCCTGGGGGCTCCGGCGGGGCCGCCGGTCCCTGGCGCGCCGCGCACGAAGCGTGGGACCGGGCCACTATACCGATGGAAGCGCCCAGAAGAAGTGGACGTTGTGCCCGCTTTCCCCCGAGAGACGGCTTGTGCACGCTGAGTGACTATCGGATCAACTTGGACAGCCGACGATCGGCCAGTGGCTTTCCACCCGTCTGGCAGGTCGGGCAGTACTGCAGGCTCTTGTCGGCGAAGGAGACCTCGCGGACGGTGTCGCCGCAGACCGGGCAGGGCAGCCCGGTGCGGGCGTGCACCCGCATGCCGGCGCGCTTCTCACCCTTGAGCTCGGCCGCCTTCTGGCCCACCGACCGGGTCACGGCGTCGGTCTCCACCTGGCGCATGGCCTCGAACAGCGTGGTGAGCTGCTCGTCGCTGAGCTTGCTGGTCAACGCGAACGGCGACAGCTTCGCCACGTGCAGGATCTCGTCGGAGTACGCGTTGCCGATGCCGGCCAGCACCTCCTGGTCGGTGAGCACGCCCTTGACCTGGCCGCTGCGGCTGCGCAGCCGCTCGGCGAACTGGTCGCGGTCGACCGCCAGCGCGTCCGGCCCGAGCCGCGACACGCCCGGGACCTGGGCGGGGTCCCGCACCAGGTAGGCCGCCAGCGACTTCTGGGTGCCGGCCTCGGTGAGGTCGAAGCCGGACTCGTCGTCGAGGCGTACCCGGATCGCGATCGGGCCGCTGCCCGGCTTGAGCGGGGCGGGCGACTTGAACGACTCCCGGTAGTGCAGCCAGCCGGCCCGGGCCAGGTGCACGACCAGGTGCAGCTCAGTGCCGAGGCTCAGGTCCAGGAACTTGCCGTGCCGGCCGGCGGCCGTGACGACCAGCCCGGCGACGGCGGACGCGGGCGGGTCGTACGTCTTCAGCGCGCTGAACGACGAGACCTCAAAACGCTGGACGGTACGGCCGACCGCACGCTCCCGCAGATAAGCAGCGAGCGCCTCGACCTCGGGAAGCTCCGGCACGCCCTCAACGGTAGCGTTTCCCGGCGTGAAGGTCGTCGTAGCGCACAACAGATATCGCGAGGCCATCCCGTCCGGCGAGAACGTCATCGTCGACACGGAGATCGCGCAGCTCACGGCCGCCGGGATCGAGGTGCTGCCGTTCCAGCGCTCGTCCGACTCGATCGGTGAGCTGCCGCTGGCACAGAAGGCCCTGCTGCCGCTCTCGCCGATCTTCGGCCGGGCCGCCCAGCGGGACCTCGCCGAGCTGCTCCGCCGCGAGCGCCCCGACGTGCTGCACCTGCACAACCCGTACCCGTTGCTGTCGCCTGCGGTCGTGCAGACCGCGCACGCGCATGGCGTGCCGGTCGTGCAGACCGTGCACAACTATCGGCAGGTGTGCTCGTCCGGTCTCTATTTCCGGGACGGCCACAACTGCCACGACTGCCGTGGCAAGGTGCTGGGCTGGCCGGCCGTGGTGCACAAGTGCTACCGCGGTTCCGCGGCGCAGAGCGCGCTGATGGCGACCACGCTGGCCGTGCACCGGCCGACCTGGAAGTCGGTGGACCGCTACATCGCGTTGACCGGCCGGATCGCCGACCACCTGCGGAACTACGGCATCCCGGACGACCGCATCGTGGTCAAGCCGAACGGCCTGCCCGACCCCGGCGAGCCGGCGCCGCTCGGCGACGGTTTCCTCTATGCCGCCCGGCTCTCCCCGGAGAAGGGCCTCGGGCTGCTGCTCGACGCCTGGCGGCGGCACCCGGACGGCACGCTGGGGCAGCTGCGCATCGCCGGCGACGGGGAGTTGCGCCCGCTGGCCGAGCAGGTCGCGGCCGAACGCACCGACGTCACCTACCTGGGCCCGCTGGACCGCGCGGGCATGGAATCCGCCCGCCGCGCCGCGTCGGTGATCGTGGCCGTGCCGACCTGGGACGACGTGCTGCCGACGGTGATCCTGGAGGCGATGGCCGCGGGCCGGCCGGTGCTCGGCACCGACGTCGGCGGGATCCCGTACCTGCTCGGGATCGGCGAGACCGTCGCGCCGGCCGGCTGGGCGGTCCGGCCCGACCCGGCGACGCTGGCCACGGCCCTGCCGATCGCGCGGGTGGACGCCGCCGCCGTCGCGCCGGCCGCCCGGGACAGGTATCTGCGGGCGTTCCACCCCGACGTGGTGACCCGGCGGCTGATCGGCATCTACACGGGTCTCCCAGCGAATTCCCACGCCGCGCCCAGATAGATCGGCATCGGTTCGGGGAATGCTGATTCCCGTGACGGATGCCAAAGTTTCGCGCCGCAACGTCCTGCTGGGCGTGGGCGGCGCCGTGGTCTGCACCGCCGCGGGCGCCGGGGCCGGGTTCGTGATCGCCGACAAGGACGCGGCTCCGCCGGCGGCTGCTGCCCAGCCCGCCCCCGCGAAGTACCGTTCGCGCCCCGACCTGCGCGCGCTGCCGGACGTCACGATCACGACGCCGGCCAACGCCACCGCTCCCGGCCTCATCTTCCTGACCCCGGCGTCGGGCACCGGGCTGTGGGGTCCGCTGCTGGTGGACGAGAAGGGTTCGCCGGTCTGGTTCCGCAAGGTGCCCGACCCGGCCACCGTGGCGATCGACTTCAAGGTCCAGCGGTATCGGAACAAACCCGTGCTGACCTGGTGGGAAGGGACCATCGGCGGCACCGGTGGGCAGGGCGTCGGTCAGGGCGAGTTCGTCATCGCGGACACCTCGTACCGGGAGCTGAGCCGGGTGCGGGCGGCCGGCTCGGAACAGGCCGACCAGCACGACTTCGTCATCACCCCGGACGACACCGCGCTCTTCTGGGTCTACGACCCGGTCCCGTACGACCTGGCCGCGCTGGGCGGGCCGGCCGACGGGGTGCTGCACGACGGGGTGCTCCAGGAGGTCGACATCAGGACCGGCCGGCGGCTCTTCGAGTGGCGGGCCCGTGACCACGTGGGCCTCGACGAGTCGTACGCGCCGCTGCCGGCCGGGGAGTCCGCGCACCTGCCGTACGACTACTTCCACGCCAACTCGGTCGGGCTCGACGCGGACGGGAACCTGCTGGTGTCGGCGCGGCACACCTGGACCGCGTACAAGATCGACCGGCGGACCGGCGAGGTGATCTGGCGGATCGGCGGCAGGAAGTCCGATCTGCGGGTCGACGAGAAGTCGGCCTTCAGCTGGCAGCACGACTTCCGGCGGCGGCGCGACGGCTCCTACAGCGTCTTCGACAACGGCGCCGGGGTCACCAAGGAACGCGAGCAGTCCCGCGGCCTCATCTTCACAGTGGACGAGTCGGCCCGGACGGTCACCTTCGGCAAGGAGTTCCTGCACCCGACGAAGATCTCCGCGCCGACCCAGGGCAACTTCCGCGAGCTGGCCGACGGCGGCTCGTTCATCGGCTGGGGCCAGTCGCCCTGGTTCACCGAGTACGCCCCCGACGGCACCGTGCGACTGGACGGCCATCTGCCGCTCGACAACCAGTCGTACCGGGCCTACAAGGCCGAGTGGGCCGGCGCGCCGCTGGACCAGCCCGCCCTGGGCCTGCACGTCGACGGCGGCAACGTGGTGGTCAGCGCGAGCTGGAACGGCAGCACGAAGGTCGCCAAGTGGCGGGCCCGGGCCGGCGGTCAGCCGCGGGCGCTCACCGAGAGCGTGGAGGCGGACCGGACCGGCTTCGAGACGATGCTGACGCTGCCCGGCACGCCGGAATACGTGGTGGCCGAGGCGCTGGACAGCGGCGGCAAGGTGCTGGGCACGTCCGCCGCCATCCCGGTGCGGGTGTGAGCCGGCCCGGGCTCAGCCCTTGAGCGCCGACCGGCCGGAGAAGGCGATGCTGGCGGCCAAGAACGCGCCGTTGACCAGCGTGAACGCGCCGATCACAAAAATCGTCCACTGTGGCGCCACGGTGAGCACCACGCCGGCCAGCGCGATCACCGCACCGTAGTCGCGGACCAGCTTGACCAGCCGGACCGGGATCGACTTGCTGGTGACCATGCTGGCGGCCTGGCCGCCGGTCTGCATCACCGAGGTGACCAGGTTGACCATCCAGGTGCCCGCGAAGGCCGCCACCAGCCAGGCCGGCGTCTCCGGCACCTGCGCCTCGGCCACCGCCGACAGCGCGGCCACCAGGGCGATCTGCCCGGCCACGTCGCACAGCACGTCGACCCGCCCGCCCGCGGCGCTGGTCTGGCCGGTCACCCGGGCCAGCTGGCCGTCCGAGCAGTCCAGCGCGTACGCGAACTGCCAGCCGAGCAGCGCGAGCAGGCCGACCGGCCAGGCCCACACCCGGTCCTCCGCGACCGGCCCGGCCGCCGCCACCACGACGAACGAGACCAGGCAGCTCAGGCCGAGGTTCGCGACGGTGAGCACGGTCGGCGCGAGCCGGTGCTTGTGGGCGAACACCGCGATCCGGGCGCCGATCCGCTGGCTGATCGCCTCGCTGAACAGCCCGCCCCCACGGTTGACCCCGTAGTAGTCGGCGGCGGTGGGTGGGCGGTCCACGGTCGGCTCAGCGGCTGGCGACGGCGTCGTCATATTCGGCCAGCTTCCTACGGATCTCGTCGGGTGACAGCGCGAGGTGTTCCAGGATCGTGTAGCGGTCCGGTCGGGTCTTCGGCGCGAAGTCGACGACGTCGACGAACTGGTCGGAATTGAGGCCCACGTCGGCCGCCGTGCGCGGCAGCTGGTGGCGCACCAGACAATCGGACATCTGCGCGAAGCGGCGCTCGTCGCCGCGCAGGAACGTGCAGAACAGCGCGCCCAGCCCGGCCAGCTCGCCGTGCGAGGCGGTGCCCGGGAACAGCGTGTCCGCCGCGTGGATGATCTCGTGACAGCCGCCGCTGCACGGCCGGCTGCTGCCGCACACGGCCATGGCGAGCCCGCTGGAGATCAGCGCCTCGGCCAGCACGGTGACAAAGGCGTCGTCGGTCATGTCACCCGGCATGGTCAGCACTGCCTCGGCGCCCATCCGGGCGAGCGACGCCGCCAGGCCGTCGACCGGCTCGCCGCGCACCTCGCGGCCCAGGTCCCAGTCGGCCAGCGCGCTGATGTTGCTGATCACGTCGCCGATGCCGGCCCGGTTGACCCGCTCCGGCCCGTTCTCCACGAAGTCAAGATCAACAACGACGGCCAGCGGGATGTGCACACCGTAGGAGCGCTTGATGCCGTCGTGGATCAGGCTCGCCACCGGCGACGCGACGCCGTCGTTGGCCAGGCTGGTAGCGACGGAGACCATGGGAAGGGCATAGCGTGTCGCCGCATATTTCGCAGTATCGACTGTTTTGCCCCCACCAATCGCCACAACCGCGTCGTAGGACCGAGATCGGAGTTTCCCGCCCAGCTCGATCGCCGCGTCCAGGGTGCCACCGACGGTGGTGTAGATGTCGGCCGACCGCAGGGAGGGTTGGATCAGTTCGGCGATCCGTTGACCCTGCCCGGGGCCGACCACCACCGCCACGTCACCGCCGGCGGAGATCCGGCCGTCGGCCAGGATCCGGCCCAGGTCCGCGACGGCCCCCCGCCGGACGTCGATGTGCAGTGGCGTCTGAACGCTGCGGGCTAGTAACGGCATGCGATGTCCCGAGCCTTGGCGAGGTCGTCGTGGTTGTCCACCTCGACCCAGGGGATGTCACCGATCGCGGCGCCGCGGATCTCGCCACCGCGGTTCGCGTACTCCTGGTAGCCGTCCTCGTAGTAGAGGTCGGGGTTGCGCTCGAAGGTCGCCTTCAGCGCGTCGGCCAGCGCGGCGGCGGCGTCGGTCTCGATGATCGTGGCGCCGATGTACTCGCCCGAGGCCTCGGACGGCTCCATCAGCTTCGTGATTTTGGTGAGCCGGCCATCTGCGGAGAAGACTGCCTTCATCTCCTCGTCAGCAAGCTTCTTCACATTGTCGATAGCGAGCAGGATGCCGGCGCCACGGTTGGCGAGCAGGGTCTGCTCCACGCTCACCGGGTGCACGGTGTCGCCGTTCACGAGCAGTGCGCCCTGGGCGAAGTGGTCACGCGCCAGCCACAGTGAGTAGGCGTTGTTCCACTCCTCCGCCTTGTCGTTGTGCACGAGGGAGATCTTCACGCCGTACTTCTGCTCGAAGGCGTCCTTGCGCTCCTCCACCGCGCCGGCGCAGTAACCGACGACGATGGTCACGTCGGTGAGGCCCGCGGCCGCGAGGTTGCGCAACGAGATATCCATGATGGTGGTCTCCCCGTCCACGGGGACGAGCGCCTTCGGCAGCGTGTCGGTGTACGGACGCAGCCTGCGTCCGGCGCCGGCGGCGAGTACCAGACCGATCATGGGGTGGTTCCTTCCGAGTGAGGGGCGTGCCAGCCGAGGATAGCGGTGGGTTCACATACCGGGAGGGTGGAGGACCGGGAACCCCTCGGGATCGGTAAAAGCTTGCGCGCCGACGACCGGCGCTGAAAGAAAATGCGGCCGGCGTCGCCCGCGACGAGAGCGTGACGCGGCCGGGGTACGCGCGGAAAATCGCACAGAGCCTGCTCGTAAGCTTGAGGCATGACCGCTGAGCAGCTGATCTCGTTCGCCAGAGGGGCTCCGTCCCTGGACATCGTCGACGTCGAGGGCCTCAAGGCCGCCGCCGTACGCGCCTTCGAGGCCGATCCGGCCGGCGTGACGGCCTACGGCACCTCCGTCGGTTACGTCCCGTTGCGCAAGTGGATCGCCGACAAGCACGGGGTCTCCCCCGACCAGGTCATCGTGACGAACGGATCGCTGCAGGCCGACGCGTTCCTCTTCACCCACCTGGTCAAGGCCGGTGACGACGTGATCGTGGAGAAGCCGACCTACGACCGCACCCTGCTCAACCTGCAGAACCTGGGCGGCAAGGTGCACCAGGTGACGATCGAGCCGGACGGCATCGACGTCGCCGAGCTCAAGGGCATGCTCGAGGCGGGCCTGCGCCCCAAGCTCGCGCACATCATCCCGAACTACCAGAACCCGGCCGGCGTGACGCTGTCGCTGGAGAAGCGGCAGGCGCTGCTGAGCCTGGCCGTCGAGTACGGCTTCACGATCTTCGAGGACGACCCGTACGTCGACATCCGCTTCCGCGGTGACGCCCTGCCGTCGATGCTGTCGATGGACACGGAGAACGTGGTCGTGCACGCCTCCAGCTTCACCAAGACGGTGTGCCCCGGTGTCCGGGTCGGTTACCTGGTCGGCCCGGCCGCGCTGATCGACGCCATCGCCAAGAAGGCCACCAACCTCTACATCTCGCCCGGCATGGTCTCCGAGGCGATCGTGCACCAGTTCTGCGTCTCCGGTGACATCGACCGCTCGGTGCAGACCGTCAGCGCCGCGCTCGCCGAGCGGGCCCAGGTGCTGGCCGCCTCCCTGCGGGAGCACATCCCGGGCGCCACCTTCACCGAGCCCGACGGCGGCTACTTCCTCTGGGTGGACCTGCCGGCGTCGGTGGACGTCGACAAGCTGTTCCCGGCGGCCATGAAGAAGGGCGTCGCCATCGTCAAGGGCAGCGACTTCCTGCTGGACGGCGGCAAGTCCTCGGTGCGCCTGGCGTTCTCCGCGGTCACCGTCGACCAGATCGACGAGGGTGTCCGCCGGCTCGCCGCGGCCATCAACGAGGTCGCCGCCTGATACCTGCTCGACTGTCGGGTTTCCGACACAGTGCCGCTGACGCCGGTTCCGGGTTTCCGCCGGGACCGGCGTTCGGCTCACAATGCTGCTGCACCGACTGCATGACCATGCAGTCTGATGCGTTGACACCCACCCCCGCCCCCCGGCGCCGGGCGGGCCGATCGCACCTTCACCCCCCGAAATGCGGCCGGTCCGCCCGGCGCCACCCGGCGCCGGCATGTCCGCCGCGCGGCCGGGCACCGTAACGGGCGTAGCCTCGGGCGGGCCTCACTTCGCGGGCCGCGCCGACATCACCCTTGGGGGAGGCAGTCATGAGCGAGAGCAGCCTGAGCCGGAGCCGGACCACCGGCGTCAACCGATCGCTGTCCCGGGCCTGGACCGCCCCCGTCCGCGCCATGAACCGCTTCCTCGGCACCGTCGACGGCCGGCCCGACGAGCCGGGCCAGGCCTACTCCGGCACCGCCGTGGTCGACTGCGGCGTCTACGTCGACGGCAAGCGCGAGCCCGGTGACTTCACCCCGGACGCGGCGCTGCGCGAGGCGTGCGGTCGCGAGAACGCGTTCGTCTGGCTGGGCCTGCACGAGCCCACCGAGGCCGAGATGGCCGCCGTCGCGCGCACCTACGACCTGCACGAACTCGCCGTGGAGGACGCGGTCAAGGCGGAGCAGCGGCCCAAGCTGGAGCAGTTCGGCTCGGTGCACTTCCTGGTGCTGCGCACCGCCCGCTACGTGCCGCACCGCGAGCTGACCGAGAACTCGCAGGTGGTCGAGACCGGCCAGATGATGATCTTCGTCGGCGAGCGCTTCGTCATCACGGTCCGGCACGGCGACGCCTCCCGGCTGGCACCGGTGCGCGCCGACATGGAAGCGCGCGGCGTGCTGCTCGCACAGGGGCCGTGGGCCGTCGCCTACGCGGTGACCGACCGGGTGGTGGACGCGTACATGGAGGTCGCCGACCGGGTGGAGGCCGACCTCGACATCATCGAGGAGGGCGCCTTCTCCCGCGACAGCGGCAGCCCGGTGCAGCAGATCTACCAGATGAAGCGGGAGATCGTGGAGTTCCGCCGGGCGGTGGTGCCGTTGCAGCGGCCGCTGGCGACGATCACCGCGCCGCAGAGCCGGCTGGTGCCCAAGGAGATCCGCCGCTACTTCCGGGACGTGCAGGACCACCTGACCCGCACGGTGGAGCAGGTGTCCTCGTACGACGACCTGCTGAACTCGATCCTGCAGGCCCGGCTGGCCCAGGTCACCGTCGACCAGAACAACGACATGCGCAAGATCGCCGCCTGGGCCGGTATCGCCACGGTGTGGACCGCGGTGGCCGGGGTCGAGGGCATGAACTTCCTGCACATGCCCGAGCAGAAGTGGCAGTACGGCTACCCGGTCGTCTTCCTGCTCATGCTGGGTGTCTCGGTGCTGCTCTACCGGGCGTTCCGCCGCAACGGCTGGCTCTGACCGGCCCCCCGCGGGCCCCCACCAGCCTTTACAGTGACGAACGTGCCGTCACGCCAGGACCAGCTGCACTCGTACCAGTACTCGCAGCAGCGGGTGGTGGCCGCGCTGGTCAGTCACGACCCCGATCCGCACCGCTCCCCGTTGCGCCGGGCCGGCAGCGCCGCCCTGATCAGCCTGGTCGTCGCCGCCCTCGCGGTCGGCGGCGCGGCGGTCTACGGCCTGCTCAAGGGCCGCAGCACGGTCGAGCCGCGGAACGAGGCCGTGGTCTTCCTGGAGAAGGGCTCGGGCGCCCGGTTCGTCTACCTGAAGTCCGACGACCGGATGCACCCGGTGCTCAACTACAGCTCGGCCCTGCTGATCGCCGGCGGCACCGCGCCGAAGATGGTGGAGGCCTCGGCGCAGAGCCTGGCCAAGGTGCCGCTCGGTGACCCGCTCGGCATCCCGGACGCGCCCGACTCGCTGCCGGCCGCCAAGGGCGGACTCGCCGACCCGGTGTGGACGGTCTGCTCGCGGAGCCCGGCGGATTCCGGCTCCGGTGCCCCGGCGCGGAGCCTGCTGATGGTCGGTGACCGGCCGGTCGACGGCACCGTGCTGCCCGTGCCGCGGGCCGACACCCCCGCCGGTGACCTGCGCGGGCTGCTGGTCGCCGACCCGGCCCGGCGCACCTATCTGGTCTACAACAACAAGCGGTTCCCGATCCCGGCCGGGCGGCTCCAGCAGACCCAGACCTTCTTCGGCTGGACCCAGCAGCCGCTGCCGGTCGCGGCGGCCTGGATCAACGCGGTGCCGATCGGGCCGAACCTCGCGCCGCCGGCGATCGACGACCTGGGTGACCCGTCGCCGACGATCAACGACCTGGACATCGGCCAGCTCCTGCAGATCACCGGTGACTCCGGCGGTCCGGACAAGTGGGGCGTCGTGCTCCGCGACGGCGTGGCGGACCTCACGGTGGTGCAGGCCCTGCTGATGCGGGCCGAACCCGAGACGTACGGGCTGCAGGCGATGAGCCTCAACGTCTACAGCAACCTGCCGCGCTCGCAGACCCAGATCGTCACGGAAGCCGGCGCCGCGGGCTTCCCGCCGGCGGTCCCGGTGCTGCTCAACGGCCCGGAGCAGGTCTGCCTCACGGTCGACGGCGGCAAGCAGCAGGACGCGATCAGCATCCGGCTGGGCCCGACCACGCCCGCCGGTAGCCCGGTCACCGGCGCGGCGGCCGTGCCCGGCGGGGTGCAGGCCGACCTGGTGCACGTGCCCCGGGGCAAGGGTGCGCTCGTGGTCGCGGCCGCCTCGCCGACGGCGCCCGCCGGCAGCGGCACGGTCAGCATCGTCACGGACACCGGCCGGCGCTTCCCGCTGGCCGGCCGCGACCTGCTGCCCCGGCTGGGCTACGCCGGTGTCACGCCGGTGGCGATCCCGGGCCAGCTGGTCGCGCTGCTGCCGCAGGGTCCGGCGCTGGATCCGGAACGCGCCCGGCAGAGCGACTCCGCCGAGGAGTAGACAGCGCGAAGGCGGGCGGACGGCTCCCTGCGGAGCGCCCACCCGCCTGCACCTGCTGCGTGACCGGGGTCAGTTCTTGTTGTTCTGGCCGCTGCCGCTTCCGCTGGCCATCTTGGCCACCTTCGGCGTGTGCTGCGCGGACGAGGTCTGGTCCGCCGTGTCGACGTTCACCTCGACGGCCGGCGCGGTCTCGTCCACCGGCTTGACGATGCCCGTCGGGCCCGACAGGTCGGCGGGCGCGAACGTGGCGTCGTCGGTTCCGGTGGTGCGCGTCGTCGCCGGGGTGATCGGAGTGGGGTCGTACTCGTCCCACTGCTCCTGGCGGCGCTTGCGCACCGCGAAGGCACCGACCGCGCCGACCGCGGCGCCGGCCAGCAGCAGCCCGCCGAGCTTGGCGCCCGAACGGCTCTTCTGCTTGCGGCCCAGCGTCTTGTTGGCGCGCTTCTCGAGCTTCCGCGCGTTCTTCTTCGCGTCCTTCTTGGCGGCCTTGACGTCCTTGCGGCTCACCTTGGCCGTGCTGTTGCTCACCTGCTGCGCCTTGACGGTCGCGGCAGAGACCAGCGGAGTCAGCGTCGCGAGGGCGCTTTCCCAGCTGCTCGACGCGGCATCCTTGGCCTTGACGGCCGTCGGCTGCACGCGGTCCCGGGCGGCGTAGAACTTGGGACCCACGGTCGCGCTGGTCTCCTGCGCGGCGATCGAGGCCGCACGCTTGAAGTGATCAACGCTCTGGCCGAGCTCGCTCTTCATCTTCGCGCTGCGGTTCTTCCGTCGCATCGTTGCGAACACCAGTGCCCACCTCCTGTGGTTCTCTCCCACGTCATGTTGCCCTCTTGGGTACCCCCGCGTAGCCGGATCAGACACATGGGGGAGGATCCGAACTGCAAAGAACTGTCCAGCGCCGATCCCGACGTAGCGGACCGGCGACCGCGACACTGATGGGAGTACCCGTGGCCGAGACTCTTTACGCCACCCTGCACACCAATCACGGCCCGATCCGGCTCCAGCTCTTCCCGGACCACGCGCCGGCGACCGTGCGCAACTTCGTGGAGCTCGCGGAGGGCACCAAGGACTACGTCGACCCGCGGACCGGCCAGAAGGGCAGCGGCCCGTACTACGACGGCACGATCTCGCACCGCGTGATCGCCGGCTTCATGGTCCAGCTCGGCGACCCGACCGGCACCGGCCGTGGCGGCCCGGGCTTCCAGTTCGCCGACGAGTTCCACCCCGACCTGCAGTTCGACCGCCCGTACCTGCTCGCCATGGCGAACGCCGGCCCGGGCACGAACGGCTCGCAGTTCTTCATCACGGTCAGCCCCACCCCGCACCTGAACCGGCGGCACACGATCTTCGGCCAGGTCGCCGACGAGCAGTCGGCCAAGGTCGTCGACTCGATCGCGACCACGCCTACCGGCCCCGGCGACCGTCCGCGCGAGGACGTCGTGGTGGAGCGGGTGGAGATCGAGCGCGCGTAGCGTGTTACCCCGTCCGGGTATCGTTGCCGCATGAGTGAGTCTCCGGTGACGGCGCCGGTCTGCTACCGACACCCGTCGAAGGAGACCTACGTCCGTTGCACCCGTTGCGAGCGGCCGATCTGCCCGGACTGCATGAACGAGGCCTCGGTCGGTCATCAGTGCCCGGAGTGCGTTGCCCAGGGCAAGCGCACGCAGCGGCCGGTCCGTACCGCCTTCGGCGGGAGCGTGGCCGGCCGCGCGGGCACGACCACCAAGGCGCTCGTCGGCATCAACGTGGTCGTGATGCTCGTCTCGATCCTGAGCGGCGGCGCGAACGCGGTGGCCGGCGGTGGCTGGGGCGGCCTGCTGGGTGGCGGCACCCCGCTCACCGAGTGGGGTGCGGTGCTCGGCTCGGCCGTGTACGGCCCGGCCGGTGACGTGGTCCCGCACGGCATCGCGCAGGGCGAGTGGTATCGCCTGTTCACCGCGATGTTCCTGCACTACGGCGTCCTGCACCTGCTGATGAACATGTACGCGCTCTGGATCCTCGGGCGCGAGCTCGAACGGGCGCTGGGCCCGGCCCGCTTCCTCGCCCTCTACCTGCTGGCCGGTCTCGGCGGCAACGTGGCGGCATACCTGTTCGCCGCGCCGAACTCCATGACGGCGGGCGCCTCGACCGCGGTGTTCGGCCTGATGGCGGGCATCTTCGTGGTGCTCAAGCGGCTGAACCTCAGCGTCGCGCCGATCCTGCCGATCATCGTCATCAACGTGATCTTCACGTTCGTGATCTCGAACATCTCGGTCGCGGGCCACCTCGGCGGCCTGGTCGTGGGTGCGGTGGTGGCGGCCATCCTGGCGTACGCGCCGAAGGACCGGCGCACGCTGGTCCAGGGCATCGGCTGTGCGGCGGTCCTGGTGCTGCTGCTGGCGCTGGCGATCTACCGCACCGCGGCCCTGATGATCTGACCCGGGTCACTTCGCCGCGGAGACGCAGACCCGTTCATCGGCGTCGACCCGGGTGCCGGGCGGCACGTCCTGACCGGTGATGCGCCAGTTGGACCACCACAGCGGAGTGTCGCCGTCCGGCGTCCGGCAGACGTCGACGGCGGTCAGGCCGGCGTCGGCCGCCAGGTCCATCGCGACGTCCAGCTTGAGCCCGACCAGGACCGGTACGGCGACGACCCGCTTGCGCGCCGCCGCCACCTGCGCGGCCCTGGCCGCCGCGGCCCGGTCCGCGGCCGCTCGCGCGTCGGCGTCCTTCGCGGCGGCCACCTTCCGGGCGGTCGCCCGGTCCTCGGCGGCCCGATTGGCGTCGGCTTTGTCGGCAATGCTGGTCTGGGCGCCTTTCGGCAGGCCGGAGCCCATCCTCAGCAACGGGACGTCCGTGCCCACGCCGATGCCGAAGCACAGCAGCAGCAGTACCGCCGCCGCCAGCCCGGCCACTGCCTTTCGGCGGCTCAGCGGCGGTCGCGCCTCGTCGAACTCCGGCGAGGGCGGTGGCGGGGCGGACGGACGGGTCGGCAGGGTGAGAGGCATGGGGATTCCTCGGCGCGGATGACGGCGGCGGCTACCGGAAGATCATCACCGCCCACTCCGTCCGGGGAGCCGGAATGGCGTCATCGACCCCTAAAGCGGGGCATTCGACCGTAACGCGTTCAGCGCCGCGGCGACCTCTTCCGGGTCGGTGCCCAGCTCGTGCACGCTCAGCAGGTGCAGGCTCTCGCCCGTGTCGATCTCCAGGAACGCGTTGCGCAGCCCGAGGCGTTCGCGGCGGTCCACCCGTACCCGTTCGACCTGCGGCCAGGCCACGTGCCGGCGCCGGGCGAAACCGGTGACCAGGATGATGCCGCTGGTGTCCGCGCTCAGCCGGACCGGGACGACCAGGTCCCGGGCCGCCCAGCCGATCAGCACCGCGCCGACCGCGATCGCGATGAACCACTGCACCGGGTCGTCCCGGCCGAACGCCACGACCAGCACCACCAGGGCCACCGCGCCGAGCAGCTTGGCGATCGGCAGGACGGGCCGGACCCGCCACTGAAGAGGCGACATGGTCACCACTATGGCAGCCCGGCGTACCGTCGGCAGTATGCGAGACGCGGTGATCGTGGGGGCGGTGCGGACGCCGGTAGGGCGGCGCAACGGAGGACTGGCGCCGGTGCACCCGGTGGACCTGTCGGCGGTGGTGTTGCGGGCGCTGGCCGAGCGCACGGGCATCAACCCGGCGGACGTCGACGACGTCCTGTGGGGGTGTGTCTCCCAGGTCGGTGAGCAGTCGTGGAACATCGGCCGCAACGCGGTGCTGGCGGCCGGCTGGCCCGAGTCGGTGCCGGGCACGACGATGGACCGGCAGTGCGGGTCCAGCCAGCAGGCGCTGCACTTCGCGGTGGCGACCGTGCTGTCCGGGCAGGCCGACCTGGTGGTGGCCGGCGGCGTCGAGTCGATGAGCCGGGTGCCGATGGGTTCCAGCGCGGCCGGCGCCGACCCGTACGGCACGGCGATCGCCGAGCGCTACGGCAGCACCGTGTTCAACCAGGGCGTGGGCGCCGAGATGATGGCCGAGCGGTGGGGCTTCAGCCGCCGGCAACTGGACGAGTACGCGCTGGACAGCCACGCCAAGGCCGCGCAGGCGCAGGACGCCGGCGCGTTCGACGAGGAGATCGTCCCGGTCGCCGACGTCACCCGGGACGAGGGCATCCGGCGGGACACCACGCTGGAGAAGCTCGGTGCGCTCAAGACGCCGTTCAAGCCCGACGGGGTGGTCACCGCCGGCTCCGCGTCGCAGATCTCCGACGGCGCCGCCGCCCTGGCCGTCACCACCTCACGCTGGGCGGCCGCGCACGGCCTGCGCCCGCTGGCCCGGGTGCACACCGCGGTGGTCGCGGCCGCCGATCCGGTGATCATGCTGACCGCGCCGATCCCGGCCACCGCGAAGGCGCTCGCCCAGGCGGATCTCACCCTGGACGAGATCGGGGTGTACGAGGTGAACGAGGCATTTGCGCCCGTGCCGCTGGCCTGGCTGGCGGAGACCGGCGCCGATCCGTCCCGGCTCAACCCGAACGGCGGCGCGATCGCCCTGGGTCACCCGCTCGGGGGATCCGGCGCGCGGCTCATGACCACGCTGCTGCACCACATGCGACGGACGAACATCCGGTATGGCCTGCAGACGATGTGTGAGGGCGGCGGAATGGCCAACGCCACGGTGGTCGAGCTTCTGTAATTCGATATTCATCGTGACTTCCCCGATGCTTCCCCGGACGGCCACCGTTAAACGCCACATGGACGTGTTCTCCCGTACGTTCCTGCCAGCCGCCGCCGAAGCCGGGGTCGCGATCGCCACCGTGAGCCGGCACATGCCCATCCTCCGCCGCTGTGTGGAGCCCGACGATGCCACGGTGCTGGTCACCCGGTGCGTCAGTCCGGACCGGCCGCTCGCCGGAGACTTCCTACTACTGCTCACGTACCGCCGGTTGGTGATCACCCAGGAGACCCGGGTGCTGCACCGGCTGCGGTTGCACCTGAACGCCAACCTGCGGCACCTGAGCGACGTGACCTGGAGCCCGGACCTGCGCTCCGCCGCGGTCGACATCGCGGCGACCGCGGTGGACGGCGTCCGCGAGCGGTTCCGGATGCGGCTGGCCGAGCCGGAGCAGGTGTGGCACTTCGACGGCATGCTCAAGCACGTGTTCCGCGAGCGCCGCACCCCCGCCGCGATCCCTGCCGCGGCTTAGGCCCGGCCTGCCGCCAGGAACGCGCCGATCGAGGCGCGCAACCCTGCCGGGTCCAGGCCGTGCCACCGCGCATGGTCGGCGGGGGTGCCGTAACGCCGCTGCTCCGCGCGGCCCACCCCGAGATGCAAAACCCGATGCGGTACGTCGGAGAGCGCCGCCGCCACCGTCCGGCTCGACGTACCCGCGAGATACGGCTCCACCACCACGACCTCGCGGCTGACCAGGTCACGCAGCCCGCGGGTGTCGAGCGGCCGCGGCGTCAGCGTGTACGCGACCGTGACATCCAGCTCGGCGGTGGCGGCGAGCACCGGGTCGAGCATCGGCCCGACGGCCAGCACCACCGGCGCCCCGGCCCACCCGCGCCGGATCACCTGGAGGCCGTCCGTCGGCGCGTACGCCCGATTGTTCTGCTGCGACGAGAGCCGCACGTAGATCCGGTCGTCGGTCCGCGCGGCGGCGCGCAGCAGCGCCGGCACCTCGTCCGGGTGGCCCGGCACGTGCACGGTCCAGCCCTCGAGCGTGTCCAGCAGGGCGACGTCACCCGGCGACTGATGGGTGTAACCCTCGCTGGACGCGTCGTACGAGGCGCCGATGCTGACCAGCACCGCCCCGACGTCCTGGTGCCCGAGGTCAAGCTTGATCTGCTCGTAGGCCCGGTCGATCACAAACGGCGCGTACGAGTGCACGTACGGCCGCAGCCCGGTGAGCGCGAGCCCACCGGCGACGCCGGCCATCAGCTGCTCGCGGATGCCGACGTTGATCACCCGGTCCGGATGTCTGCGCCGCGCGGGCGCGAACGCGTCCCCGGAGATGTCGGCGAGCACCACGGCCGTCCGCGGGTCCTCCTCCAGCAGCGCGGTGGTGGTGGCGACGAAGGTCTCTCGCATGATCCTCAGCCCTTCTTCTCGACGGTGGCGACGACGACGTGCGGCCGGTCCCGATCCCGCTGCCGCAGGGCGAACTCGATGGCATCGTGATCGCGACCATCCACAAGGGAGGTCATCCAGCCCGGGAAGCGGCTCGCGATCCCGCCGGGCCAGCCGTGCGTCGACGACTGGTTGTCGATGACGATCGCCGTGAGCAGATCCAGCCGGGCGGCGGCCGCGTACGCGATGGCCTCGTGGTTCGACCCCTCGTCCAGCTCGGCGTCGCCGAGCAGCACGAACGTCCGAGCGTCATAACCCTGCGCGCGCAGGCCGAGCGCGGTGCCGACGCCCAGGCCGAGCCCGTGCCCCAGCGACCCGGTGCCGATCTCCACACCGGGAATCAGCACCCGGTCGGGATGATGCCCGAGCCGGCTCCCCGGCCCGCCGAGATCGTCCAGCCACTCGACCGGAAAGAACCCTTTGGCGGCGAGAACGGCGTAGTAGCCGGCCGGTCCGTGCCCCTTGGAGAGCAGGAACCGATCGCGGTCCGGCGCGTCCACGGTGTCGGGAGAGACCCGCAGAATCCGGTCATAGAGCACCCACAGCACATCAAGCGTCGAATGGGCGCTGGGCGCGTGCTTCTCGTCGCCGGTGAGCCGGGTCAGCAGGGTGCCGAGCAGATCTGGTCTTACCGCTGTCGTGGTCATATCCTCAGCCTGCAAGTTAAAGTTCACTTCAACTCAAGGAAGTCGGTTGTGGAGCTGCTCACCATCGGCGACATGGCGGCCCGCAGCGGCGTGGCCCAGTCGGCGCTGCGCTTCTACGAGCGGGAGGGCCTGATCCGCTCGACCCGCACGGGCGGCAACCAGCGCCGCTACGAGCGGCACGAGCTGCGCCGGGTGGCGTTCATCCGGATCGCCCAGCAGGTGGGCGTCTCGCTGGAGGAGATCCGCGAGGCGCTGGCCCAACTGCCGGAGAACCGCACGCCGACCAAGGCGGACTGGGCGCGCTTGTCCGCCCGATGGCGCCGCAAGCTGGAAGAACGCATCACCGTCATGGAAAGGCTGCGCGACCAGCTGACGGGCTGCATCGGCTGCGGCTGCCTGAGCCTGCAACGCTGCCAACTCATCAACCCGGACGACCAACTGGCAACCCGCGGCAGGGGCCCCCAAATGATCATCAACCCGCCGGCGTGACGGCCGCCGCGATCCGCATCGCGGCCTGAGCGGGCGTGAGATGCGTGGTGTCGACAACCTCGGCGGCGCTGTGCAGCCAGGTGCGGGCGGCCTCGGCGTAGGGCTCGAGGTATTGCAGGCGGAACGGCGAGGGCACGGGGTGCTCAGCCGCGATCCGCGCGCGGAGGGTGTCCTGGTCGGCGTGCAGGACGAAGTGCCGGACCGGGATGGCGTGGTGGGCGAGGCCGGCGCTGATCTCGCGCCAGTACTGCTCGACGAGGACGGTCATGGGCATGACAAGAACGCCACCGGTGTAGTCGAGGACGCGGCGGGCGGTATCGACGACGAGCTGCCGCCAGGGCGGCCAGTGCTGAAAGTTGTCGGTGCCGGGCAGACCGGGGTTGATATCCATGAGCGTCTCCCCGACCTTCTCGGCGTCGAAGATACGAGAGCCGGGGATGAGGGGTTGGACGAGCCTGCTGGTCGTGGTCTTGCCGGCGCCATGGGTGCCGTTCAGCCATACGATCACGGGGTCCGATGCTAGACCGGCGGCTCTACGCCTGGGATTCAGTGCTGGCGTGCCAGCTCCACCGTCAGCACCCGGCGCATGGCGGTCACGACGTCGCGCTCACCGAAGCGTTCGGCGGCCAGGGCCTCGGCGGCGCCCAGCGCCTGGGTTATGCGGCCGGGCCCGGCGGCACGCAACACCGCAATGATCCACGCCTCCAGGTCGACCACGTCCTGAGGCAGCTCCAACGCTTCACGTGTCGGTGCCAGCGGATCCTGGGTGGCGGCCGGCACCGGCATCCCCGTGGAGCAGTAGGTGCCAACCGGCAGGCCGACCCGGTACGGGTGCACGCAGACCGCCGTGTCAGTGGCTGTTTCCACCCGGTAGCCGAGTTCGGGGTCGTAGCGACTCCCAGCACCGGGGCGGTCGATGACGTCGAACTCGCCCAGCCGAAGCACCTGCGCCGGACAGGCAATGCACGTCGCGTCGCGCAGCTCCTCGGCCGACATGGGCATGGGCAGCACGGTACCTGCCGGAACCGACCGCCAGCAGGTAGTGACGGGCGCTCCGACATCGGCTGAGCTGAGCGGGGGGCGTGGGATTCGAATCCGCGGAGACGCGGAACGCCTCACCGGTCTTCAAGACAGGTGCTCGTGGGTCGCTGACCAGCGAAATTCCGGGACGACAGTCGCTCGTTGCCGCGCGGTGTCGAGGCTGCGTGCTTCGGTGTCAAATACAGCAAAACCGCGATCCTGGCGGGGCCGCGGTGAGAGGGTCGCCCCCCAAGGAGACGCTTTTGGCGCGCCAAGGGGGGATCGAGAATTTGATCCGGGAATCTAGATCATCAGTTCCGGCCGTACCGGCCGCGCTGACCCTTGCCTCGCGCGCTGGGCTTGCGCTTGGACCCCGAGGTCCGCGAGATGGTCTTGTTTGTGGTTATGCACTGATGACCTGCGGCGTCCCGGGTTTCGGTGACGCAGGCCTTCCCGTGCTTCTCGTGCTTCACCAAGTACCGAGCGAACCACACAGCACCAGCTAGGACAGCCATCGCCATGACCATCACGCTGAAGAGAATCCACCCCTGATGTGAGCTGCTTCGCATCGCCCAAGCGAAGAATCCGAGTCCGACGCAACCGAACACGGCCAGGAAAACAACCGTCATAGGGCTGGACAGGCGAAAACCGAAGCCGCCTTCAACCCAGTCACCGAAGCCGAACCGTGCGTAAGCGCGCTGGGTGTACAGCCCTTCTTCCTCCGTGAGGTCCACCCTCTCGGCGGCTGTCGCACCCGCCGCGGCCCCAGACGCGGCCTCTGACCTCGGTCCTAAAGGACCTGTCGGCAGGCCGAATCCGTCATTCCCACCCGATGAACTTGTCACCGGGACCCCCCTTCTTCCACGCGTCTGCGCCTTTCGCGTCACCATCGCCGAGTCCGCGCCGACCCCCCGCCAGCTCTGACCCCCGGACGATGAGGCTACCGGAGTGGCTGTCGGATCCCGTACACACGCCCGCGACGCGCCGTACACCCGCCCGATGCAGGCCTTCGAACGCGCGTACGGTGACATGGTGTGATCCGTGTCACAGGCAGAGCGGCTTGCCGCCTGCCTACGCAGTCGAAGGCGTAGAGCTTGTAGATTCTGAGTCATATACGTGCACGCAGCGTGATCGACAAGGGGACTTCTAGTAGTATTCTTCGCATTATTCGAAGAACTGCCGGGAGTCTTTAGGTAAGTTCCGAGGATGGAAGGATGGGCAGTTGATCACCATGACCTTGATCGTTGATGCATGATGATGGCATGAGGCCCTGCGATACACCGATGTTTGTAGGGCGCTGGTAAGGCAACAACCTCCCAGCCGCCACCGTGACGCACCTGGAGGAGACCGCGATGAGCCTCGAGCTGGACGAGCGCAAATCCAAGTCCACCAACCTAGAAGCCCCACCGCCGCAGGATGCTGAGGCCGTAACTCCACCTCCGACCGCTCCCCCAAGGTCTCGGGGACGGCGCGGCCCAGTGAAGCTAACGGTCAACCTGCTGGCGCGCGTGATGGATCGACTGGAGGAGGTGTGCGGATTTACGGGGGAGTCGCGCACCGATGCCATAAACAGATCGATTCAACTTTATGCGCTCTACCATGACACTGTCCGAGACGGCGGGACGTTCGTGGTTCGGGCTCGTGATGGCCGCGAACGCGAATTTCACGTCCTCTAGTCCGAATCGCTGCATGCTTGCATAGGCAAGGGTTGGTCGCCGGCCGGGCGCCAGCCCCTATTCAAACAATCGTGCCCATAGCTTAAATGACGACGACCCTTCCCGATATGTTGGGAAGGGTCGTCGCCTGTTGGGTAAGGTTAGATGCTGGTAGGTCCTGGCAATCCCGACGCTTCAATTTACTGACTTCCGTAAGTTTCTCGTTAGTGTTGGCAGCCTTCTGGTGGTGCTTGCGGTTGCCGTGCCCGGGCGCAGCCATAACTGATGATTGCAGATAAGCAATTGAGCGAACTCAGTCCAGTGGGACGAAAAGCGGTTACCACCGCATCGACGAGGCGCTGAAGACGTCCGACGAGACCGCCGCCGGGTAATTGGACGCGGGAATCCGCAGGGCGCTGCGGTCGCGGTAAGGTAGATCAAGCAGCTTGCAGCAAGATGAAGTATGTGTCTGAGCTGCCCAATCCCGTTGAGTCGGTGTTGCCGCTGATCAGCGGATTTGCGACTACGGCTTCGTTGCCCCGGAAATTCTTCTTGGCACTTGCGCGCGAATTCGCCGTCCACCGATGCGCAAGCCGTCCATCTCTTTGATGACTTGCGCAAGTGAGGAGGATGGAGATATTACAACGAAGGCGAATCCGCCATTTCCTGAGATGGTCCGACCTGGGAACTTTATCGATTCGACATCGCAATACTCTCCAATGGCTTCCGTCAATTGCTTTTCCGATACGGTAGACGGCAGGTTTCCCACGTATACCTCCGCCGTGTTTGGCATGGGAAGCTCGGCGCCGATCTCGGGCACGCTCTGACTAGCTACGACAGCGCTGCTGCCGGCCAGGGGGTTGATCATCGAAGGAGCCTTTGGAACCACAACTCTAAAGCTTGGCAACTGTCGTTTAGGTACTCCTCGCTTCTTGGCCTGCTGCATTAGTTTATAGTCCGATGCTGAACGCTCAATAAGCTTCATGCCACGCAGTGACCTGATCTCAACAAGATCCGGATAGGTATTTGTATTCGTAGTGGGTTAGGTGCAGCGCGGCGGCGACGATATCGCCGATCCGGCGTGGGCTGACCGTGGTGTGTCGCAGTGTCTTCCAGCGGCCGATCAGGATCGCGAAGCC